>NZ_DATEJS010000001.1:0-8685 GCF_035277845.1 Microbacterium sp.
GCGGCATGCTTCCGTGCCCGATCCTCCACCGACAGCGTTTGCTCAACGTTCATCGCCTCAATCTTGACTGAGCTGTATTCGGCTCGTCAAGATGGACACGAGAGCACCCGTGAGAGGACCCGCCCATGACCGACAAGCCGACAGTTCTGTTCGTCTGCGTGCACAACGCCGGCCGCTCCCAGATGGCCGCCGGCTATCTGCAGGCCCTCGCCGGCGACCGGATCCAGGTGCTCTCGGCCGGCTCCGAGCCCAGGGATCAGATCAACCCGGTCGCGGTGGCCGCGATGGCGGAGGAGGGCATCGACATCGCGTCGAATACCCCGAAACTTCTCACCGTCGACGCGGTGAAGGAGTCGGATGCGGTGATCACCATGGGCTGCGGCGACGCATGCCCGATCTTCCCCGGCAAGCGTTACGAGGACTGGGTGCTCGACGACCCGGCCGGTCAGGATGCCGCGACCGTGCGACGCATCCGGGACGAGATCCGCGCCCGCGTGGAGACCCTGATCGGCGAGCTGCTCCCCGCCGGCGGTATCGCCTGAGCAGAGGTCTTCGTGGACGCGACGGCGGGGGTCGAACCCGCAACGCTGGCCGGTATGAACCGGAGCCCGGGACCGCCCGGATCGCCGCGATCCATCCACGCTATCTCCGGCGTCGATGACCCGCCCTTGCGTGTCCCATGATTTCGCATTGTGAAGGCGGATGACGCCGTCATTGCGCATGCATCCGCGCCATTATGCTGAGCGGATGGCGATCGCGGTGAGACGGGGCATCACCGCCGCCGTCGTGTTCGCCGTGCTGCTCGTCATCGGCGGGTGGGTGGCCATGCGGGTGCCGCCGTACGCGATCGGATCGGGCGTCGTGCCGGATGCCGTGCACACCTGGGCGGCCCGCATCCTGCTCGTTCTCACCATCGCGTGGATCGTGATCGGGATGATCTCGGCGCGCACCAGCCTCGTCGGCCGGCCCGGCGCGAGCGCCGCACGTGCCACGTGGATCGCGACCTTCCGCCCGTGGCGGGCGCGGGAGTCGACACTCGGGATGCTGCAGCTCGACCGCACGCTGATGCTCGTCATCCCGATCGGGGTGCTCACCGTCACCCGGTTCCTGCAGTCGTCGGGCCACTCCGTGGCACAGCTGGTCGTCACCCTCGGCGGCTGGCTCGTGTTCGCCGTGGTCGCCGAGCTGTGGATGCAGAAGCGCTCGCCGTGGGCGCTCATCGCCGCCGTCGGCGGCGTCATCGTCATGCGGTGCGCGTTCACCCTGCTGCCGCTGTCGTTCGGGTATCCCTACGGCGTCGGCGTGACGCGCGTCTACATGATGATCTCGACGGCCGGCTTCCTGTGGACCTTCGTCGTCGCGGCCTGGGCGCTGTTCCCGCGGTTCGGC
Source organism: Microbacterium sp. (assembly GCF_035277845.1). Classification (GTDB taxonomy): domain Bacteria; phylum Actinomycetota; class Actinomycetes; order Actinomycetales; family Microbacteriaceae; genus Microbacterium. The sequence goes on from NZ_DATEJS010000001.1 coordinate 1,390, forward strand.
GTGCGCCGGGCGATCGGCATCGTGCTGGCCGCGTCGGGCGCCGGACTGGCGGTGACGTGCGCCGTGATCGGGCTCGTCGGACCGGGGCACGTGCTGCACGACTGGACCGACCACGTGAGCGCCCTGCCCTGGGGGCTCGCGCGCATGTTCGGCCAGCCCGACATCGTCGGCGCGGTGAGCGGTGCAGTCTGGTGGCTGGCCCTCGTCGGGCTCGTCGCGGGCGGCGCGGGCGTGGTGCTCGCCCTGCCCGAACGCGAGGCCGCGCCGCGCTAGCGCCTCGAGCCATCGCCGCCGGTCGCGCATCGGGGCCGGGGCGGTACAGTGAGCCGGTCGCCACCCGAAGCGACGGAATGAGGATGCCTGTGGAGTCCTGGCCCGGAACCGCGTACCCGCTGGGCGCGACCTTCGACGGCAACGGCACGAACTTCGCGCTGTTCAGCGAAGGGGCCGAACGCGTCGAACTGTGCCTGTTCGACTCGGCCGGCAACGAGACCCGCGTCGACCTCGTCGACAAGGACGCGTTCGTCTGGCACGCCTACCTGCCACAGGTCGGCCACGGACAGCGGTACGGATACCGCGTCTACGGTCCGGACGATCCGGCATCCGGCTGCCGGTTCAACCCGCACAAGCTGCTGCTCGACCCGTACGCGAAGGCCGTCGACGGCCAGGTCACCTGGGGTCAGTCGGTGTACGCGTACGAGTTCGGCAACCCCGACAAGCGCAACAACGACGACTCCGCCGCGGACATGTTCAAGGGCGTCGTGGTGAGCCCGTTCTTCGACTGGGGCGGCGACAGGCCGCCGCGCACGCCGTACAACGAGACGCTCATCTACGAAGCCCACGTGCGGGGTCTGACGATGCGGCATCCGGACATCCCCGAGGCGATCCGCGGCACCTACGCCGCCATCGCGCACCCGGCGATCGTCGCGCATCTGCAGCGGCTCGGCGTCACAGCGATCGAGCTCATGCCGGTGCACCAGTTCGTCGACGACGACACGCTGGAGAAGAAGGGGCTGTCGAACTACTGGGGCTACAACACGATCTCGTACTTCGCCCCGCAGAACACGTACGCGAGCGACCGGCACCGCGGCGACCAGGTGCAGGAGTTCAAGGCCATGGTGAAGTCGCTGCACCAGGCCGGCATCGAGGTGATCCTCGACGTGGTGTACAACCACACCGCGGAGGGCAATCACCTGGGACCGACCCTCTCGATGCGCGGCATCGACAACCCGGCGTACTACAAGCTGCAGAACGACGACAAGCGGTACTACACCGACTACACGGGCACCGGCAACAGCCTGAACGTCGGCAACCCGCACACGCTGCAGCTGATCATGGACTCGCTGCGGTACTGGGTGCTGGACATGCACGTCGACGGGTTCCGGTTCGACCTGGCCGCCACCCTCGCCCGCGAGTTCTACGACGTCGACAAGCTGTCCACGTTCTTCGAGCTGGTGCAGCAGGACCCGGTGGTGTCGCAGGTGAAGCTCATCGCCGAGCCGTGGGACGTCGGCCCGGGCGGCTACCAGGTGGGCAACTTCCCGCCGCAGTGGACGGAGTGGAACGGCACCTACCGCGACACCGTGCGCGACTTCTGGCGCGGCGAGCCGCAGGCGCTCGGCGAGTTCGCCTCGCGGCTGACCGGGTCGAGCGACCTGTACGCGCACTCCGGCCGCCGCCCCGTGGCATCCATCAACTTCGTCACCGCGCACGACGGCTTCACGCTCCGCGACCTCGTGTCGTACGACCAGAAGCACAACGACGCCAACGGCGAGGACGGCCGCGACGGCACCGACGACAACCGATCGTGGAACTGCGGCGTCGAGGGCGAGACGAAGGATGCCGCGGTGCTGGCGCTGCGTGCCAGGCAGCAGCGCAACTTCCTGGCGACGCTCCTGCTCAGCCAGGGCGTGCCGATGCTGCTGCACGGCGACGAGCTCGGCCGCACCCAGCGCGGCAACAACAACGGCTACAACCAGGACAACGAGACCACGTGGGTGGACTGGGCGAACGTCGACACCGCCCTCGTCGAGTTCACGTCGGCGCTGTCGCGGCTGCGCCGGGAGCATCCCACGTTCCGCCGCGGCCGGTTCTTCGACGGGCGGCCGGCGACGCCGGTCGACCCGGATGTCCCGCGCGATCCCGCGGCGCGCATCCCCGACATCGCCTGGCTGCGGCCGGACGGCACGGTGATGGAGCCGCAGGACTGGGAGTCCGGGTTCGGGCGGGCCGTCGGCGTGTTCCTGAACGGACAGGGCATCCGGGAGCGGGACCGGCGCGGGCAGCCCATCACCGACACGCACTTCATCGTGCTGTTCAACGCCGGGGACGCCCCCATCGACTTCACCCTGCCGGCGGTCGCCGGGTCGCCGCTGTGGGATGTGCTCGTCGACACCGGCGGCGAGCTCGTCGGGGACGGACCGGTGCCGCCCGGAGCCTCGGTGACCCTGGACACCCGGGCCCTCGCCGTGCTGCGCGAGCATCGCGAACGCCCGGCCGGCTCCGACCGCACCGTCGACCCGGCCCTGTAGCGCGGTCGGCCCACCCCGGTCGTTGAGCGAGGAGCACAGCGACGAGTCGAAACGCGAATCCGCGAGATCATCCGCGTTTCGTCTCGCTTCGCTCGCTCGACGACCGCGGGCTACGTGAAGCGGCGGATGAACTCGCGGATGATGCGCAGGGGCTCGGTGACCGACGTCCGCAGCACGCGGGCGGCGAGCACGTCGTAGTCGGCCGCGGGGAAGTAGCCGTCGTTGCGGTAGATGTCCATCCGCTCGGCGAACGCCTTGGCCGTCGGCTCCGGGTGGAACTGCGTCGCGTAGAGGCGCTCGCCGACGCGGTACGCCTGCACGGGGCACGCCGTGTTCGTGGCCAGCAGCTCGCCGCCCGGCGGGGGAGCGACGCATCCCTCCTTGTGGGTGGTGAGCGCGTTGAAGCGCGTCGCGAGCCCGCCGAAGATCGGGTCGTGCTGCCCGGCATCGGTCAGCTCGACGACCGCCGTGCCGGTGTCTTCGGGAAAGGCGCGCGTGACCTCGCCGCCGAGGGCACGGGCCGCGACCCCGATGCCGTAGCAGGTGAACAGCACGGCCGGCCCGACGCCGTCGGCGCACGCGACCGCGAGCCGGTCGAGGTGCTCTTCGCCGCGCCGCTGCGCATCCGTCTTGCTGGACTCGGGATCGGTGACGTTGTACGGGCTGCCGCCGATGACGACCGCGGTGACGTCGGGCTGGATCACGAGCGCCTCGCTCACCAGGTCGTGGCGCCGGATGTCGGCGTCGTCGACGCGGGCGGCGGCGCGGAACGACTCGAACTCTGCATCGGCGGCGACCGCCTGCGGGCGAGCCGAGATGTAGAGCACCGTCATGCACCTGAGTCTATGACCGGGCTGTCACGAGGGGCGGAGGCGCTGTTTCGGCGCGACACATGTATCAGGGCGCCTCTGGTGCGCTCCTGTCAGTTGTGGACACAATGGGCACTATGACCGACGCTGATCGGTCGGACCCGCAGCTGGGAGCAGAACCCGATCACCCTGCTGCGGCATCCGGCGATTCTGTGGTGCCGTCGCGCTGGGAGCAGGCAGCCGATCTGTTCGTGCGGTGGCGCGGCGGCGAGACGCGGGCCATGGACGGCCTCGTCCGGCTCATGACGCCGGTGCTCTGGCACGTGGTGCGGGCGTACGGGCTGGACCGGGCGCTCGCCGAGGACGTGGTGCAGACGACCTGGATGACCCTGGTGCGCCGGCATGAGTCGATCGCCGATCCGCGGGCCGTTTCGGGCTGGCTGACCATGTGCGCGCGCCGTGAGGCGTGGCGGGTGGGCAAGCTGCAGCGCCGCGCCGACCCGACCGAGACCGAGAGCCTGGAGCCCCGGCTTCCGACCGCGCAGCCCGCCGAGCACGCCGCCGTGCTCACCGACCAGCAGCGCGCGCTGTGGCGGGCGGTCGGGCAGTTGAACGAGCGCTGCCAGCGCCTGCTGCGGGTGATCGCCTTCGAAGACCGGCCCGACTACGCGCGCATCGCCGCCGACCTGTCCATGCCGGTCGGCTCGATCGGGCCCACCCGGCAGCGGTGCCTCGTGAAGCTGCGCGCACTGCTTGACGGTGACGGATTCGAAAGGGGACTGACATGACCGCCGACACCCACGCGGACGACTTCGCACAGGATGCCGCGCTCTTCGCCCGCATGCGGGCGATGTGGGCCGCGGTCGACCCGGCGCCCGCCGACCTCATCGACCGGATGGTGGCGGCCATCGCCGTCGAGGATCTCGGCCGCGAGTACGCCCTGCTGACCCTCATCGAGACCGAGAAGGCCGCCGTGCGCGGCGACGTCGAGACCCTGACGCTGCAGTTCAGCGACGGCACCGTCACCGTGCTGCTGCACATCACCCGCACCGATCACGGATCGCACCGGGTCGACGGATGGGTGGACGCGCCGACCGCCGGCGTCACACTGGTGCAGGATGGCGGCGAGCACTCGACCGAGCCGGACGCCAACGGCCGCTTCGCCTTCGACGGCATCGGCAGCGGGATGAGCGTCGTGCGCCTCACCGTGCAGGCGACCGGCGACGACGACGGGCAGCGGCAGTTCCAGACGCCCCATTTCGAAGTGTGATGCCCGCGTGAGGCGGCATCCCTCTCACCCCAGGAGAGAAGATGAGTGACCCCGTTCCCGGCCCGGGAGACGGTCTGCCGGACTGGCGAGCCCGGTACGACGCCGCCCGGGCCCTCGGCGTGCCGCTGGACCCGCGCAGCGAGCCCGTGCCCGGCATCACCGCGTACCCGACCGCGTATGCGCCCGACCATCTGCTCGTCACCGACGCCGGCGATCTCGAGGGGCGTCTGGGCGTGCTGCGGGAGGCGGCGGCGGAGTTCGGCTGGCAGATCCGGCTGCAGAACATCGACGGCTCGCCCCTCGAGCCGGACGAGGCCGTCGCGCGTGAGCAGCGCAACCGGGACGCGTTCGGCGTGCCGACGATCCACCGCGTGCAGATCCTGTCGGTGGCCAATCCGCAGGGCGGCAGCATCCCCGATCCGCCGGTCGACGCGTGGCGTCTGCTGCAGCGGGCGCGGATGCTGGCGGGGCGCGACCTCCGCGGCGTGGCGCTCGACCACATCCTCACCAGTGGACCGTACGGCATGACCAATCCGTACGGGATGACGAACCCGTACGGCATGACGAACCCGTACGGGATGACCAACCCCTACGGGATGACGAACGCCCCGGGAACCTCGTCGTACGCGGTGCCGGGCAGCGGCGGACGGGAGGTGGTGGACTACGCCGGGCATGCGCCCGAGCGGCGGGGCACGGTCGGCGCGGGGGGACGCCGGCCCGTCGTCGCGGTGCTCGACACCGGCTGCGGGGAGCATCCCTGGCTGCCGGCCGGCATCGTGACCACGTATCCGAAGTACGACGGCAAGGTCATCGGGCTGTCGGATCACGCGACCGACCCGGAGGTCACCGGCGATGTCGCGGGCCCGCTCGACGGGGCGCTCGATCCCGCCGCCGGGCACGGGACGTTCGTGTCCGGCATCGTGCGCCAGCGCGCACCGGAGGCGGACATCATCGCGGTGCGCATCTGCGACAGCCAGGGGCAGATGCTCGAGGCGCAGTTCATGCTCGCGGTGCGCACCCTCGTGAAGTGGATGTCGAGCCCCGGCGGACAGCAGATCGACGTGATCAATCTCTCCCTCGGGTACTACCACGAGACGCCGGAGGACGAGCTCTACGACGACACGCTGGGGCGGCTGCTGGCCCTCGCCCGGCGTCGCGGCTGCGCCGTGGTGTGCTCGGCGGGCAACGACGCGACCAACCGGCCGTCGTTCCCGGCCGCGCTGTGGATGTGGCCGGGCGCGCAGCTCACCGTCGACAACCCGAAGAAGGCCGCCCCGCACATCTCGGTCGGGGCGCTCAACCCGAATCGCACGATGGCGCTGTTCAGCAACCTGGGGCCGTGGGTGAAGACGTACGCCCCCGGAACGAGCGTGCTCAGCTGCTCGCCGCCCTTCCGGGGCGGCTCGCAGCCGGCCGTGCGGGACGACCTCGGGGGCCTCCGCCGTGAGACGGTCGACCCGGACGACTACGTGGGCGGATTCGCGGTGTGGAGCGGCACGTCGTTCGCCGCTCCCTACGTCGCGGGCGAGATCGCGGCCCGCATCACCGCCGACCTGATGGCGGGCGAGATGTCCGTCGCGGAGCGGATCGAGCTGCTGCGGGTGGCCGAGGGCGAGGTGTTCGCGCGCCTCGCGAAGATGGGGCCGTGTCACGTGGGCTCGTAGGGCCTGTCAGAACCCCTCGCACGGGCGGGGTGCGGGATGATGTGAGGATGGCGCAGTCGGCCGCACAGTTGCATCGACGCGCGGTCGCACTGAGCATGCGCGAACAGTATGCGGAGGCCGCGCACGCGCTCGACCTCGCAGAGTCGCGGGCGACGAGCGTCGACACGCGCGCCCGCATCCTCGGCACGCGTGCGGTCATCCTGCAGCGCACCGGGCACCCGGACGACGCCGAGCGCGTCTGCCGGTCGGCACTCGACCTGCCCGGCACCACCTCCGACACCCACGCCGCCCTGCTCGGGCAGATGGGCGTGCTGGCGATGTACGGCGGCCGTGCGCGCGAGGCGAGCCAGTGGCTCACCGACGCGATCGGGCGGATGAAGGACGACACCGTGGAGTGCGCCCGCATCCGCGTCAATCGCAGCATCGTCGAGATGCAGCTCAACGAGTTCGCCGAGGCCGTCGACGACCTCGACCACGCGATCGACACGTTCCGGCGGCACAGCGCCGAGGTGGAGTGCGGGCAGGCGCTCCACAACCGCGCGTACGTGCGGCTGATCATGGGCGACCTGGTCGGGGCGCTGGAGGGCATGCACGCGGCGCGTCCGCTGGCCGGAACCACGCCGGTCACCGTCGCGATCGGCGACACCGACCGGGCGGAGGCCCTGCGCGACGCCGGACTGACGAGCGAGGCGGAGCAGGTGCTCGCCTCCGTCGCCCCGGTGTTCGGCCGGCACCGGATGCCGCAGTCCCGAGCCGAGGCGGAATTCCAGCTCGCCCGCTCCCAGCTCAGCCACGACGCCCCCGCGGCGGCGCGCACGGCGGCGATCGCGGCGAAGCGGTTCCGCGCGCTCGGCAGCGAGACCTGGGCCACCCGGGCCGACGGCATCCGCATGCGCGCCCGGCTCGCCCCGCCCCGGCAGATGGAGCCGCGCCGGCGCCGGGCGGTGGACTCCGCCGAAGTGGATGCCGTGGCATCCGCGCTGGACGGCTTCGGGTTCGCGAACGAGGCCGCCGCGCTGCGG
>NZ_DATEJS010000002.1:0-10285 GCF_035277845.1 Microbacterium sp.
CCTTCTCCCGGAAGCCGGCGTAGATGAACATGACCCAGGCGATGATCGCCATCACGATCGGCAGGCCGATCGCCGCGGTGCCGGCCAGCTGCAGGCCGGGAATCGACCCGACCAGGTTCATCCCGAAGATGAGGAAGAAGAAGGTCATGATGATCGGCTCGTAGCGACGGCCGATCTCCTCGCCGAGGTTGTCGTAGATGACGCCCTTGCGGACGAACATGAAGATCGCCTCGAAGGCGGCCTGTCCGCGGCCCGGCACCACCTTCATGTTGCGGGTGGCGAGCCACATGATGAGCAGAAGCACGACGACCACGAGGATGCGGATCGCCATCATGCGGTTCAGCTCGAAGGGCGTTCCCTGGAACAGGAGAGCCGGCGGGAAGAAGTCATCGATGGACGGGCCGTGAAACCCGGAGTCATCGGTCGCGGCGTTGGCGATCAGTGAAGCGACGTGGGTAAACAGCGTGAGGCTCCGGCTTCGGGGCACCGCGAAAGCGATGCGACGGCGAATGTGTTTTTCGGCCGGCACTCCGGGCGCGCATGCAGTGCGCCCAGGTTCAACGGCCTCGCCTAGCCTATCAAGAAATGTTCAGGTTCACGAACCCGAGCCATCGTCAGATGGTATACCATCCGGGTCGGTCGTGGGCAGTTCCACGTCGCCGACGTAGGGCACACGGGCCCGTGCGAACACCACGATGTCCACCACGAGCGAAACCAGCACCCCCGCGACCGCGGCGAAGAAGAATACCAAAGGGGCGATCCAGGGCTGGCCGCGCAGGGTCAGCAGCACGATGAAGAACACCACGACCTTGACGAACCAGCCGCCGAGCACGATCGCGAAATAGGCCGTGGACAGCAGCTCTCCCCCGCCGACCCGGGCCCCGATCAGCATGGTCACCGCGGTCAGTCCGAGGAACACGGCCGCCATCAGCACGCCGATGAGCGCGCTCCACAGCCCGTGGGTGCCGGCGACGGCGAAGCCGATCCCGGCGCCGACCACCGCGAGGATCCCCTCGATCACCAGGCTCCAGCGCAGCGTCGAGCGCAGGATCGCATTCGGGTTCTGGTCAGCGGTCATGCGGCGGCCTCCGGTCGGGGTGCGGTCTTGCGGGCGGTGCGGCGACGCGGCGCGACGGTCACGACGAGGCAGGCGGCGGCGCCGATGACGCCGTAGACCACACCGATCCAGTACGCTCCCGGCCAGTCCTGGCGCGAGGCGAGGTACATGAGCAGCACGGCGATCCCGATGATCGCGGTCCACGCGTAGAAGATGAGCACGGCCGCACGGTCGCTGTGGCCCATGTCCAGCATCCTGTGGTGCAGGTGCTTGCGGTCCGGCGAGAACGGCGACTTCCCGGCCCACAGCCGCCGCACGACGGCGGAGCCGAAGTCGATCAGCGGCAGGATCACCACCGCGATCGGCAGCAGGATCGGGATGAAGGCACCGAGCAGCTGCGAGCGGCCGAAGTCGGCACCGGTCAGCGTCGGGTACTGCGCAGTGATGGCGAGAGCCGAGGTCGCCATGAGCAGACCGATGAGCAGCGCTCCGGCATCCCCCATGAACATCTTCGCCTTGCTCCAGTTCAGCGGAAGGAAGCCGGCGCACGCGCCCACGAGCGTGGCCGCGAGGAAGGATGCCAGGTTGAAGTAGGTACTGGCGCCGATGTCGCGCACCAGCAGGTACGAGTAGACGAAGAAGATCGCGTTCGCGATGAGGCAGACGCCGGTGAGCAGCCCGTCGAGGCCGTCGATGAAGTTCACCGCGTTCATGACCACGACGATGGCGAGCACGCTGATCGCGAAGCCGACCGGACCGGAGACGACGGTCATGCCGCCGATGGGCAGCGCGTAGATCTGCAGCTGCCCCCAGCCGGCCACGATGCCTGCGGCGAGGAACTGCGCGCCGAGCTTGATGAACCAGTCGAGGTCCCAGATGTCGTCGGCGACGCCGACGAGCACGGTCAGCGCCATCGCGACGAGGATCGCGATCATCTGCTGCGGGTCGGACCAGACGATCGCGAAGTACGGGTTGCCCGCGGAGACCGCCATGGACGCCGCGATGCCGAGGAAGACGGCGATGCCGCCGAGCCTCGGCGTGGGCGTGGTGTGGACGTCACGCGCGCGGATGCCCGGATACAGCTTGTACTTCAGGGCGAGCTGCCAGACCGACCACGACAGCACCAGGGTCACCGTGGCCGTCAGGAGGACGGTGAACAGATACTGCTTCACGCGGCATCGTCGGCGGGATCGGGCTCCAGCAGCTCGCCGACGACCTCCCGGAGCCGATCGCGGCCGATCGCGCCCTCGCGCAGCACCCGGATGACGGGATCCGCTCCCCCGACGAGGCTCGTGGCGTCGACGATGGTCGAGGCGACGCCGGTGAGGCTGGTGCCGGCGTCGAGGTACACGGAGACGCTGTCGCCGAGCATCGCCTCGGCGTCGAACGCGGTGATCGCGGCCGCCTGGCCGGTGAGGTTGGCGCTGGAGACCGCCAGCGGGCCGGTCTCCTCGAGGAGCTCCAGCGCGAGGGAGTGCGCCGGCATCCGCACCGCCACGGTGCCGTGCGTGTCGCCGAGGTCCCACGTGAGCGACGGCTGGGACGGCAGCACGATGGTGAGGCCGCCGGGCCAGAACGCCTCGACCAGCCGGTCGACGGCGTCGGGCACCTCGGCGACGAGCGCCTGCATCGTGGTGCGCCCGGCCACGAGCACCGGCGGCGGCTGCTGCCGCCCGCGGCCCTTGGCTGCGAGGAGGCGCCCGACCGCGACGGCGTTGAAGGCGTCGGCGCCGATGCCGTACACGGTGTCGGTGGGCAGCACGATGAGGTCGCCGCGACCGACGGCCTGGCGCGCTTGGCGCATGCCGGTCAGCAGCTGCGTCTGGTCGGCGCAGTCAAAGAGGGAGGACATGTCGTGCTCCAGTCTATCGAGGCGGCGCGGCGGCGCCCGTGAAGCGGGTCAGCGATCCCTTCGAAACGGACCGGGCCGCCGGGCCGGCCGGGATTTTCGCGGCGGATCGCGGTCAGGTCGTGCTCAGGGACGGATCGCGGTGGTCACGCGGTCGCGCAGTGTGAGGTCGGGATGCGTCGCGGCGGCGCGCCAGCCGTCGGCGGTGAGGATGGCGCGCACCGCCTCGCCCTGCCACTCGCCGTGCTCGATGGCGAGGAACCCGCCCGGACGCGCCAGGCGCAGGCCGGTGCGGCTGAGCACCCGGATGGCATCCAGGCCGTCCGCTCCCCCGTACAGCGCACGCGGCGGATCGTAGAGGCGCACCTCCGGGTCGCGCGGGATCGCGTCGTCCGGCACGTACGGCGGGTTGGACGCCACCACGTCGACGACGCCGTCGAGCTCCGGGAACGCGTCGGCGAGGTCCGCCTGCACGAGGGTCACCTCGGGTGCGAACGCGTCGACGTTGCGCCGCGTCCAGGCGATCGCCTCGGCGGACAGCTCGGCGGCGTGCACGCGGGCGTACGGTACCTCGGTGGCCATGGCCAGCGCGATCGCGCCGCTGCCGCTGCCGAGGTCGACGGCCACCGGCGCCTCGGACGCGACCTGCCGCAGCGCGTCGATCGCCAGCTGGGCGAGCACCTCGGTCTCGGGGCGCGGCACGAAGACCCCCGGGCCGACATGCAGCTCCAGGTGCCGGAAGGGCGCGAGGCCGGTGAGGTGCTGCAGCGGTTCGCGGGAGGCCCGGCGGGCGACGAGCGCCTCGAACGCCGCCCGGTCGGCCGCGGCGACGTGATCGCCGCGGACGGATGCCGCCTGCACCTGACCGCGTCCGACGCCGAGCACGTGGCCGGCGAGCAGCTCGGCATCCACCTGCGGATCGGCGACGCCCGCGGCGGCGAGCGTCTGCGCCGCGTCCCGCAGCAGGGCGGACAGGTCGACGGCGGAGTCGGGATCTGCGGAGTCGGCGGGGTGCGGCATCCCTCCATTCTCGGATGCGCGCGTGCGGATGTCGCACAGCGTCACAAATCGGCGCGGCCTATGAAGCCGGGCCTAGGCTGAGGCAACCAACTGACATGTGCTTCAGGAAAGGCCCGCCATGCCCGGCATCCACTCCGACATCACCACCGCGTTCGGCAACACGCCGCTCGTCCGCCTCAACCGCGTCACCGACGGCGCGGAGGGCGAGGTCTACGCGAAGCTCGAGTACTTCAACCCCGGATCGTCGGTCAAGGACCGCATCGGCATCGCCATCATCAACGCGGCCGAGGAGGCGGGCGCCCTGCAGCCGGGCGGCACCATCGTCGAGGGCACCTCGGGCAACACAGGCATCGCGCTGGCCCTGGCCGGCGCGGCGCGCGGGTACCGGGTCATCCTCGCGATGCCGTCGTCGATGTCGATCGAACGCCGCCAGTTGCTTGCCCGCTTCGGCGCGGAGATCGTGCTCACCGACCCGGCCGGCGGCATGAAGACCGCCGTCGCGGAGGCCGAGCGCATCGTCGCCGAGACGCCCGGTGCGATCCTGGCCAGCCAGTTCGAGAACGCGGCCAACCCGGAGATCCACCGCAAGACCACCGCCGAGGAGATCTGGCGCGACACCGACGGCGAGGTCGACATCTTCGTCGCCGGCATCGGCACCGGCGGCACGATCACCGGCGTCGGCCAGGTGCTCAAGCAGCGCAAGCCCGGCGTGAAGGTCGTCGCCGTGGAGCCGAGCGCGTCGCCGCTGCTGTCCGAGGGCACCACCGGCCCCGCGAAGATCCAGGGCATCGGCCCGAACTTCGTGCCGCCGATCCTCGACACCGACGTCTTCGACGAGGTCGTCACGGTCGAGTTCGACGACGCGATCGCGACGTCGCGGGCCCTCGCCGCCCACGAGGGCGTGCTGGCGGGCATCTCGTCCGGCGCCTCGGCGTGGGCCGCCATCCAGGTCGCCAAGCGCCCGGAGAACGCCGGCAAGAAGATCGTCGTCGTGCTGCCCGACACGGGCGAGCGCTACCTGTCCACCGCCCTCTTCGAGGACCTGCGCGAAACGGTCTGACATTGTCTGTCGCAGGACGCATGCGGGAGGATCTCGCAGCCGCACGGCTGCGGGATCCTGCTGCGCGCGGCTCCGTGGAGCTCGCACTGCTCTACCCCGGGCTGCACGCCATCTGGGCGCACCGCGTCTGGCACGCGCTGTGGGTGCGGGGCTTCCGCTTCGTCGCGCGCACGGGCTCGCAGCTGACCCGGTGGCTCACCGGAATTGAAATCCACCCCGGCGCCGTCATCGGGCGCCGGTTCTTCATCGACCACGGCATGGGCGTCGTGATCGGCGAGACCGCCGAGATCGGCGACGACGTGATGCTGTACCACGGCGTGACGCTCGGTGGCCGCACCTGGAACCGCGGCAAGCGGCATCCCACCCTCGAGGACGGCGTCGTCGTCGGGTCCGGAGCCAAGGTGCTCGGTCCCGTCACGATCGGCGCGCGCAGCGCGGTGGGCTCCAACGCGGTCGTCACCAAGGATGCGCCGCCCGACTCGGTGATCGTGGGCATCCCCGCCAAGTCGCGCCCGCGCCACCTCGGCGCCGAGACCCGCGCCGAACTCGCCGCCCCCGAGTACTTCATCTGAGTCCCGCAGCCCGGTGCCCCGGGTGCGTGCGGCGCCGTCTCGGTGCGGCAGCATCCCGGTGCGGCGCCGTCTCGATGCGGCAGCCTCTTGATGTTGACTTGCCTTAGATGTACGACGCGCGCGGCGTGTCGCGTACATCCAGGGCAAGTCAACAGGGGGTGCGGGGTCACCGGGCGTGGCGCAGGGCGCTGCGTGTGAGCGAGACCAGCCGGCGGGGCTCCGAGAACAGCATCTGCGCGGTGACGCGGATGACGCGCCAGCCGGCCCGTACCAGCGCATCGTGCTTCTCGATGTCGCGGTTCCACTGCGCCTTGTCGATGCGATGGTGGTCACCTTCGTACTCGATCGCGATCTTCCGCGCGGGAAAGGCGAGATCGACGCAGCCGATGAACGTGCCCGACTCGGTGTAGACGTCCACGTCGGTCTCGGGTTCCTCCAGCCCGGCGTCGACGAGCGTCAGCCGCATCCACGTCTCCGGGCGCGACGCGACTCCCGGCCGCGCCCGGCTCAGCGCTTCGCGCAGCGCCACCACGCCCTTCCGTTTGAAGGGAATGGACGCCTCGAGCTCCGCTCTGCCCGCCAGCGCGGGTGAGACGATCCATCCGTGCGGTCCGGCAACGCGGTCGACCCACAGCGCGGCATCCGCCACCGCCACCAGGTCGTACGGATGCCGGAGCACCGTTCCGAGCAGCGCCCAGGTGGCGGCCGGAGACGTCAGGCGCACATGGTGCTCGGGATGCTGCTGCACCGTCACGCCGCGACCGGCGAGCTGGTGGCCGACCACCCCGGCACACCGAAGTGCGCGGCCTGGAGCACGCACGGAGACATGGATCGCGTCGGCATCCACCCATGGCAGCGGGAGACCCCACAGCACCGCCGCGGTCGTGTGGGAGAAGAACTCCGCCGCGCCCATCAGCACGGAGAACTGGCGGGCGCGCCGCACGGTGGCGCGCAGCTGCAGTTCTCGATCCGTCGGCCGCGTGGCATCGTCACCCTCGTCTGCACCCCGGACGGCGCGCAGCCCCGTGAAGGGCCGTTCGAAGAAGGCCGAATCGAGGTCGCGGCGGGAGAATCCCGCCCGCAGTCCCGCGCCCGTCGTGAACGCGGGTTCGAAGTCGAGATGCGGTGTCATCCCCCGACGATGCCACCGATGCCGGATCAGCCTCGGAATCCATCCACAGGCACCACCAGCCGCAGTTGACTTGCCCTGGATGTACACCGCGCACGGCGTGTCGCGTACATCCAGGGCAAGTCAACGGAGAGGGCGGGCGGCGGTCAGCACCGGGGAGCCCGCGCAGCGGGGTGCGTCGGCCCCGGGGCGCGTCAGCGCCGGGATGCCAGTGCGGCAGAGGCGGTCGGCTCGGCGGCCGACGGCTCGGCGGCCGACGTCGCGGGCTCGGCGGTGGCGGGGCCGTGCGCGTCGGACGCGAGGGATGCCTCGTCGAAGGCGAGCTCGCCGCGCAGCACCCGGCGAGCCCGGTCCGCGTCGAACTGGCGGGTCCAGACGCCGATCAGCACGGCGGCGACCGCGTTGCCGGTGAAGTTCGTCACCGCACGGCCCTCGGACATGAACCGGTCCACGCCGACGATGACCGCGACGCCGTTGACCAGGTCGGGGCGGTAGGTCTGCAGACCGCCGGCGAGGGTGGCCAGGCCCGCACCGGTGACGCCCGCGGCGCCCTTGGAGGCGATGATCATGAAGACGAGCAGGCCGATCTGCTGCGGGAGTGCCATCGGCGCTCCCATCCCGGCCGCGATGAACAGGGATGCCATCGTGAGGTAGATCGCCGTGCCGTCGAGGTTGAACGAGTAGCCGGTCGGGACAGTGACGCCGACGACCGACTTCGACACCCCGAGGTGCTCCATCTTGGCCATCAGGCGCGGCAGGGCGACCTCGGAGGACGAGGTGCCGACGATCAGCAGGTACTCGCGGGCCAGGTACTTCATGAGCGTGAAGATGTTGATCCGCGCGACGGCGAGCAGGATCGTGCCGAGCACGACGGCGATGAACAGGAAGCAGGTGATGTAGAACGCGACCATCAGCAGGCCCAGGTTCCAGATCGCCGACGCGCCGGTGCCGCCCACGACTGCCGCGATCGCGCCGAATGCGCCGACCGGGGCCAGCCACAGGATCATGCCGAGGATGCGGAAGACGAGGGTCTGAAGCTGCTTCACGACCCCGAGGATCGGCTCGCCCTTGGCGCCCATCTTCTGCAGTGCGAACCCGACCAGCAGGGCGATGAACAGCACCTGCAGCACGTTGCCGTCGGTGAATGCGGAGAAGAAGGTGGTCGGGATGATGCCCAGGATGAAGTCGTGCGTCGACTCTCCGCCGCCGTCGACCGAGTACTTGGCCTCGGACATGTGCAGGCCGCTGCCGGGCTGGATGATGTTGCCCACGATCAGGCCGATGCCGAGGGCGACCGTGCTCATGACGAGGAAGTAGCCGAGGGCGAGCCCGCCGATCTTGCCGACCGTGGCCGCCTTCGCGATGGACCCGACACCGATCACGATGGTGCAGAAGATGATCGGCGCGATCATGAGGTGGATGAGGGCGACGAACGCCTCGCCCAAGGGCTTCAGGGCGACGCCCGCGTCGGGCCAGACGAGGCCCACGACGCATCCGAGCGCCACCGCGATGATCACGGAGAGGTAGAGCCAGGTGTGCTTGTCCCAGCTGCGGCCGCGGCGCAAGCGCGGCAGTCGGGTCGTCGTGGTGCGTGGCAGGAGAGTCATCGTCGCCTCCGGGGAACGTCGGTGTTCGGGGATGTCGGATGCCGCCCGTCGGTGGCGGCTCGTCCACTGTGCCGCCGGTCACGGTCGTCTGCCCGGTTGCGGTCGTATTGGTCGCAGGCATCCGGCCCCGTCCTCTGGCACTCTGGACGGAGCATGACCCGTCCCGCCCGTCCCCGCAGCGCCGCGACCGCCGTCTTCACGGCCGTGGCCGCCGTCGTCGTGTTCGTGGTCGTGGTGCTCGCGACGTCACTGGTGCTGGACGCGCAGCAGACCGCCCGCGCCGACGCGGAGCGGCTCACCCGCACCGTCTCGGCCACGCTCGCCGTCGCGCCGGGCGTGGCATCCGCGCTGCAGTCGGGACCGGCCGAGGCCACCGCGGTGCTGCAGCCGATGACCGAGGGGCTGCGACGGAGCACGGGGGTGGACTTCATCACGATCATGACGCCGGGCGGCATCCGGGTGACCCATCCCGACCCGGCGCAGATCGGCAAGCACTACATCGGCACCATCCCGCGCACCGCGCACAGCCTCACCCAGCAGGTGACCGGCACGCTCGGCCCGTCGGTGCGCACGATCGTGCCGGTGCTGTCCGCCGGCGCGGTCGTCGGCTGGGTGTCGGTCGGCGTGACCGTGCAGAGCATCAGCGGCGGCATCCTCCCCCGGCTGCCGTTCGCGATCACGGTGGCCGCCGCCGTGCTCGTCGCCGGGCTCGTCGTCGCCGCGGTCGCACGGCGCACCACGCGTCGACTGGCGGGGGATCTGCCGGCGGGCGGCATCCGGGATGCCGTGGCATCCTACGAGTCCACGCGCACCCTCGGCGAGGCCCTGCGGGCGCAGACCCACGAGCACGGCAACCGCATGCACACCGCGGTGGCGCTCATCGAGCTGGGGCGCGCGGACGAGGCCGTGGAGATCCTCACGCAGACGGCCCGGCAGAGCCAGGACCTCGTCGACCTGGTGAACGCCAACGTCGACGGCGACCCGGCGATCGGCGCCCTGCTGCTCGGCAAGGCCGCGCAGGCGCGCGAGCAGGGCATCGACTGGACCGCGCGCATCGAGCCGGGAACGCCCGCGTCCGGGCTGCCGCCGGTCGATGCGGTCGCTGTGCTCGGCAACCTGATCGACAACGCGCTGGATGCCGCGGCCGCAGGCCCCGCGCCGCGGTGGGTCCGCGTGGAGCTCGAGCCGTCCGGGGACGGCGTCTCGCTGGTCGTGTCGGACAGCGGCGCGGGCGTGCCGGCGGAGCTGCGCGAGCGCATCTTCGAGCACGGGTTCTCCACCAAGCCCGCGGGCGTCGAAGGGCGCGGTGTGGGGCTCGCATTGGCGCGGTCCGTGGTCACGGGGGCGGGCGGACGGCTCGAGCTGGATGCCGCCGCGCCGACCACGTTCCGGGTCGAGTTGCCGGGGGCGCGGCGATGATCCGCGTGCTGCTCGTCGACGACGAGGCCCTCGCGCTGGAGTTGCACCGGTCGTACCTGGCGCGCATCGACGGCTTCGAGGTGGTCGCCGAATGCTCGAGTGCGCGGGCCGCGCTGGTGGCGCTGCTGGAGCGCGATCTCGCGATCGACCTCGTCCTGCTCGACATGACGATGCCGGGCGGCAGCGGACTGGATGTGCTGCGGAACCTGCGGGCGCATGCGTCGGGCGTCGATGTGATCGCGATCACGGCGGTGCGCGACGCGGACGTGGTGCGCTCGATGGCCGCGCTCGGGGTGAGCCAGTACCTCGTGAAGCCGTTCGCGTTCGCGCTGTTCCGGGAGCGACTGGTGCAGTACCGGGATGCCCGGGAGCGTGCGCGCGCGACCGCGGGCGCCGCAACCCAGGCCGAGATCGATGCACTGCTGGGCGCGCTGCATCCCTCCGCTGCGCCGCCGTCGCTGCCCAAGGGCCTGTCCGCGGCGACGCTGGACGCCGTGAGCGAAGCCCTGCGCGCGGCCGGTGCCCTGTCGGCCCAGGAGGCCGCGCAGGCGCTCGGGATGTCGCGCGTCGCC
>NZ_DATEJS010000003.1:0-14189 GCF_035277845.1 Microbacterium sp.
GTTGCTCACGTGTTACTCACCCGTTCGCCACTAATCCACCCAGCAAGCTGGGCTTCATCGTTCGACTTGCATGTGTTAAGCACGCCGCCAGCGTTCATCCTGAGCCAGGATCAAACTCTCCGTAAAGAAACAATGCCGACAACCACCGGAATAAGGCGATCGCAGCGAGTTCGAAACTGACCAAAAAAGGATGCCATTACTGGCAAATCCATGAATTGATCCAAAGGAATCTCACCAACCAAAAACGGTTGGACGAGGTTATTTGGCATTTGACAAGTGCACGCTGTTGAGTTCTCAAGGATCGGATGCACCCAGCATTCGCGACCTGTCCGGTCGCTTCATCACTGGGGCAACTTCTCTATCCTAAACTCGCTCATTTCCGCTTGTCAAACTCGGCGTGTCGCGACTTCATCGCGACGCCACCGGCTTGAGCGGAGACGAACGAACCTCACTTCGGACCAGACCCGAGGGCCTGCTCTTCTGTGAGGGGATCGTGTTCGACGACTTGAGGGGAGCTGGCCTTCCGGCTCTTCGCTCTACCCTTTGGGGCGAACAAGTAAGACTCTACGTGGCATGCGCCCCCTCCGCGAATCGTCTCCGCACCCCGGGCGTGTCGCCGTCGCCGATCTCGCGTGCGACCAGGACTATCGGACGCGAACGCGTATCCGGGCGACCGGCACCGTGAGCGCGAGCAGGATGCCGAGCCCCGCCCACACCGCACTGGCGACGGGGAGCACACGGTACGCGAGGTGCTGCGGGGTGTAGTCCGCGGTGAACGGGCCCCAGTGCACGAGCCCGACCACCCAGGCCGCGGCGAGCAGCGCCGGCAGGGCGACCCACCACGTCCGGCGCATCCACGCCGGAAGCACACGGCGGAGCGGGGCCGGGCGCGTCCGGCGCAACCGGAGCGCCGCCCACACCGCGAGGATGACGAGGCCGATGACGCCCGAGCCGTACTGCAGCCACTTGTAGGCCGGCAGCGGACCCCACATCACGGCCAGGTCGAACTCGGTCATGCCCCACCGGCCCTCGTGCGTGAAGGAGTCCCAGGCGATGTGCGATGCGACGCCGAGGGCGAGGGCGACCAGCACGAGCAGGGCGCCGCCGACGCTCGAGCGGGAGCCCTCCTGCCGTGCGAAGACTCCGCGAAGGCCCTCCGCAGCGCCGGCATCCCACTCCCCCGGCAGACGCGCGGCGATCCAGCCGGGCGCGAGTTCACGGGTCGCCGGACGCAGGACGCACCGCCACACGAGCAGCAGTCCGAGCGCCACCAGCACGGTCACCGGCATCCACGCGTAGCTGTGGGTCATCTCGTAGCGTTCCGGGAACGCCCGCACGAACAGCGGCAGGTCGGGGGCCATCGCCCCGACCGCGAGGGCCGCCGTCGGCAGCGGGGTGCGGATGAACGGCAGCGCCACGACCGCGTGGCTCGGTGTGAACGGCATCAGGCGAGGAACACGCCGGCGAGGGTCTTCTTGCCCCGGCGCAGCACCGAGACTCCCCCGGGAAGAGCACCGGTCACCAGCGCGTCGTCGGACTCGACCCGGGCGCCGTCGAGGGTGACGCCCCCCTGCGCGATGGCACGCCGGGCCTCGCTCACACTCGAGACGAGGCCGGTGTCGACGAGCGCCTGCACCACGGTGGTCTCCGCCGGCGCCTCCGTGTGCGGCAGCTCGGTCAGGGCGCTTCGCAGCACGACCGAGTCGAGCGCGGTCAGATCGCCCTGGCCGAACAGTGCCTCGGATGCGGCGATCACCTTGGCGGTGGCATCCGGCCCGTGCACGAACGTGGTCACCTCCGCGGCGAGTCGCTTCTGCGCGGCGCGGCGGAACGGCTCGGCCTCGACGAGCTGCTCGTACTCCGCGATCTCGGCGCTCGTCAGGAACGTGAAGACCTTGAGGCGCGCGATCACGTCGGCGTCGCCCGTGCCGAGCCAGAACTGGTAGAACGCGTACGGGCTGCACATGTCGGCGTCGAGCCAGATCGCGTTGCCCTCGCTCTTGCCGAACTTCGTGCCGTCGCTGTTCGTGATCAGCGGCGTGCCGATGGCGTGCACGGGCCGGCCCTCGACGCGGTGGATGAGATCGGTGCCGCTCGTGAGGTTGCCCCACTGGTCGGAGCCGCCCGTCTGCAGCACGCAGTCGTACTGGCGGTACAGCTCGAGGTAGTCCAGACCCTGCAGGATCTGGTAGCTGAACTCGGTGTAGCTGATGCCGGCATCCGAGTTCAGGCGCGCGGCGACGGCCTCCTTCTTGAGCATGGTGCCGACGCGGTAGTGCTTGCCGATCTCGCGCAGGAAGTCGATCGCCGACAGCGGCGCCGTCCAGTCCAGGTTGTTGACGATGCGGGCGGCGTTCTCGCCGTCGAAGCTCAGGAAGCGCTCCACCTGGGCGCGCAGGCGCGCGACCCAGTCGGCCACGGTCTCCTTGGTGTTGAGCGTGCGCTCGGCCGTCGGGCGCGGGTCGCCGATCAGGCCCGTCGAGCCGCCGACGAGGCCGAGCGGCTTGTGGCCGGCGAGCTGGATGCGGCGCAGCAGCAGCAGCTGCACCAGATTGCCCAGGTGCAGGCTCGGCGCGGTCGGGTCGAACCCGCAGTAGTAGGTGAGCGGGTCTCCCCCGAGCGCGGCGCGCAGCGCCTCGGCATCCGTGGACACGTGCACCAGGCCGCGGTAGACCAGCTCGTCCCAGACGTTCTCGAACGCGGGGTCGTTGGCGGGCGCGAGGGCGCGAAGAGGGGTTTCCGACACGCGTTTCAGGCTATCAGCGGCGGATGCCCGCCTCCGTGGAAGACTGAGCCGCATGCTTCTGGCAGGCTCCGCACCGCTGCTCCTCGCGATCCTGGCGATCTTCCTGTTCGTCGTGCTGTGCGGGGCGCTGGTGCTGTGCATCGTGAGCCTGCGCCGGCCGATGACGCTGCCGCTGGTGATCGCCGGCGGTCTCGTGCTGCTCGCCCTCGTCGTGGTGGCCCTCTCGCCGGTGAAGATCCCGACCCTGATGGGCATGATCCTGGCGGTGCTCGGCATCGCCGTCGCCGTCGTCGGCGGCAACCCGGTCACGCGGCAGGTGCTCGACGTGGCATCCGGCGGCCGCGTTCAGGAGACCGAGGACGGAGGCATCCTGGTCGCGGTCGACGACGACGGGGATGCCGCAGCCACCCGCACGCTCATGCGCGGCGGCACCGTGATCGGCTACCTGGAGCGCATCGCCGCCGTCGTCGCGATCATCGCCGGATTCCCCGAGGCGATCGCCGTGGTCGTGGCCATCAAGGGCATCGGCCGGTTCTCGGAGCTCGCCGCATCCGAGGCCCGCGAGCGGTTCATCGTGGGCACGCTCGCCAGCCTGCTGTGGGCATGCGTCGTCGGTGCGCTCGTGCGCCTCGCGATGTTCTGACCGTCAGCGCAGCTCGAGCAGGGCGAAGCCCTCGACGAGCGCGGCCGCACCGGAGGCGGCGAGCGCCTGCGACACCGCGGACTGGGTGATCTGCTCGGCGGCCGCGAGGGCGCGCTGCGTCTGCCCGAGGCAGCGCCCGTACGTGAGCCGGCGGGTGCGTTCGGTCATCCCGCCGATCAGCTCGTCCCGCGCGAGCAGATAGGCGTTCGCCCGGCGCGCCGCGACGCGGGCGGCATCCGGCTCGCTCTCGTGCGCGACGACCCAGGTGCGCGCCGCCGGCACCGTCCGCTGCTGCAGTGCGTGCACGCGATCGATCGCCTCGCGGGCCGCCCACCAGCCGGGGCCGTCGGGGATGCCGCCGGAGGCCGCCTCGGAGGGCACGGCGCCGATCGCTCCGATGCCGAGCCCGTACCGGCAGTCCACCCCGTCGGGCAGGGCCAGCCGCAGCAGCAGCAGCGATGCGAGAGCCGCGTCGAGCGTCGGGTAGACGCCCTGCTGCTCGTCGCCGACCGTCGGCCGCAGCGGACGCTCGGCGACCGGCAGGTCGCTTTCGACACGCGCGATGGCGTCGTCGAGCGTGCGCTGGGCGGAGGCCCGGTCAGCCAGCTGCCGGGAGCCGACGATGTCGGCGGTGACCGCGATCATACGATAAGGGTATCACTGATATTTTTAGAAGATAAGTGATTCCCTGATCAAATGGAGGTGATCAGAGCCCGAGCGTGTGGGCGACGGACTGCGAACGCGAGATGAGCTGGGTGCGCTGCTCGGCGACGCGGACCGGAGCCGTGCCCCCGACGCCGGTGCGGGATGCCACCGACCCCTCGATCGTGAGCACCTCGCGCACGGCCGGATCCAGCAGCGGCGACACCTGCGCGAGCAGCTCGTCGGAGGCATCCGCGAGTCCGATGCCCCGCTCCTCGCAGGCCTGAACCAGGGCGCCCGAGATCTCGTGCGCGTCGCGGAAGGGCACGCCCGTGCGCACCAGCCAGTCGGCCACGTCCGTCGCGAGCGAGAATCCCTCCGGAGCGACCGCGGCCATGCGGTCGGTGTCGAACCGCATGGTGGCGACCATGCCGGCGAACGCGGGAAGCAGCACCTCGAGGGTCGTGATGGAGTCGAAGACCGGCTCCTTGTCCTCCTGCAGGTCGCGGTTGTAGGCGAGCGGCAGCCCCTTGAGCGTGGTGAGGAGACCCGCGAGGTTGCCGACGACGCGGCCGGCTTTGCCGCGGGCGAGCTCCGCGATGTCGGGGTTCTTCTTCTGCGGCATGATGCTGGAACCGGTCGAGAACCCGTCGTCGAGGGTGACGAAGCCGAACTCGCGGGTGTTCCAGATGATGACGTCCTCGGCGAAGCGCGAGATGTCGATGCCGATCTGGGCGGCGATGTAGGCGAACTCGGCGACGACGTCGCGGGCTGCGGTGCCGTCGATCGAGTTCTCGGCCGGCACAGCGAGGCCCAGTTCGCGGGCCACGAGCGCGGGGTCGAGGCCCAGCGACGAGCCGGCGAGCGCTCCCCCGCCGTACGGCGAGACGGATGCCCGCGCCGACCAGTCGCGCAGGCGCTCGAGGTCGCGCACCAGCGGCCAGGCGTGCGCCTGCAGGTGGTGGGCGAGGAGGATCGGCTGCGCGGACTGCAGGTGCGTGCGCCCCGGCATGATGGCATCCGGATACGCCTCCGCCTGCGAGACGATCGCGTCGATCACGCGCAGCACGTCCCGCGCGATCATGCGGGAGTGGTCGAGCAGATACATGCGCACGAGGGTGGCGATCTGGTCGTTGCGGCTGCGGCCGGCGCGGAGCCTGCCGCCGACCTCCGGGCCGACCTCGGCGATGAGCGCCTGCTCGAGCGCGCCGTGCACGTCTTCGTCGCCGGGCTGGGCGACCAAGGTGCCGTCGGCGATGCGGGCCGCGAGCCGGTCGAGGCCCGCGTGCATGATCCGGGCCTCGGCGGCATCCAGATATCCGGCGGCCTCGAGCGCCTTCGCGTGCGCGTGGGATCCGGCGATGTCGTAGAGCGCCAACGTCCAGTCGAAGTGCGTGGAACGGCTCAGCGCCTGCAGCTCGGGCGACGGGCCGGAGGCGAAGCGCCCGCCCCAGAGGGAGCCCTCGTTGGTGCCGTGCGGGGTCGGGATGCCGGATGTCTCGCTCACCGCACCAGCCTAGCCGCGACGCCCCACGACCCCCGGACGGGTGGCATCCGGCATCCGGCATCCGGCATCCGTTCGTCCACATGGGGAGTCGGGCGACGACTTCCCCACAGAGCCCACCACCGCTGACACGTGGCCTGCGCCGGCCACCACGATGAGGCCCTATGGCCCGCTCCCCGCGCCCCCTCCCCGACGAGCTCGGAGACAGCTTCTCAACGTCAGCGGCCCGGTCGATCGGAGTGACGGAGCGCCGCCTACGGCATCCTGACCTGACCGCTCCGTTTCACGGCGTCCGGATGCGGCCGAGCGGTGCCGCCGACTCATCGCCGGATGAGAGCCCCGCTGCACGGGATGCCCGGCGGTATACGGCGGAGATCACCGGACGAGCACAGGCGCTCGCCCAGGTGATGCCGCCCACGTGGGTGTTCTGCCACGTGACGGCGGCGGTGCTGTGGGGTCTGCCCGTACCGTTGCGGCTGTTGCGGCCCGCCGTCGAGAGGAATCGGGACCAGTCGATCGTGCCGCCACGCGGTCTCGATGTCGGCATACTCGCCCCCGGCCGCGCCCCGCGGCGCGTCGGCATACGCGGATACGAGCTCTCCCCGCGATTGGCGACGGTGCGGACGGTGAAAGGGATGCCGGTGACGAGTCCGGCGACGACCTGGGCCATGCTTGCCGCGCAGCTGACCGTGGACGAGCTCGTCGCGCTGGGCGATGCCATCGTCTTCATCCCCCGCCGGCAGGGGATGAAGCGCGGCACGCCGGACGATGCCCTCGGCACCGTGGCCCACCTCGCGTCCGCTGCGCACGCCCCGTTGCGTCGGCACGCCGTCAAGCTGCGACAGGCTCTCGCGCTCGTCCGCGTCGGCAGCGCATCCGCCGCGGAGACACGCGTGCGACTCGGATGCGTCCGCGGCGGCCTGCCCGAGCCGACGCTCGATTTCGACGTCTTCGCCCTCGACGGCACGGCGATCGGGTTCACCGAGTTCGCGCACGAGGAGTTCCGCGTGCTGACCGAGTACGAGGGCGACCACCACCGCGTCGACCGCGCGCAATGGCAACGCGATGTCGAGAAGCACGCGGCCTGTGTGGATGCCGGGTGGGAGGTGCTGCGGCTCACAGCGGCGGATGCGTACCCGCGTGTCGAGCCCGCGGTGGAGCGCATTCGCCGGGCGCTCATCCGCGGCGGATGGCGTCCGGATCCGGAGCGTCGCATCGGTTCCTGACCGAATCCGCCGCCAATCGGCGGGATGACGACGGAATTCGTCAGGAACCTCGATGACTCGGCGACGTTCCTGACCGATCCCGTCGTTCCCTGCGCTGTTTGCGACGGATTTCGTCAGGAAATGCGGCGGCCGCAGGCCGGCGTCGGGCCGCGGCCTCCTCCTGCTTCGCGAGCAGCCACACCAGCAGCGCCTTCTGCGCGTGCAGTCGGTTCTCGGCCTCGTCCCACACGACCGACTGCGGACCGTCGATGACGTCCTCGTCGACCTCGTAGCCGCGGTCGGCGGGCAGGCAGTGCATGAAGATCGCGTCCGGCTTGGCGCGGGCCATGATGTCGGCGGTCACCTTGTAGCTGCCGAGGTCGAGCAGCCGGTGCTGCTTCTCGTCCTCCTTGCCCATCGACACCCAGGTGTCGGTGACGATGACGTCCGCGCCGTCCGCCGCGGCGCGCGCATCGCTGAGGAGGGTCAGCGACCCGCCGGTCTCGGCGGCGATCCGGTGGGCGTCGGCGACGACGTCCTCGCGCGGGGCGTAGGACTCCGGGGATGCCACGCGCACGTGCATGCCCGCGACGGCTCCGGCGAGCACGAACGAATGCGCCATGTTGGACTTGCCGTCGCCGTAGAAGGTGACGGTGAGGCCCGCCAGATCGCCCTTGTGCTCGCGGATCGTGAACAGGTCGGCGAGCAGCTGGCAGGGATGGAAGTCGTCGCTCAGGGCGTTCACGACCGGCACCGTGGTGCCGCGGGCCATCTCCTCGAGACCGGCCTGCCCGTAGGTGCGCCACACGATCGCCGCGCACATGCGCTCGAGCACGCGCGCCGTGTCGCTCGGGGTCTCCTTGCCGCCGAGCTGGCTGTTCGCGGTCGAGATGATGAGGGGCGATCCGCCGAGGTCGGCGATGCCGACGGCGAACGACACCCGGGTGCGGGTGGAGGACTTGTCGAAGATCACCGCGACGGTCTGCGGGCCCGCGAGGGGCTTGCGGCCCCAGCGATCGGCTTTCAGCTCGGATGCCAGCTGCAGGATCTCGGCCTGCTCGGCGGGGGTCAGGTCATCGTCACGCAGCAGGTGGCGGGTCACGCGTGTACCTCCGGGGAGAGCGCCGCGACGGCGGCGAGACTTTCGGCGAACAGGGGCTGGAACTCGGCGATCTCGGCGTCGCCGATGTTCAGCGGCGGGGCGATGCGGATGGTGCTCTCGTTGGCCGCGTTGACGATCAGGCCGCGCTGCTGGGCGGCGGCGACCACGTCGTTCGCGACCGGAGCGGTCAGCTGCACCCCGATGAGGAGGCCCCGGCCGCTCGTGCCGGCGACGAGGGGCGAGCCGATGGCCGCGACGGCATCCCGGATCTGCGCGCCGCGCCGCGTGGCGTTGGCGGGCAGGCCGGATGCCTCGATCTCGCCGAGCACCGCGACCGCGGCGGCCGCGGCGAGCGGGTTGCCGCCGAAGGTGGAGCCGTGCGTGCCCGGGTAGAACAGGTCGCTCGCGGCACCGAAGGTGATGAGCGCGCCGACCGGGAACCCGCCGCCGATGCCCTTCGCGACGGTGATGGCGTCGGGCACGATGCCGGCGTGCTGGAATCCGAACCAGTCGCCGGTGCGACCGGCGCCGGTCTGGATCTCGTCGACGATCAGCAACGCACCGTGCCGGGCCGTCAGCTCGCGCGCCGCCTGCAGGTAGCCGTCGGGGAGGTCGATGACCCCCGCCTCGCCCTTGATGGGCTCGACGAAGAACGCCGCGACGTCGTCGCCGATGGCCGCTTCGAGCGCCTCGACCGTGGACTCCAGGTGCTCGACGCCGGCGGGCATGGGCTCGAACGGCGCGCGCATCGCCGGCTTGCCGGTGAGGGCGAGCGTGCCCATCGTGCGACCGTGGAACGCGCCCTGCAGGGCGAGGATGCGGGGACGCTCCACACCGCCGTGCAGGCGGGCGAGCTTGAAGGCGGCCTCGTTGGCCTCGGCGCCGGAGTTGGCGAAGTACACGCGCCCGGACTCGCCGGTGCCGGCGAGACGCTTGAGGGTGGCGGCGAGTTGGAGCTGGGCGGGCGTGGCGAAGTAGTTCGACACGTGGGCCAGGGTCGCGGCCTGCCGCGCGACGGCCTCCACGAACACCGGGTGCGCGTGGCCGAGCGAGTTCACCGCGATACCGGCGAGGAAGTCCAGGTAGCGGCGGCCGTCGGCATCCCACAGGTGGGCGCCCTCGCCGCGCACGAAGAGCTCCATGCGCGGGCCGACGTTCTTGATCAGATCGCGGGCGACGTCATCGCGCCAGGTCATGCGACCACCTCCGTGCCGATTCCGTTCTGGGTGAAGATCTCGACGAGCACCGAGTGCGGCACGCGGCCGTCGATGATCGCGGCGGTCTCGACGCCGCCCTCGACGGCGTCCAGGCACGCTCGCATCTTGGGGATCATGCCGGACTCGAGCGTCGGCATGAGCTCGCGCAGCTCGGCCGCGGTCAAGTGCGAGACCAGCGACGAACGGTCGGGCCAGTCGGCGTACAGGCCTGGGACGTCGGTGAGGATGACGAGCTTCTCGGCCTTGAGCGCGACGGCGAGCGCCGACGCGGCGGCATCCGCGTTGACGTTGAGCGAGTTGCCGGGGTTGTCGAGGTCCGGGGCGATCGAGGAGACCACGGGGATGCGGCCCGCCTCGAGCTGGTCGAGCACGTGCTGCGGGTCGACGCTCACGATGTCGCCCACCCGGCCGAGCGAGTGCTCGACCCCGTCGACGACGACGCCGCGCTGGCGTCCGCCGAACAGACCGGCATCCTCACCAGAAAGGCCCATCGCGAGCGGGCCGTGGGCGTTGATCTTCGCGACCAGCTGCGGGTTGATCTGGCCGGTGAGCACCATCCGCACCACGGTGATGGCCTCGGTGCTGGTGACCCGGTAGCCGCCCTTGAACTCGCTCGGGATCGCGAGGCGGTCGAGCATGTCCGAGATCTGCGGGCCGCCGCCGTGCACCACGACGGGCTTCACCCCGACGTAGCGCAGATAGGCGATGTCCTCGGCGAAGGCCTCCTGCAGCTCATCGGACACCATGGCGTTGCCGCCGTACTTGATGACGATGATCTGATCGCGGAAGCGCTTGAGCCAGGGCAGCGATTCGACGAGCATGGCGGCCTTCTTGGAGGCCTCCGCGGGGTCGGTGTCTTGCAGGGGGGCGTGGATCATGACGAGTATGCGCTGTTCTCGTGGACGTAGTCGTGGGTGAGGTCGTTGGTGAGGATGGTCGCCGTGGCATCCCCGGTCTTGAGGTCGATGAGCACGTGCGTGGCGCGCGGGGTGAGGTCGACGTCCTCACGGGGGCGGTCGGGGCCCCCGGCGGTGCAGACGCGCACGCCGTTCATCCAGACATCCGTGTCGTACGGGTCGAACTCCGCCGTCGTGGTGCCGATCGCGGCGAGCACGCGGCCCCAGTTGGGGTCGTTGCCGAAGATCGCGGCCTTGAAGAGGTTGTTCCGGGCGACGGAGCGGCCCACCTCGACGGCGTCGGACTCGGATGCCGCGTGGGTCACCTCGATGGTGACGTCGTGGCTCGCGCCTTCGGCGTCCTGCTGCAGCTGCTCGGCGAGGTCCCGGCAGAGGTCGGCGAGCGCGGCGGCGAACGCGTCGAGGTCCGGCCGGATGCCGGATGCCGCGTTGGCGAGCAGCGTCACCTGGTCGTTGGTCGACATGCAGCCGTCCGAGTCGAGCCGGTCGAACGTGCGGCCGGTGGCGGAGCGCAGGGCAGCATCCGCCTGCTCGGCATCGAGATCGGCGTCGGTGGTGATGACGACGAGCATGGTCGCAAGGCCCGGCGCCAGCATCCCGGCGCCCTTCGCGATGCCGCCGATCGTCCAGCCGTCTGCAGTGCGGACGGACGTCTTCGCGCGGGTGTCGGTGGTCATGATGGCGGCCGCCGCGGCATCCCCGCCGTCCTCGCTCAGCTGCGCGATCGCCTGCGCGGTGCCGGCGAGCACCTTGCCGCGGAACACCTCGTCGCCCGACCCGATGAGACCGGTGGAGCACACCAGGATGTCCCCGGCGCTGACGCCGAGCAGCTCCGCAGCCTTCTCGGCGGTCTGGTGCGTGGTCTGGAAGCCGAACGATCCGGTGAAGCAGTTCGCCCCGCCCGAGTTCAGCACGACCGCCTCGACGATGCCGTCCTGGATGGCCTGCTTCGACCAGATGATCGGGTTGGCCTGCGCGCGGTTGCTGGTGAAGACGGCGGCGCCGACCTTCCGCGGCCCGCGGTTGACGACGACGGCGACATCCGGCTTGCCGGTGGATTTGAGGCCTGCGGCGACGCCGGCGGCGGCGAATCCCTGGGGGGCGGTGACGCTCACGGCGCGACTCCGTTCACGGTGAGTGCGCGGTCCTCGGGAAGGCCGAGCGCGATGTTCATGGACTGGATGGCGGCACCGGCGGTGCCCTTGACGAGGTTGTCGACGGCGGCGACGACGACCACGCGGTTCGCGTCACGGTCGATCGCGAGCCCGAGGAGCGCGGTGTTCGCCCCGAGCACGTCGGCGGTGCGCGGCACCTGGCCTTCGGGCAGCAGCTGCACGAACGTCTCGCCCGCATAGGCGTCCTCCCACGCCTGCCGGATCTGCGCGTCGGTGACACCGGGGGCGATCGGCGCGGTGCTGGTGGCGAGGATGCCGCGGGCCATGGGGACGATCACGGGCGTGAAGGAGACGTGGATGCCGTCGGTGCCGGTGCCGGCCGCGGCCGCGAGTGCCTGCTTGATCTCGGGGATGTGCCGGTGCGTGCCGCCGACCGCGTACGGGTTGGCAGAGCCCAGCAGCTCACTGCCGAGGAGGTGGGTCTTGAGGCTCTTGCCCGCTCCCGACGGCCCGACCGCGAGCACGGTCACGATGTCGCCCGGGTCGATGACCCCCGCGGCGACCCCGGGGGCCAGGCTGAGGCTGACGGTCGAGGCGTTGCAGCCCGGCGCGGCGATGCGGGAGGCTCCGGCGAGCGCAGTGCGCTGCGTCCCGCCGGCGACCGGCAGCTCGGGCACCCCGTACGTCCACGGCTCGTGGAACGCGCCCCCGTAGAAGGCGTCCCAGGCATCCTTCGAGGTGAGCCGGTGGTCGGCGCCGGCGTCGATGACGAGCGGGACGTCGCCGAGCGCGTCGGTGTACTGGCCGGACTGGCCGTGCGGCAGGGCGAGGAAGACGACGTCGTGTCCGGCGAGGATCTCCGGGGTCGTGGGCTGCAGCGTCAGGTGCGCGAGGGAGCGCAGGTGCGGCTGGTGCGCGACGAGCGGGTCGCCGGCGTTCGAGTGCGCGGTGACGGTGCGGATCTCGACGTCGGGATGGCCGGCGAGGATGCGCAGCAGCTCGCCGCCGGCATAGCCGGAGGCGCCGGAGACGGCGACCGAATAGGGCATGGTTCCACCTTAGTTTCCAGGTCAGTCGGGCGTAGGCGGCGACGCCCGCTGCGCGCGCGGAAAGAGCGCGTGGCAGGGTCGCCTAAAGTCGGCGCTGACCCGGACGTCGGCGCGCGCCACCGAGGCTCACGGGGAGCTGCTCGAGGTTGGCGACGGCCGAGGACATGGGGCGAGGTTATCCGGCCGCGGTCGCCGACCGCAAATCGGACGGGCCGTGTGACGCTCAGCCGGCGTTCGCGGCGAAGAACGCGCGCACCCGGTCCCAGGCATCCGCGGCGGCCGCCGGGACGTAGCGCGGACCCGCATCGTTGAAGAACGCGTGGCCGGCATCCGGGTAGACGACGGCCTCGAACGCGACGCCCGCCTCGGCCATCTGCTCGCGCACCGCGGGCAGGGCGTCGATGAGGCTCGGGTCGTGCTGTCCGTACAGCGCGAGCACCGGGCAGTGCATCTGCGCGATGCGGTCCGCGGTGGGCGCCCCGCCGTAGAACGGCGCGGCGGCGCGCACGCGGTCGTCGGCCGCGGCGAGGAGGAACGTGTAGGTGCCGCCGAAGCAGAATCCGGATGCCGCGATGCGCCCTTCGACGTCGGGCTGCTCGGCGAGCCAGTCCACCACGGCGACGAGCGCGGTGGTGGCCCAGGCGGCGTACTCCGGCGCCCGGGCCTCGGTGAGCGAGTCGCGCAGCCGCGGCTGGGCGGCGACCCGCACCTCCTCGTCGGGGTCGTGCATGGCCGCGAACAGCTCGGCGCCGAGCTCGGGCGCGACCCCGGCACGGCTCAGGATGTCGGGGGCGGCGACGAGGTATCCCTCGGCCGCGAAGCGGTCGGCGACGTCCCGGATGTGCGGCTGCAGACCCCAGATCTCGTGCACGAGCACGAGCGCCCCGCGCAGCCTTCCCGCCGGTCGCGCGACGTAGACGTCGAAGTCGGTTCCGTCGGGGGCGCGCAGCTGCAGATTCTCGCTCATGGGCGCCACGCTACGCGCGGCGCCCATGAGCGGACTGAGTCGGGCGCTACTCGCGCAGCGTGGCGCCGAAGCGCTCGGCCGCCACCGCGACGCCGCCGAGCTTGGCCTCGGTGGCCTCCGCGGCGGTCAGGGTGCGGTCGGCGGCGCGGAAGCGCAGCGCGAACGTCAGGCTCTTCGCGTCGTCGGGCACGCCGGCGCCGCGATAGTCGTCGACGAGCCGCAGGGACTCGAGGAGCTCCCCCGCGCCGTCGCGCAGCGCGGCGGCGAGCGCCGCCGCGGGCAGATCCGCCGGGACGATGAGCGAGACGTCCTGCGTGGCCGCGGGGAACGTCGACAGGGATGCCGCGGTGACCCGTTCGCCGGCGAGGGCGGTGAGCGCGTCGAGGTCGAGTTCGGCGACGTAGACGCGGCCGGGCAGGTCCGCCTCGGCGGAGACCGCGGGGAGCACCTCGCCGACGTAGCCCACCGGGGTGTCCCCGACCGAGACGATCCCGGCGCGTCCGGGGTGCAGCGCGGCACGCCGTCCCTGCTCGACGCTGACGGTGACGCCGGCGGCGGACGCGATCGTGTGCACGGCATCCAGCACGTCGCCGAGGGCGGCCGGGACGGCGGCCTGCCCGGGCTGCTTGGCCACGGCGGCACCGGTGGCGAGCACCGCGACGAAGCGGGACTGCGGCGGGATCGACGCGTTCAGCGCGGCGAGGGTCGCCTCGTCCGGACGCTGTGCGAGCGGCGGCACGTCGACCGTGCCGTACTCGACGCCGGGTTCGGGCAGGAACACCGAGCCGAGCTCGTACAGCGCGAGGTCGGTGAAGCCGCGGGCGAGGTTGCGGTGCGCGGTCTGCAGCAGGCCGGGCACGAGCGAGCGGCGCAGGAACCGGGTCTGCCCGTCGATCGGGTTGGCGAGCTCCACCGAGGGCAGCGGCTCCCCCGTCGCCGACCCGTGCAGGCTGTTCAGCTCGGCGGTGGTGAACGGGAACGACGGCGTCTCCACGTACCCGGCGGCGGCGAGCGCGTTCGCGACGCGGCGGCGCGCGCGCTGCGGGGCGGTGAGGCCTCGGCCGGACGGCGGGGTGGGCAGC
>NZ_DATEJS010000004.1:0-3025 GCF_035277845.1 Microbacterium sp.
CCCGGGCGCAAGTCGCTGATGACCGCCGAGCGCTACAAGACCACGGGTCCCGACCACTGGTCGGTGTTCTACGACCAGCTGAACGGCTCCGTGCCGATCTCGGCCCCGTCGTACTACAACGCCCTGGCGACGTCCCTCAACCAGCGCACCACGCAGGCGATCTCGTCCGGCTCCGCCAAGTCCGCCCTGGATGCCATGCAGGGTGACCTCGAGAAGGTAGCGCAGGGGTCCTGATGTCCTCCGTCGCCGCCGTACCGCACGCCCTCGTCGAAGAGGACGTGCCGCACCAGAAGGCGAAGCCACCTCGGGTCGTCCGCCGCCGCCCAGGCGCGCGGCGGGCGGCCCGCCGAGAGGCGGTCTTCGGCTACGCCATGATCGGCCTCGCGATGCTGTTCGTGACGGTGTTCACGTTCCTGCCGATCCTCGCCTCGCTCGGGCTGTCGTTCTTCGACTGGGATGTCATCTCCCCGCCGAAGTGGGCGGGCCTCGCGAACTACCAGAGGTTCTTCAGCGACGGTCCGGTGCTGCAGTCGTTCGGTGTGACGATCTGCATGGCGATCGCGATCGTCGTGCTGCAGCTGTCGCTCGGCCTCTTCCTGGCCGTGCTCGTCAACCAGCGCACCTCGACGTTCGGGCGGACCTTCTTCCGCACCACGTTCTACCTGCCGCTGCTGGCCTCCACGGCCGCGGTGTCGATCTTCATGGGGTACCTGTTCGACGCCAAGTTCGGCGCGATCAACTACTACCTGGGGCTGCTCGGCATCCCGGGCGTGCCCTGGCTGACCAGCCCGTTCGGCGCGCAGGTCACCATCGTGCTGATCGTCGTGTGGCAGCAGGTGGGCTTCACGTTCGTGCTGTTCGTGTCGGCGCTGATGTCGGTGCCGGTGGATGTGCTCGAAGCGGCATCCATCGACGGGGCCGGGCCCCTGCGCACCCTCTTCCGCATCAAGATCCCGCTCATCAGCCCGACGATCCTGTTCGCGGCCGTCATCGCGCTCATCAACGCCATGCAGCTGTTCGACCAGCCCTACATCATGACCAAGGGCGGGCCGGGCACCGCGACCACGACGGCCACGATCTCGATGTACCAGACCGGGTTCCAGAACCTGCAGTTCGGGTACTCGTCGGCGATCGCGATCGTCCTCCTGCTGCTGATCCTCGCGATCACCGGCATCCAGTTCCTCGCATCCCGGAAGCTGGTGTTCTACCAATGAGCGCGACAACGACCATCGTCACGGGCTCCCCGCAGGCGGCGCGCCCCGTCACCGGAAAGCGCCGCAAGGCCTTCCAGGTCGGCAAGTTCGTCGGTCTCGTGGTGCTCATCCTCGCGGCCGTGTTCGCGCTCGGGCCGCTGCTGTGGACGCTCACGACCTCGCTGGCGACCCCGGCACAGGCCTTCACGAACCCGCCGCAGTGGCTGCCGCTGCACCCGGACTTCAGCAACTACGCCGCCGTGTTCGAGCAGATCCCGATCGGCCAGTTCTTCGTGAACAGCGTGATCGTGACCGTGCTCATCGTGCTCGGCCAGACCGTCACCTGCACGCTGTCCGGCTACGCGTTCGCGATGATCTCGTTCCCCGGCAAGAACTGGATCTTCGGCGCGTTCCTCGCGACGATGATGGTGCCGCTGCAGACGATCATCATCCCGGTGTTCATCATCATCAAGACGCTCGGGCTCACCGACAGCCTGGCGGCGCTGATCGTCCCCGCGCTCGGCAGCGCGTTCGGCACGTTCCTCATGCGGCAGTACTTCATGCAGATGCCGCGCGAGCTCGGCGAGGCGGCCCGCATCGACGGGGCGAGCCAGTGGGGCGTGTTCTGGCACGTCTACGCGCGGATGGCGGCGCCGGCGATCTCGACCCTGGCGATCCTGAACTTCTCGGGATTCTGGGCGGAGTTCTACCGGCCGCTGATCTTCCTGCAGTCGCAGAGCAACTTCACGCTGCCCCTCGGACTCGTCGGCCTGCAGGGCAACCTCGGCACCGGTTCGATCTCGGTGGTGCTGGCCGGCGTCGTGATCGCGATGATCCCGAGTGTGCTGCTGTTCATCTTCGCGCAGCGCTACTTCATCGCCGGCGTCACGGCGGGCTCGTCCCGCTGACCGTTCCGCATCCATCCCGAAAGCGAGGCATCCGACCATGGCTCCCGCTCCCGCGCATCACCTGCCGCAGTACCACCTGCGCACGCCGCGCGGCTACGTGAACGACCCGAACGGACCGGTCGAACTCGACGGCACGACGCACCTGTACTTCCAGTCGCGCCCGCTGGCCGACCGGGCCGTGCCGGTGGAGTGGGGGCACGCCTCCAGCGCCGACCTCGTGCGCTGGAGCCTGCACCGGCCCGCGATGGCGCCGGTGCCGGGCGGGCTCGACTCGGAGGGATGCTGGTCGGGCAACACCCTCGCCGAGGGCGACGAGGTGGTCGCGTTCTACTCGGGCAAGCGCGCCGGCGACACCTACCAGTCGGTGCTGCGGGCGGTCTCGACCGACGGCGGCGCGACGTTCGGCGCGGCGCGGCACGTGGTCGCCGACCCCGCCGTGGAGGAGCGGGTCACGATGTTCCGCGACCCGTTCGTCTTCCGCGACGGCGATGCGCTCACGCTCGTGGTCGGCTCCGGCCGGGCGGACGGGTCGGCCGCGATCCGGCGCTACCGCAGCCGCGACGGCCTGGCCTGGGAGTACGCGGGCGACGTCGCCCGCCTCGCGCGGACGACGGTCGACGGCGAGGACACCGGCGATGCGTGGGAGTGCCCGCAGATCGTGCCGACCGATGCCGGCGAGGTGGCGCTGGTGTCGGCGTGGAGCTTCGACGGCGGCATCGGGCACGTGCTCTCGTTCCCCCTCGACGGCGGCACGCCGGTGCCCCGCCGCGTCGACCACGGCGCGAACTTCTACGCGGCCTCGGTGCTGCGCGACCACTCCACCGGCGGCCCGGTGCTGTGGGGCTGGATCACCGAAGGCCGGGCCGACGCGGCATGGCAGGAGGCCGGCTGGGCGGGCGCGATCTCGCTGCCCCGCCGGGCCTG
>NZ_DATEJS010000005.1:0-3458 GCF_035277845.1 Microbacterium sp.
CACCACGCCGAGCGGCTGCTTGATCGTGTACACGTCGATGCCGGTCGACACGTTCTCGGAGTGCTCGCCCTTGATCAGCGACGGGAAGCCGCACGCGAGCTCGACGACCTCCTGGCCACGCGCGATCTCGCCCATCGCGTCGGAGAGCACCTTGCCGTGCTCGGACGAGATGATCGCGGCGAGCTCCGCCTTGCGGGCATTCAGCAGCTCGCGGAACGCGAAGATCACCGCCTGCCGCTTGGCGATCGACAGCTGCGACCACACGCGGTATCCGCGCTCGGCGGATGCGATGGCGGAGGCGATCTCGGCGTCGTCGGCCAAGGCCACCTCCGCCTGCACGGCACCCGTGGCGGGGTTGAAGACCGGGGCTGTCCGGCCGCTCGTCGAGGACTTCGTCGCGCCGTCGATCCAATGCCCGATGACTGGGAGGCTGCCTACGCCCGCCGGGGAAAGCGCCGTCTCGGTGATGCTCATCAGTGTGCTTCTTTCGTTGGGGATTCAGAGTTGGGTGTGGACGAGGCGAGCCGCGGTGTCGACCGCGGAGGCGACGTCGCCGTCCTGCGGGTAGAGCAGGGTGCGCCCGACCATGAGGCCGTGCACGCCGGGCAGCGCGAGAGCGCGCCCCCAGGAGGCGTACGTCTCGTCGGGATGGGTGTCGGGATCGCCGCCGAGCAGCAGGGTCGGCAGCGTCGTGGATGCCATCACCCGCTCCATGTCATTGACCACCGGAAGCTTCATCCACGTGCAGGCCGACGAGCTGCCCAGGCCTGCGGCGATCGCGACCGACGTGATCACGGCTTCCGGTGAGAGGTCGTTGACGACCTTCCCGTCGGCCCACGAGCTCATGAACGGCTCGAGCAGGATCGGAACGCCGGCGGCGACGGCGGCATCCACCGCACGAGCCGTGGCCTCGAGGGTGCGCGCGCTACCGGCATCCTGCAGGTTCACCCGCACCAGGAGCTTGGCGGCATCCAGCCCCGCACGCACGATCGCGGGGATGTCGTGGCCGGTGAAGCGATCGTCCATCTCGAAGACGGAGCCGCGCAGGCCCCCGCGGTTCATCGAACCGACGACCACCTTGCCGTCGAGGGCGCCGAGCAGCGCGAGATCATCGATGATGTCCGGCGTGCCGAGCACGCCGTCCACCCCCGGCCGGGACAGCGCGAGCACGAGGCGCTGCAGCAGGTCGTAGCGGTCGGCCATCGCCATGCCGTCACCGCGCACGCCGAGTGCGCCGCGCGCGGGATGGTCGGCGGCGACGATGAACAGCCGGCCGTCGCCCTGAATGAGCGACCGCCGCGTGCGGGCGGCGAGTGCGGCGGTCACGGCCTCCGGGCCGGCCTGCCGGGCGGCGCGCAGCCGCGCGAACGCCTCGTCGCTGATGATGCGGGTGGCGTCAGGCGCGAACATTCTCGATCTCCCCCAGGATGGCTTCGACTTCGGCGCTCGACGGCATCGCGGTCGAGCATTCCCGGCGGGTCGCGACGATCGCGCCCGCGATGTTGGCGAACCGGAGCACCCGCTCGAGGTTCCAGCCCTCCAACAGCCCGTGGCACAGTGCCCCGCCGAAACCGTCCCCGGCGCCCAGGCCGTTGACGACGTCGACGAAGTACGGCGGCACCTCGACCGTCTCTTCGCGGGTCTTCGCGAGCACGCCCTTCGGGCCCTGCTTGACGATCGCGAGCTCTACGCCGCGCTCGAGCAGGGCATCCGCGGCGCGCTGCGGCTCGGTCTCGCCGACCGCGACCTCGCATTCCTCGCGGTTGCCGACGGCCACAGTCACGTGCTCGAGGGCGCGGGAGACCTGCGCGGATGCCTCGGCCGGCGACTCCCAGAACATGGGCCGGTAGTCGAGGTCGAGGATGGTGTGCTCGGCGCGGCCTCGCGCATCCCACGCCGCGAAGTGCGCGGCACGGCTGGGCTCGCGGGACAGGCCCGTGACCGTCGCCCAGTAGATGCGCGCGCGGCGGATCGCGTCGAGATCCAGGTCTTCGGCGCGCAGCGTCAGGTCGGGCGCCACCGGGTCGCGGTAGAAGTAGAGCGGGAAGTCGTCCGGCGGGAAGATCTCGCAGAAGGTGACAGGGGTGTTGTAGTCGGCGTTCGTGCCGACGAAGCGGTCGTCGACGCCGAGGCGCCGCAGCTCCCGGTGCGCGTACCGGCCGAACGGGTCGTCGCCGGTGGCTGTGACGACCGCCGAGCGCAGACCGTGCCGGGCGGCCGCGATCGCGACGTTCGTCGCGCTGCCTCCCAGGTACTTGCCGAAGGTCTCGACATCCTCGAGACCGACGCCGTCCTGGAGCGGATAGATGTCGATGCCGATGCGCCCGATCGTGATCAGGTCGTCGCGTACGTCGTCGTTTGACTCGGTCAAGGCCTCTTCACCCTTCGCTGCGTGGATCGTTGGCG
Source organism: Microbacterium sp. (assembly GCF_035277845.1). Taxonomy (GTDB): domain Bacteria; phylum Actinomycetota; class Actinomycetes; order Actinomycetales; family Microbacteriaceae; genus Microbacterium. The sequence goes on from NZ_DATEJS010000005.1 coordinate 2,407, forward strand.
ACTACGTTATCACCATTTGTCCTGACAAACTAACAACTTCTCGAATGTGGCCGCAAGAGGGTGGGGCGACGGCACCTCTCACCACGTGCCCTCTTTACCCTCTGCGAAAGATCATGGAATTCTTCCGGCTGGATTCGGTACAGGTTCGCTAAGACTTTCAATATCGTCGAGACATGACGGTTCCGTCCACCGCCTCGCTCGACACGACGAACGCTCGCGCCGCCTACTTCCTCTCGGACAGCACCGGCATCACGGCCGAGACGCTCGGCAACGCCCTGCTCTCGAACTTCCCCGGCTTCGTGTTCCATCGGCACACCATCCCGTTCGTGGACACCGTCAAGGGCGCGAACGACGTGGTGCGCCAGATCGCCCGAGACGCGGACGCCGGCCTCGAACCCATCATCTTCACGACGACGAAGAACGCGGCCGTCAGCGCGGCGCTGCGGACCGCGCCCGGGACGATCATCGACCTGCTCGGCGGCCACCTCACCGAACTCGAAGCGGCCCTCGGCACCACCGCCTCCGAGCAGCTCGGCCAGTTCCACATGCTCGGCGACGCGACGCAGTACTTCGCACGGATGAGGGCTGTGGAGTACGCGATCGAGCACGACGACGGGCAGAGCTCCCGGGCGCTGGACATCGCGGACCTCATCATCGTGGCGCCGAGCCGGTGCGGCAAGACGCCCACCACGATGTACCTCGCGCTGCAGTACGGACTGCTGATCGCGAACTACCCGCTGACCGACGACGATTTCCCGACCGACGGCCTCCCGCCGCTGATCGCCCCCTACGCGGCACGGTGCTTCGGCATCACCACCACGCCGCTGCGGCTCAGCCAGGTGCGGCACGAGCGCCGGCCCGACTCCACGTACGCCAGCCTCGCGCAGTGCACCCTCGAGCTGCGCCGCGCCGAAGACCTCTACCGGCGCAATCGCGTGCCCTTCCTCAACTCCTCCACGAAGAGCGTGGAGGAGATGTCCGCGGTGATCCTGCAGACCCTCAGGCTCCGCCCCTGACCAGCCCCACGAAGGAGAACCCCATGAGCAACATCC
>NZ_DATEJS010000006.1:0-12724 GCF_035277845.1 Microbacterium sp.
AGGGCGGTCTCGCGCTGCGCACCCTGGCCCTCTTCGGCAGCAGGGAGCAGCAGGACCGCTGGCTGCAGCCGCTCGCGTCCGCCGAGGTGCTGGGCGCGTTCGCGCTGACCGAGCCCGACCACGGATCGGACTCGGTGTCGCTCGAAACGGTCGCGCGGCGCTCGGCGGACGGCTGGGTGCTGCGGGGCACGAAGAAGTGGATCGGCAACGGGGCCTCCGGCGGGATCACGTTCGTGTGGGCGCGCGTCGACGACGAGGGCGATCCGGACCACGGGCAGGTGCGCTGCTTCCTCGTGGAGCAGGATGCCCCGGGCTACCGCGGCACGGTCATCACCGGCAAGATCGCACTGCGCGCCATCCACCAGGCCCACATCGTGCTCGACGACGTGCAGCTGCCCGCCGACGCGGTGCTGCCGGGCACGCACTCGTTCAAGGACGCGTCGACGGTGCTGTACTCCACGCGGTCGGGGGTCGCGTGGTCGGCGCTCGGGCACGCGACCGCCTGCTACGAGGCCGCGCTCGCCTACGCGACGCAGCGCGTGCAGTTCGGAAAGCCGCTCGCGAAGTTCCAGATGGTGCAGGAGCGCCTCGCCCGGATGCTCGACGAGCTGACCGCGATGCAGCTGTTCTGCCGGCAGATGGCCGACCTGGAGCGCGACGGCCGACTGCGCCCCACCCAGGCCTCCCTCGCGAAGTACCACAACACGCGTGCCGCGCGCCGGGTCGCGCAGACCGCCCGCGATCTGCTCGGCGGCAACGGCATCCTGCTCGAGAACCGGGTGATGCAGCACCTGGCCGACATCGAGGCGATCCACACCTACGAGGGCACCGAGTCGATGCAGGCGCTGCTGCTCGGCCGCGACATCACCGGGATGAGCGCGTTCGTCTGACCCTGACGGCGGGCGGGCCGCACGGCATCATGGAGACCATGAGCTACGAGATCCACGCGCCCATGCTCGCCAAGGCGGTCACCGCGGTGCCGCCCGGCCCGGGCTTCAGCTACGAGCCCAAGTGGGACGGCTTCCGGGGCCTGGTCGCGTGGGACGGCGAGTCGGTCGAGATCGGCAGCCGCGGGGCGAAGCCGCTGACCCGCTACTTCCCGGAGCTCGTCGACGCGTTCACCCGGCTGCTGCCCGGGCCGTGCCTGCTCGACGGCGAGATCGTCGTGCCCACCGGAGACCCCCAGCGGTTGGACTGGGAGGCGCTCACGCAGCGCATCCACCCCGCCGCATCGCGCGTCGCGAAGCTCGCCGCCGAGACCCCGGCCATGTTCATCGCGTTCGACCTGCTCGCCGTCGGCGACGAGGATCTGCAGGCGCAGCCGTTCGAGAGGCGCCGGGCGCGGCTCGTCGAGCTGCTGGCCGACGTGCCGCATCCGATCCACGTGACGCGCACGACGCAGGATCCGGATGCCGCGACGCAGTGGTTCGAGCAGTTCGAGGGCGCGGGGCTCGACGGCGTGGTCGCCAAGCCCCTCGACGCGCCGTACGCGCCGGGCAAGCGCACGATGCTGAAGGTGAAGCACTCGCGCACGGCCGACGTCGTCGCGCTCGGCTACCGGGTGCACAAGTCGGGGGCGGGTGTCGGGTCGCTGCTGGTCGGCCTGTACACCGACGGCGGGGAGCTGGTGCCGGTGGGCGCCGTGTCGGCGTTCACCGACAAGCGCCGCCTGGAGCTCATCGACGAGCTGGAGCCGCTCGTGGAGAAGGATGCCGACGGGCGGGTCGTGACGGCGATGGGCGAAGCCTCCCGGTTCCAGTCCGGGCGCGACTCGACGTTCGTGCCGCTGCGGCCGGAGCGGGTGCTCGAGGTGAAGTTCGACCAGATGGAGGGGTGGCGGTTCCGGCACACCGTGCAGCTGCTGCGCTGGCGGCCGGACCGCGATGCGCGCTCGTGCGGGTACTCGCAGCTCGACGTCGTGAACGCCTACGACCTGGCCGACGTGCTGGAGTAGCCGGATGCCCTCAGGCGTCGGCCTGCGGCCAGTTCTCCGGGTTGATGCGACTCGGCTGCACGCGGGGCGGCTCGCCCGGCATCTTCGGGAACTCAGGCGGGAACGGCAGCTCGCCGAGCCCGTTCTCCAGGTCGCGCCGCCACCACTCCAGCAGGGTGTCGATGCGCCCGGGCTTCGCGTCGAACTCGGCCCACGGGTCGCCGGCGTCGGCGAGACGCTGCGGCACCGAGCGGACCGTGAAGGATGCCGGATCCACCCCGGCCGCGAGCTCCTCCCACGTGATCGGCGTCGACACCGTCGCCGTGGGCAGGGGCCGGGCGCTGTAGGCGCCGGCCATGGTGCGGTCGCGGTTGGCCTGGTTGAAGTCGATGAAGATGCGCTCGCCGCGCTCCTCTTTCCACCAGTTCATGGTGACCCTGTCCGGCATCCGGCGCTCGAGTTCGCGCCCGGCGGCGATCACGGCGTGCCGCACGTCGAGGAACTCGTGGGCCGGCTCGATCGGGCAGAACACGTGGATGCCGCGGTTGCCGCTGGTCTTCAACCAGGCGTCCAGCCCGGCCTCGGCGAGCACCTCGCGCAGGGCCGGGGCCACGGCCGCCGCCTCGGCGAAAGCGGTGCCCGGCTGCGGGTCGAGGTCGATGCGCAGCTCGACGGGATTGTCGGTGTTCGCGGTGACCGACGCCCAGGGGTGGAACACGATGGTGTTCATCTGGGCGGCCCACGCGACGGCGGCGGGTTCGGTGAGCACGAGCTGAGGATGCCGCCGCCCGCTGTTGTACCGGACGGTGACCGACTCGATGTAGTCGGGGGCGCCCTTGGGCGGGTTCTTCGAGAAGAAGCTGTCGCCGTCGATGCCCTCGCCGAAGCGCTCCAGCGACACGGGCCGGTCGCCGTTGGCGGCCAGGAACGGCCCGGAGACCGAGAGCAGATACTCGACGAACTCGTGCTTGGTGATGCCGAGCTCCGGCCAGATGACACGGTTGGGGTTGGACAGTCCCAGTTCGCGGTCGCCGTGCGGGCCGGGGATGGTCAGAGTGATCCGCTCAGGGGCCATGCTCGCCACGCTACCGGCCGCGCGACGGCCTCGCCACGGCCGGCGCCGGTCGCTACGGTCGTGGCATGACCACCCTCACCCCGTACCTCACCGTGTCCGACGGGGCGGCGGCCCTCGACTTCTACCGGCGCGCGTTCGGCGCCGAGATCGTCGAGCGCTACGACGCCGACGGCAGGCTCGCCCACGCCACGCTGACCATCGACGGGGCGATCCTGTTCCTCTCCGACGAGTTCCCGCGCTTCGGCGCGGTGTCGCCTACGACGGTCGGGGGCAGCACCGCGGCCGTGGTGCTCGGCGTCGCCGATCCCGATGCCACCTGCGCCGCGGCCGTCGCGGCCGGGGCGACGGAGGACCGCCCGGTGGAGCTCGACGGGTCCGGCCATCGATCCGGCTGGGTGGTCGACCCGTTCGGGCACCGCTGGAACATCCGCACCGAGTGACGCCCGCACCCCGACGGCTCGCGCGTCAGGGCCGGGGCAGCAGCGCGATGACCTCGTCCACGGTGCCGGTCTCGCCGATCGCCGGGAAGATGCGCTCGATCGCGTTTGCGTGCGCCGCCGGATCCATGTCGCCGACGGCATCCGTCGCGATCGTGACGTTGTAGCCGTGCTCGTGCGCGGCGCGCGCGGTCGATTCCACGCCCTTCGCCGTGGCGATGCCGGTCACGACGACCTGCGTGACGCCGGCGGCCTGCAGCTGCTCGTGCAGGTCGGTGCCGTGGAACGCGCCCCAGGTCTTCTTGGTCACGAACAGCGTGCCGTCGGCCTCCGGATGCAGCTCGGGCACGAGGTCCGCCCAGTCCGCCGGACGCTCGACCTGCGGGCGCACCGCCTCGACGCGGCCAGGCGCCCCGCCCGTGACGTTCACCAGCACGACCGGCAGGCCGGCATCCCGGAACGCGTCGGCGAGACGCGCGGAGGCCGCCACGATCGGCGGCGCGAACGGGAAGCCCGCGATCCCCTTCTGAAGATCGACGACGATGAGCGCGGTGCGCGGGTCGAGGATGGTGGCGGTCATGTGTCCCTCACTCGTTCGAGGTGCCGGCGAGCGCCAGCAGCGGGGAGATCTCGGCGCGGCTGAGCAGCATCCACGGGCCCGCCGGGTCGATCACCACGCCGGCGAGTTCGGCGTCGCCGGCGAGGATGTCGGCCAGCTGCGCGCCGCCGATCTGCGCCGGCTGGTCGCCGCGGCCGACCGCGACGACCTCGAGCGGGTGGGTGAACAGCTCGAGGATCCGCTCGCCCGACGGGCTGTGCGACTGCGCGATGCCCCATTCGGCATCCTCCGACTCGCGGTTCGCGGCCACCCACACGGGTGAGGTCGCGAGCGCCTGCGCCACCTGCGCGCGCACCTCGGCGGTGCGCGGGCTGCTCAGCAGCGCCTTGATGGTGCCCTCCGGGTCGCGCTCGGTGAACGCCTGCTCGATCAGGGTGCGCGGCAGCACGACGGATGCGGGTGCGGAGCCGTGGTCGAGGATGATGCCGGCGAACGTGCCGGACAGCACGTATTCGAGCACGGCCGGGCCGGTCTGGCCGAGGGCCGACGATTCCTGCTCGCCGTCCTGCTGCACGGCGGTGGCGATGCCCTTGCCGCCGGAGAAGACGAGCAGGAACTCGCCGTCGTCGCGGTGCGCGATGGCGAGCGGGAGGTTGTCGCCACGGGCCATGACCTCTTCGGCGTTGCCCTGCACCCGCAGGTAGACGAGGCCCTGGAACAGCTGGCGGGCGACGCCGATCAGCTCGTGCGCCTGCGGGTCCTCGCCGAGCGCGGCGAGCGCGTCCTCGAGCAGCACGTTGTCCTGCAGACCGGGGATCGTCTCGCGCGGCGCCGGCGGGGCGCCGTCGGGCACCGGGGCGGCGGCGAGGGTGGGCTCGGGTTCGTCGTCGCCGTGCGGGTCGCCGGCGGACGGCGTCGGGGCGGCGGCACCGAATCCGTCGAACGACGAGAGCGAGATGCCGACCTGCGGAGCGGGCTCGGATGCCTCGGGCTCGGCGGGCGCCGGGGCATCCACCTGCGGTTCGACCTCGTCGGCCTTCGCATCGCGGGGGTCTTCGGGCGCGGACGATCGCTTCGAGAAGAGAGCCATGCGTCGAGCCTACGTCGGGATCACCCGGGCGCCGCCTGGGAGCGGCGACGCCGATCCGGGCTCAGCCGACCTTCGCGGTGGCTCTGCTGACCCGGGTCAAGGTCGTGTACCCGGTCTTGCGTCCGGTGACCTTCACCGTGATCGTCTTGCCGCGCTGCGCGGAGCCGAGTGTGAACGTGGCGTGTCCCACCGAGCCGGAGATGTATGCGCCGTTCGCGTACCACGCGTACGTGAGGGTCGTTCCGGACGTCCAGGTGCCGGCGTGCGCGGTGAGGCGGTAGCCCACCCGGACGGTGCCGGTGATCGTCGGGGTCGACGACGTGAGCGTGCGGTACAGCTTCATCGTGGGCATCGACTTCTGCTGGCCGGAGGTCAGCCCGAAGGCGCCCGAGGCCGGAGAGAGGGTGGCGGTGTATCCCGACTTCGCGAAGGTCGTGACCCAGGAGCCGGGGATCAGCGCGGTCGCCCGGTAGGAGCCTGACGAGTTGGTCGTCACGGACGACACATCCCACTCCGCAGTCCCGTTGATCGTGACTCGACGGCCGAGGTCGACCGTGACGTTCGAAAGCGGGTTCCCCCAGTAGTCCGTCACCTTCCCGGTGACCGTCGCGCCGTGCACGAACGTGGCGTCGATGCCGGTGATCGTCTCCCCGGCGGCGACGCTGAAGGGGGTCGCGTCCCACTCGTTCGGCGTGCCCGCCGTCCCCTCTCCGTAGTAGAGCGGCGCGATGTCGGACTGCGAGGCGTCGTCGCCGAAGTAGACGGTGTACTCGCCCGGCGGGACCCCGACGATGCTGTACTGGCCGTCGCCGTTCTGAGTGGGATACGCCCAGAGCCCGGCATCCTGGAATCCGCCCTTGCCGTCGGATGCCAGCAGCTCCATGTCCGGCACGAGCGCGAAGGTGCTCGTCGCGGGCGACGTGATCGTGCCCGAGATCGTCGCCCCGGTCGCGAGCGCGGTGTCGGCGGTGACGGTCGTCGTGGCCGTTCCGACGGTGATGGCGGTCGCCGCCGTTTCGGTCGAGGCGTTGTTCCACCACTCGGTGACGAAGTTGTCGCCGTGCTCGGGCGAGAACTCGAGCGTGTAGGTGCCGACGGGAAGGTTCTGGAACTGGTAGGTGCCGTCCCTCCCGCCCGAGGTGAAGTCGTAGAACTTCCAGGACGATCCGGACCGCACGTACAGCGTGATCTGCGGGAAGGTCAGCGGAGCGCCGCCGGTCTCCGCCGTCACCGTCCCGGTGATCGTCGCGATGGCCGGGCTGTCCGCGCGCGCGGCTTGCGGCGCCCCGAGCGTCAGCAGCGAGATCGCGAGCGCGAGCGTCGCGCCCATCGTGGTCAGGATGCCGGCACGGCGTGGCAGAGCGCCCATGAGTCCCCCGTCTGCTCGATCCGCAGAGCCCCGATGCCCCGCGGACGCGTCGGCACGCCGGTCGGCGCACCTTGCTAAGACAGTTCTAATGTCTTCGAGGGTTGATCCGCGAGTACGGGCACTCCGACGCGCCGTCTCGGCAGGTGGAGTCCGAGTTCGACGGCGGGCGACCGCGGTCAGAGCTTCTCGATCGGGGCGATCTTGATCAGCAGCTTCTTCGCGCCGGCCGTGTCGAAGCGCACGTGGGCGACGCGCTTGGCACCCTCGCCGGTGACGGCATCCACCCGTCCCTCGCCGAAGTCCTCGTGCCGGATGCGGTCGCCTGCGGCGAGCACCATGTCGCCGTTGTCGCGCACCTTGGCCGGGATGCGGTTGGGGAACTTCTCGAGCGACGTCGAGCGGGGCTTCAGCGCCGGCGGGTCGTCGTGCCGGATGCGGGAGTTCCAGCCGCCCGATCCGCCGCGCTGGCCGGGACGGGCGTTCAGCGCCCGTGACTGGGCGCCGCCGCGTCCGTTGACGTCGCCGGGCGACTGGCGCCAGTCGATGAGCTCGGCGGGGATCTCCTGCAGGAACCGGCTCGGCATGGCGACGGAGATCTCGCCGAACTGCGCACGGGTCATCGCGAGCGAGAGGTGCAGGCGCTTGCGCGCGCGGGTGACGCCGACGTAGAAGAGGCGCCGCTCCTCGGCCGGGCCGCCCGGCTCCCCGGCGGAGATCCGGTGCGGGATCAGGTCTTCTTCGACGCCGGTGATGAACACGGCCTCGTACTCGAGCCCCTTCGCGGTGTGCAGCGTCATGAGCGACACCTGGCCCGCCTCGTCGTCGAGGTCGTCGCTGTCGGCGACCAGCGCCACTTCGGCGAGGAAGTCGATGACGGTGCCCTCGGGGTTGTTGCGGGCGAACTCGCGCGCCACCGCCACCATCTCGTCGAGGTTCTCGAGCCGCGCCTCGTCCTGCGCGTCCTTGCTCGCGCGCAGAGCCATGCGATACCCGCTCTTCTCGAGCAGCATCGCGAGCCCGTCGGCCACGACGGTGGGCGGGGCGAGCTCGCCGGATGCCGGCAGCATCAGCTCGGACGCCTCGGCCAGCACCGCGTCGAGGTGCGCGACCGCGGCCTGGATCTTGGGGCCGACCCCCAGGGCGGAGGCGTTCGCCAGCGCATCGCGGAACGTGATCTGCTGGTCGGCCGCGTATCGCGAGATCGTCTCGATCGTGACGTCGCCGATGCCGCGACGCGGCCGGTTGATGATGCGCCGCAGCGCCATCTCGTCGGAGGGGTTCGCGACCGCGATGAGGTACGCCAGAGCATCCTTGATCTCGGCGCGCTCGTAGAACCGGGTGCCGCCCATGATCCGGTACGGCACGGCCGCGCGGATGAAGATCTCCTCCAGTGCACGCGACTGCGAGTTGGTGCGGTAGAAGACCGCCATGTCGCTGTACGCGAGCCCCCCGCGATGCAGCGCCTCGATCTCGTCGGCGACGAACTGGGCCTCGTCGTGCTGCGAGTAGCCGGTGAACCCGACGACCTTCTCACCCGCGCCGGAGTCGGTCCAGAGCTTCTTGTCCTGACGGTCGAAGTTGTTGCGGATGACCGCGTTCGCGGCATCCAGGATGTTCTGCGTCGACCGGTAGTTCTGCTCGAGCAGCACCACCTTGGCGCCCGGGAAGTCGCGCTCGAACTCGGAGATGTTGCGGATGTCGGCCCCGCGGAACGCGTAGATCGACTGGTCGGAGTCGCCGACGACGGTGAGGGATGCCCCGGCCGGCTGATCCTGCGGCTCGGGTTCGAAGATCATCATGCCGCCGGATTCGAACGGCTCGTGCTTCTCGCCCTGCACCGGGCGCGTGAGCTCGTGGATGAGCGCGTACTGGGCGGCGTTCGTGTCCTGGTACTCGTCGACGAGGATGTGCCGGAACCGCCGGCGGTACACGTCGGCGACGTGCGGGAACGCGCGGAACAGGAACACGGTCTGCCCGATGAGGTCGTCGAAGTCGAAGGCGTTCGCCTTCTGCAGGGCGCGCTGGTAGTCGCCGAACACCTCGACGAACACGCGCTCGGCGGGGTCGGCCATGTTCGCCTGCCGGGCGTAGGACTCGGCGTCTTCGAGCTCGTTCTTGAGCTTGGAGATGCGGCTCTGCACGCTCGCGGGCGTGTGCCCGAAGGCATCCGCCTCGTGCTCCTTGACGAGACGCTTGATGAGCGCGCGCGAGTCGCCGGAGTCGTAGATCGTGAACGACCGGGTGAACCCGAACTGCTCCGCCTCACGGCGGAGGATGCGCACGCACGCGGAGTGGAAGGTGGAGATCCACATTCCCTGCGACGCGTCGCCGACGAGCTGGGCGACGCGCTCGCGCATCTCGCCCGCCGCCTTGTTCGTGAACGTGATCGCGAGGATCTGGCTGGGCCACGCCTCGCGACCCCGCAGCAGCGACGCGATGCGGTGGGTGAGCACGCGCGTCTTGCCCGACCCCGCCCCGGCCACGATGAGCAACGCCGGCCCGCGGTACACGACGGCCTCGCGCTGCTGCGGGTTGAGACCGGCGAGCAGATCGGCGTCGGGGCGCGCCGCATCGCCGCCTGCAGCGGGCTGCCTCGGACCGGTGGGGCTCACGATGATGGGGGTGGATGCCATAGCCCTACGAGTCTAAATCGGGCCCCCGACAGTGAGCCGACCGAGCGGGATCGGCGCCGGCGGAAACCCGGGACGCCGGTCACGCGCCCGGTGCCGGATGCTGCAGCAGGTCGATGCGCTCGTCGAGGTACGGACCGAGGGGCACCGGGGCACCGGCGCGGCTCCAGCGGATCAGCAGCGTTCCGTCCGGCGCGACGCTGACCGGCCCGGACACGCCGGACGCCACGAGGGCTCCGGCATCGATCGGCACGGCGTCCACGTGCGCCGTCTCGCCCTCGTCGAATCCCCCGCGCCGTGCGGCCGCCGCGCGTGCCGCGCGAGCCCGCTGCGACTCGGCGGTGAACCCGCGCCGCACCTCTGCGCGGGCACGCAGGATCTCGCCCGTCGCGAGCAGACCCTCCACGGCGGGCCCGTCGCAGCGCACCAGCATCGCCCCCAGGTGCCACACCGCATCCCCCGGCACGATGCGCTCGGCACGGGGAAAGCCGAGCACGCGCCCCGCCGCCCGCACCACGCCGAGACGCTCCGTCGGCGCGCCCGCGAGCCTCGTGCGCACGTCGTCGACCAGGGCGGCGAGCGCGGCATCCGCCCTCGCGCTCATGCCGATCAGACCGCGATCGTCCGGGCGCCGCGGAGCTCCCGGGCGCCCACCGCGCCGCCGTGGATCTCGCGGTGGAGGCGCTGCATCCGCTCGTCGAGCAGTGCTGCCGAGTCGGCGGCATCCTTCAGCTCCGCGAGCAGCGTCTCGGGAACCTGGCTGTCGTACTTGTAGTAGATCTTGTGCTCGAGGCTCGCCCAGAAATCCATGGCGATCGTGCGGAACTGCACCTCGACCGGCACCGTGACCGGACCGGTCGACAGGAACACCGGCACCTCGACGATGGCGTGCAGGCTCTTGTACCCGTTCGCCTTGGGCTCGGCGATGTAGTCCTTGACGGTGCGCACGTGGATGTCGTCCTGCGCGGCGAGCAGGTCGAAGAGGCGGTACGCGTCGGCGATGAAGCTGCACGTGACCCGCAGCCCGGCGATGTCGGTGATGTGCGCGGCGATCGACTCGAAGTCCGGGTCGACGCCCTTGCGGGCGACCTTCTCGACCAGGCTGTCGGGCGACTTCACCCGGCTCGACACGTGCTCGATCGGGTTGTAGTCGTGCAGGTGCTGGAACTCGTCGCGCAGGATCGTGATCTTCGTCTCGACCTCGCGCAGCCCGAACTGGTAGGCCAGCAGGAACTTCTGGAACTCGTCGCGCATCGCCCTCAGCGCCTCGGGAGTGACTTCCAGGTGGTCGTCCTCGACCGGGCGGGCTGTATCCATGGCCTCGACCCTACGACGCCCGGCTACGGGCCGGCTATGAAGATGCCGGACGGCTGGTGGGGATGCGCCGCATGCGCGGAACGACGGGGTGTCCGGCATCCCTCCGCTCCCGCACGAAGCGTCCGCCGCCGCGCATATCGGCGGGCCGGGGCCGCGGAGTAGCCTCGGATGAGGAGGATCGATAACCCATGTCGACGACGACCGAACTGACCACCTCATACGACGTGCAGGCGCTGCAGGCCAAGGCCAAGGACCACCTGTGGATGCACTTCTCCCGCCAGTCCACGATGGACGACGGCGTGCCGATCATCGTGCGCGGTGAGGGCCACCACATCTTCGACGCCCGCGGCAAGCGATACATCGACGGGCTCGCCGGGCTGTTCGTGGTGAACGCCGGCCACGGCCGTCGCCGCCTGGCCGAGGCCGCCGCGAGGCAGGCGAGCGAGCTCGCGTTCTTCCCGATCTGGTCGTACGCCCACCCGGCCGCGATCGAACTGGCCGACCGCCTCGCGTCGTACGCACCGGGCGACCTCAACCACGTCTTCTTCTCCACCGGCGGCGGCGAGGCCGTCGAGACCGCGTTCAAGCTCGCGAAGAACTACTGGAAGCTTCAGGGGCAGCCCATGAAGACCAAGGTGCTCTCGCGCGCCGTGGCCTATCACGGAACCACTCAGGGCGCCCTCGCGATCACCGGCCTGCCCGGCATCAAGGCGCAGTTCGAACCGGTCACCCCCGGTGGCTTCCGCGTGCCGAACACGAACTTCTACCGCGCCGCCGAGATGGGCGCGCCCACGAGCGACCCGGAGACGTTCGGCATGTGGGCCGCGGACCGCATCGAGGAGATGATCCAGTTCGAGGGCCCCGAGACCGTCGCCGCGGTGTTCGTCGAGCCGGTGCAGAACGCGGGCGGATGCTTCCCGCCCCCGCCCGGATACTTCCAGCGCGTGCGCGAGATCTGCGACAAGTACGACGTGCTGCTGGTCAGCGACGAGGTCATCTGCGCGTTCGGCCGCATCGGCAACTTCTTCGCGTGCGACACGTTCGGCTATCAGCCCGACATGATCACGTTCGCGAAGGCGGTCACCAGCGGCTATTCGCCCCTCGGCGGCACGGTCGTCAGCGACCGGGTGTACGAGCCGTTCGCGCACGGCACCGCGTCGTTCGCCCACGGCTACACGTTCGGCGGGCACCCCGTCTCGGCGGCGGTCGCGCTCGAGAACCTGGACATCTTCGAGGAGGAGAGCCTCAACGAGCACGTGCGCGAGAACTCGCCGATCTTCCGGTCCACGCTCGAGCGGCTCAAGGATCTGCCGATCGTCGGCGACGTGCGCGGCGAGGGCTACTTCTTCGGCATCGAGCTGGTCAAGGACCAGGCGACCCGCGAGACGTTCGACGACGACGAGGCCGAGCGCCTGCTGCGCGGCTTCCTGTCGAAGGCCCTGTTCGACGCCGGACTCTACTGCCGCGCCGACGACCGCGGCGACCCCGTCATCCAGCTCTCGCCGCCGCTGACCATCGGCCCCGCCGAGTTCACCGAGATCGAGCAGATCCTGCGGGGCGTTCTCACCGAGGCCGGCAACCTGCTGTAGGAATCCTCGGCATGACGCGGCCGGTCGGAGCACTCCCCCCACGCTCCGGCCGGTCGCCTCTGTGTGTGGGCGGCGGGCGGCGCGCATCCCTGCTCGCACGGGCCCGGGGTCCCGAATCGGGCCGGGATGCCCGCCCGGACGCGGCGGATCGCAGCCCGTCAGCGGCCGGTGGCGATGAACAGCCGGCCGGCGCCGGTCACGCGCACCTCTCCCGGGTCGGGGAGGAACAGGATGCCGCCGCGCTCGAGGCGCGCGGGGTCGGCTCCGCGCTCGAGGATGAATGCGCCGTCGAGCGCGACCGCGATGGACGCCGTCGGCAGGTCGAGCACGGCGTCCGCCGTCACCAGCAGCAGTTCGAAGTCGACATCCCGCCCCGACGGCACGCTCGCCGGACGATACGCGGCCACGCCGGGCGCCACCGGGACCGGGGCGAGCCGCGGCGGCGGACCGGGCGTGAAATCGAGCACGGCCTGCAGCTCGGCGACGTCGACGTGCTTGGGCGTGAGTCCGCCGCGCAGCACGTTGTCGCTCGGGCCCATGAGCTCCATGCCGGTGCCGCTCAGGTAGGCGTGGACGTTGCCGGCCGGCAGCCAGAGCGCCTCCCCCGCTGCGAGAGTCACGTGGTTGAGCAGGAGTGCGACGAGGATGCCGGGGTCGCCCGGGTATCCGCCGGCGAGGCGCGTGACGAGCTCGGCTGCGGGATCTTCCGCCGCCAAGCCGGGAGC
>NZ_DATEJS010000007.1:0-7424 GCF_035277845.1 Microbacterium sp.
GTGGCATCCATGACGTCGATGCAGGCGAGGTGGTGATCGATCGCCTTGCGGCGGATGCGGTCGTCCTCGTGCGTGAGCGCACCGAACTTGTAGTCGTCGTCCTGGAACGTGTTGGAGTTCACCGTGCCGAGCGCCACACCGTGATCCTCGGCGTGCTTGCGCAGGTCGTCGTACGAGTCGACCGCATCCCACGGGATGTGCAGCGCCACGCTCGGCGCCAGCGCGGTGACCTTGTGCACCTGGGCGGCATCCGCGATCTTCTCGAACGGATCGCGCGGCGTGCCGGCGGTCGCGAACACCTTGAAGCGGGTGCCCGAGTTGCCGAACGCCCACGACGGAAGCTCGATCGCCTGCGCCTCGAGCGCAGCCAGGATGTCGGGGGTCAGGGTGGCGGCCATTGCGGGGACTCCTCTGTCGCGTGCCGGTGTCGCTGAGAATGAATCGATTCATTCTTGATGATCTTCACAGTACGCGTCGCATCCGGCGGCGTCAAGCCGATTTATGAATCGATTCAATATGCCGCGTCGCTCGCAGGGAGTGGATGCCGGCATTCCGCCGGAGCTCGCCGTCCAGCCGCCAGCCGGCGGGCACCGCGATCTCGGTCGTCGTGCCGGCGGGCACGGTGACCTCGAGCGTCGCTTCATCGCCGTCCCTTTCCCAGCGCACGGCGAGCCGGCCGTGCGGGGTGTCGATGTGCGCAGCGCAGTGATCGAGGAAACCGTCCAGGTCGGGGGCGACCCGTGAGCGCGCATACCCGGCGTCGACGAGTTCGAGTCCGGCCAGGCGCCGCATCATCCAGTCCACCACGCACCCGAAGGCGTAGTGGTTCATCGAGACCCGGTCGACGGTGCCGTCCTCGTGGACGGCGTGCCAGGCCTCCCAGATCGTGGTCGCGCCGCGGTCGATCTCGTACAGCCACGACGGCGCGGTGTCCTGCCGCATCAGGGTGCGGGCGAGATCGGCGTGGCCGTTGTCCCACAGCACGTCCAGCAGGAACGGCACCGAGACGAAGCCGGTGTCGAGGTGGTCCCCGGCGGCGTGCACGAGGTCCACCAGGCGATCGATGACGCGCGGGCGCACGGCATCCGGCACGGCGTCGAAGGCGAGCGCCAGCACGTAGATGCCCTGCATGTCCGGGATGATGCGTCCGTCCTCGCCGACGTACTCGGCGGCGAAGGCCTCGCGGACGCGGGCTGCGTGGGCGCGGTGCCGGGCGGCATCCTCGGGATGGTGGAGCACCTCCGCGCTCGCGGCGGTCAGATCGAGCGAGCGGATCTGGAAGAGCGGCCCGGTCAGCTCAGCGGTGAGCTTCGGGGCGATCATCATCACGTCCGCCTCGTCGAACGGCGCATCCGCCGAGGGGACGAGGGTCGAGGGAGCGAGCCAGTCGCCGAAGTTCATCCGTCCGTTCCACAACAGCTCGTGATGGGCGCGCTGCGGCTCGGTGAGCTCCGCTCCGGTGAGCCGCGGCGGCAGGGCGACGCGGGCATCCTGCGTCTGATGCGCGACCCAGGCGGTCATCGCGGCATAGTTGTCGCGCAGGAACCGCTCGTCGCCGTAGTGCCGGTACAGCTCCCACGGGGCGATCGTGATCGCGTCGCTCCAGCCGGCCGCCGCGCGGATGTCGAACACCCCGCCCTCGTCACCGCCGGTCGCGTCCATCGCGGGTGGCATCGGCACGATGATCGGCACGACGCCGTCGTGGGCACGCTGGTCGAGGCGCACGTTGTCGAGCCAGCGCTCGAGGAAGCTCGCCACTCCCATCAGGGTCGCGGCGGTCGGTGCGAACACCTGCAGGTCGCCGGTCCAACCCGCACGCTCGCGCTGCGGGCAGTCGGTGGGCACCGCGAGGAAGTTCGAACGCTGCGACCACACGGTGTTGTGCACCAGCTTGTCGAGGCGCGCGTCGGACGACGCGAAGGATGCCGTCTGCTCCAGGTCGTTCGCGATCACGACCGCCGTGAAATCCTCGGCGCGCGGCGTGCCCGGGTAGCCGACGAGCTTGACGTACCGGAAGCCGTGGAAGGTGAACAGCGGCTCCCACGTCTCGCCGCCCGCCGTGCCGGCGAGCACGTACTCGTCGGCCTGGTCTTTGTTGACGCCCAGGATGTTGTCGAGGAAGTCGCCTTCGGCGTCGACGACCTCGGCGTGCTCGAGCCGCACGACGGTGCCGCGGTCGCCGGCGACGGTCATCCGCACGCGACCGGCGATCACCTGGCCGAAGTCGAGCACCGTCTCGCCGGCCGGGGTGGCGAGGATGCGCTCCACCGGCAGCTCGGCCACGCGCCGGATCGGCTCGCCGATGAACGGCAGGAGCGGCACGTCGACGGGCACCAGTTCGACCGGCGTCCAGGCGTCGTCGTCGAAGCCGGCGGCATCCCACCCCGCGATCTCGGCGCGCGCGTCGTGGCGCTCGCCGATGAAGATGTCGGACCAGTCGATCGGACCGCGGGAGCTGCGCACTGCGGCATCCGGCTGCACGATCGTGCGGGTGCCGTCGGGCAGGTCGACCTCGAGCCGCCAGGAGGCGCGCAGCGTGTCGCCGTACTGGGCGCTGCGGCCGAGGATCGAGATCCGGCCTGCGTACCAGCCGTCGCCGAGCACGACGCCGAGCACGTTCTCGCCGGGGCTGAGCATTGCGGTGACGTCGTGGGTCATGACCGAGATCGCGTGCTGGTAACTCTCGTAGCCGGGCGCCAGCAGTCCGTCGCCGACGGGGGCGCCGTTGAGGGAGGGCTGGTGCACGCCCTGGCTGGTGATGCGCAGCCGGGCCGCCACCGGAGCGGCGGGCAGCTCGAAGCGCTGCCGCAGGTGACGCGGCGGATGCAGGCGCTCGCCGGTCGGGCCGGCGGACACCGGGGCGGCGAACGCCTCGGGTCCGAGCCCGAGCAGGCCCTCGACGACCACCGGCTGCTGCGCGGGCTCGGCCCAGGCGGCGGACCAGTCCTGCAGGCCGATGCCGAACGTGCCGGATGCCTCGAGCACCTCGTCCGACCCGCTCAGGCGCACGGCGAGATCCCAGCGGTACTCGTGCCCGGGAGCGCCGTCGAAGCCGTCGAGCTCGGCCGCGACGACGGGGGAGCGGACCCATCCGGTGTCATGCGTCCGGTGCGCGGGGGAGCCGCCGGGCGCGGTCTCGTGGACGACGATGCGGTAGGCGCGCTGGGTCGCATCCGTGCCGGACAGGCGCCAGGTCAGTCGGGGACGCGGGCGCCGCAGTGCGAGGGGCGCCTCGAGGTGGTCGGCACGCAGGTGGGTGAGGGAGGGGGGCATTCGGACTCCTCTCGCGCGAGCCGTCTTCGGCTTCACGATGAATCGATTCATAAGGAAGATCTCTCACACGCTACGGCGGGGCGGCGCGCTCCGTCAATCACGTTCATCCCGAACATCCGGTTGTCCGCGCGCTTGTCGACGGATTTCACGCGACCGCTTGTGAATCGATTCAATGCCTGCTAGCGTTCACGACCGACCCAGTTGTAACGTCCCAGCAGGGGACGTGTGCGTTCGAAGGAGAACCCGATGGCGATCACGACTTCCAACTTCAAACAGGCCAATGCGTGGTGGGTGGGTGTCGTCTGCGGCATGGCATCCTACATCGATGCCGCGACGATCGTCGCCACCGGCATCGCCCTCGTCATCTACCAGCACACCATCGGCGTCACCGCGACCGAGATCGGCGTCATGTCGGGCACGCTCACCCTCTGCATCGCCATCGGCGCGATCTTCGGAGGGCGCATCAGCGACCGGTTCGGCCGGCGCTCGGTGTTCCTCGTGACGATGCTGGTGATCCTCGTCGGCATCGTGCTGCTCGTGTTCAGCACCGCGTTCGCGCTGCTGCTCACCGGCATCGTGCTCGTCGGCCTCGGCACCGGCGCCGACCTGCCGGTGTCGCTCTCGACGATCTCCGAGGCGGCGAGCGACAGGAACCGCGGCGCGATCATCGGGCTGTCCAACATCCTGTGGACCATCGGCATCCTGAGCGCGGTGCTCATCGCCACCTTCTTCGGCAACACCGGTCGCCTCGGCGGGCAGCTGCTGTTCGGCCAGGTCGGCGTCGTGGCCCTCATCGTCTTCGTCTGCCGCCTCACCATCCCGGAGTCGGCGCGCTGGCGGGCCGCGCAGGCCGAGCGCGCGCAGGGCATCGAGACGATCCGTGCCGACCATGCCCGGGTGCGCGACCTGCTGCAGCGCCCCTACCTCGCCCCGTTCATCGCGCTGGTCGTCTTCTACGCACTCACCAACGTCGGCGCCAACACCGGCGGCCAGTTCGGCACCTACCTCGCGGTGAACGTCGCGCACATCTCGGTGGCGACCAACTCGGCGATCTCGCTCATCGGCTTCCCGATCGGGCTTCTCTGCGGACTCTGGTTCATGAAGATCGTCGACGGACCGCACCGCATGGGCTACTTCGTCTTCGGTGCGATCGCGCTGATGGCCGCCTACCTGACCCCCGCGATCTTCGGCTTCAGCATCGCGACGATCCTCCCGATGAACATCCTGATGGGCGTCGGCGGCGCGTTCGCCTTCGAGGGGATCATGAAGGTGTGGACGCAGGAGTCCTTCCCGACACTGCTCCGCTCCACCGCGCAGGGCACCATCATCGCCGTGGCCCGGGTCGTCGCGGCCCTGCTCGCCTTCGTCACGCCGGCCCTTGTCGCGGTGAGCCCGCAGGGCCTCTACGCGGTGCTGTCGCTCGTGGTGCTGATCGGGCTGCTCGTCGCCTGGTTCACCTTCCGCCGTCACCTCGGCAACCAGTTCCAGGAGGAGACCCAGCTGGAATCCGACGTGGCGCCCGCGACCGCGCTGCCGCACGCCTGACCCCTTCCGATTTTCGACAGGAGCACCCGCATGATGCCCGCCCTGCAGATCCCCACCGACGTGCGACAGGCGCTCGAGGGGGCGAGCTTCCTCACCGTCGACGCCCCGCGCGACGTCGCCCCCCGTTTCTCCACCGCCGTCCCGCTCGACCGGCCGCGGGCGGAGGTCGTGTCGGCCGTGCTCACCGCGACCGCGCACGGCGTGTACGAGGCGCGCATCGACGGCCGGCCGGTCTCGGACTCGGTGCTGGACCCCGGATGGAACGCCTACGAATGGCGCCTCGCCGTGCAGCAGCATGACGTGACCGCCATCGTGCGCACGGGCGACGGGGAGCTGCACGTCGAACTGCTGCTCGGCAACGGGTGGTACCGCGGCGACCTCGGCTTCGAGGGCGCGAACGCGAATTACGGGGACGAGATCGCCGTGGCGGCCGCGCTCGAGGTCACCTTCGACGACGGAACCCGTCAGCGGATCACGACGTCGGGCGAGTGGGATGCCGCGACCTCCGAGGTCGTGCGCAACTCCCTCTACAACGGCCAGACGATCGACGCGCGGCGACGCGGGATGCCGGGCGAACCGCTCGCGGTGCGCGAGAGCGACATCGACCGGTCGACGCTCGTCGCCCAGAGCGGTCCGCCGGTCACCCGGCACGAGGTGCTGCCCGTGCAGCGCACGTGGACGTCGCCTGCGGGGAAGACCCTGGTCGATTTCGGCCAGAACCTCGTCGGCTGGATCAGGCTGTCGGTGCAGGGACCGGCCGGCACCGAGATCACCGTCCGCCACGCCGAGGTGCTCGAGCACGGCGGGCTCGGCACGCGACCGCTGCGGGCGGCGCAGGCCACGGATGTCTTCGTGCTGTCCGGCGGCGCCGACGTCTTCGAGCCGACGCTGACATTCCACGGCTTCCGCTACGCCGAGATCACGGGCTGGCCGGGCGCGTTCGATGCGGCATCCGTCGAGGCCGTCGTGGTGCATTCCGCGATGGCGCGCACCGGACGGTTCGAATGCTCCGAGCCCCTCGTGAACCAACTCGTGCACAACTCGGTGTGGGGGCAGAAGGGCAACTTCCTGAGTGTCCCGACCGACTGCCCGCAGCGCGACGAGCGGCTGGGATGGACTGGGGATCTCGCCGCGTATGCGGCATCCGCCTCGTTCCAGTTCGACACCGCCGACTTCCTCGACGACTGGCTGCGCGACCTGCACGCCGAGACCGCGAACTCGGCGCGGGGCATCGTGCCGATCGTCGTCCCCGACGTGCTGAAGTACGCCCATTTCGGCGAGGACTTCGCCTTCCCCGAACTCGGCGCGACCGCGATCTGGGGGGATGCCGCGGTGTGGGTGCCCGAGGCCCTGTGGCGCGCGTACGGCGACCGCGACCGGCTCGCCGCGCACTACCCGGCGATGGTGCTGCACCTCGAGTCGGTGGAGAAGCTGCTCTCGCCCACCGGCCTGTGGGACACCGGTTTCCAGTTCGGGGACTGGCTCGACCCGGATGCCCCGCCGGACAACCCGGCCGCGGCCAAGGCCGACCCGCACGTGGTGGCGACGGCGTCGGTCTACCGCAGCGCCGCGTTCGCTGCGGAGGCCGCCGGCGTCCTCGGCCTCGATCGGGATGCCGCGCGGTGGCGGGCACTCGCCGGCCGCATCCGGGCCGGATTCAACGAGCACTACGTCGACGCCGGACGGATCCTCTCGGACTGCACCACCGTGTACGCGCTGGGCATCTGCTTCGGCCTGCTCGACGACGCCGACCGCGCCGCCGCCGGCGATCGGCTGGCCGACCTGGTGCGCGCGTCGGGACACCGCGTCACCACGGGATTCGCAGGTACGCCGTTCATCACGTGGGCGCTGACCGAGACCGGTCATGTCGCCGACGCCTACGGACTGCTGCTCGAGAAGGAGTGCCCGTCGTGGCTCTATCCGGTGACGATGGGCGCCACCACGGTGTGGGAGCGCTGGGACTCGATGCTCCCGGACGGCACCATCAACCCCGGCGAGATGACGAGCTTCAACCACTACGCCCTCGGCGCGGTGGCGGACTGGATCCATCAGGTCGTCGGCGGCATCCGCCCGGCGGCGCCCGGCTATGCGCGGGTGCGCATCCAGCCGGTGCCCGGGCCGGGCATCACGTGGGCGAAGACCTCGTACGATTCGGTCGCCGGCACGATCTCGACGTCGTGGACCGCGGATGCCGAGGGCTTCGCGCTGGACGTGACGGTGCCCGACGGCGTGCCCGCCGAGGTGGTGCTGCCGGACGGGCGGGTCGAGCACATCGTCGGCGGTGCGCATGCGTTCCGCGGTGCGCTCTGATCGGGGCGGTGCGCGCGCGTGCCCTAGGCTCGCCTGAGGAGGGTGTGCGGATGGCAGCGAGCGTGCGCGACGTCGCCGAAGCGGCCGGCGTCTCGGTCGGCACGGTCTCCAACGTCCTGAACCGTCCGGACAAGGTCTCGGAAGCCACCGTGACACGCGTGCAGGATGCCATCGACCGGCTGGGCTTCGTGCGCAACGACGCCGCCCGGCAGTTGCGGGCCGGCCGCAGCCGCACGATCGGGCTCGTCGTGCTCGACCTGCACAACCCGTTCTTCAGCGACGTCGCCCGGGGCGCC
>NZ_DATEJS010000008.1:0-7590 GCF_035277845.1 Microbacterium sp.
ACGTCGACGTCGTGCGCCGCGCCCTGCGCGAGCCGGCCGCCGTCGCCCGCACCGCTCCCGAGCCGGAGCCCGAGGAGCAGGGCCGCACCGTCACCGGCGTGCTCGTGGACATCTCGCGCAAGCGCGTCGTCATCGACGGCGAGCAGGCCGGCCTCACCTACAAGGAGTTCGAGCTGCTGCAGTACCTGGTGCTGCGCGAGGGTCGCACCATCGAGCGCACCGAGCTCGTCTCGTCGCTGTGGCGCGGCCAGGACGACGAGGACGCCCCCGGGGAGCGCACGATCGACGTGCACGTGCGGCGCCTGCGCGGCAAGCTCGGCGACTTCCAGGAGATCGTCCGCACGGTCCGCGGTGTCGGCTACCGCTTCGACCGTCACGCGGACGTCGTGATCCACTACGGCCACGGCACCCCGTCGCCCGACCGCTTCTGAGTTCCTCCCAGCCCGGTGTCGCAGGCCCGCCGTAGGGTGGGCGTGTGATTCCGGATGCCGCCCCGGCGAGCCCGCTCGCCCCGCTCGAGACCGAGTACCGGCCGCGACGTCCGCTCGACCTCGGCCTGACGCTGGGCATCCAGCAGCACGGCGGGGGCGACCCCGCGTTCCGCACCGCGCACGGCGTCACCTGGCGGGCATCCCGCACGCCCGCCGGCGTCGCCACGCTGGCACTGCGGCAGAGCAGCGACGGATCCGTGCGCGCCGCCGCGTGGGGGCCGGGCGCCGAGCACGCGCTCGACCGGCTGCCGCGGCTGTGCGGCGCCGATGACGACGACTCCGGCTTCGACGCGATGCGGCACCCGGTGATCGCCGCGACCCATCGTCGCGTGCCGGGGCTGCGGCTGAGCGCGAGCGACGAGGTGTTCGACGCCCTCGCCGCCGCGATCTTCGAGCAGAAGGTCACCGGGCAGCAGGCGTTCGGGGCGTGGCGGCGCATCCTCTCCCGCTTCGGCGAGCGGGCGCCGGGCCCGACCCCGCGGCCGATGTTCGCGCCGCCGACGATCGCCGGGTGGCGGGGCATCCCGTCGTGGGCGTGGCATCGCGCGGGTCTCGAACCGCCTCAGTCGCGCACGCTCGTCGCGGCGGCGCAGCGGGCCGAGTCGATCGTGCGCGCCGCGACCGACCCCGCCGCCGCCGACCGGGTGCTCACCACGTTGCGGGGGGTCGGCGCCTGGACGTCCGCCGAGACGCGGCTGCGCGCGTTCGGCGATCCGGATGCCGTCAGCGTCGGCGACTTCCATCTCGCGCACGAGGTGGGCTTCGCCCTGACCGGTCGCCGCACCGACGACGACGGGATGCTGACACTCCTCGAGCCCTGGGCCGGCCAGCGGCAGCGGGTGGTGCGGCTCATCCGCCTGAGCGGTGTGCGCGAGCCGCGCCGTGGCCCGCGCCTCAGTCCGCAGGATCACCGGGCGGTGTGAGACCGGGCCCGGTGTCCGCGTGGCGCCGGCTTCGTCCAGTGTTCATCCGGTCCCTCTGGCCGATGTCGGACCCCGGGTGCACACTCGGATCATGACGATCTTGAATGCCTATCTCGCCTTCCGCGACAACGCCCGCGAAGGCATGGAGTTCTACCAGTCGGTGCTCGGTGGTGACCTGCAGGTGATGACGTTCAGCGACATCCCCGGCATGGGCCACGACCCGTCCGAGAACGACAAGGTCATGCACGCGATGCTGACCGCGCCCGGCGGCCTCGTGCTGATGGGCGCCGACACCCCCAACTCGATGGAGTACCGCACGCCCCAGGGCGTGGCGATGTCCATCAGCGGTGAAGACGAGGCTGAGCTCCAGCGGTACTGGGACGCCCTGTCCGCCGACGGCACGGTCACGATGCCGTACGACACCCCGCCGTGGGGCGGCAAGTTCGGCATGCTGATCGACAAGTTCGGGTTCGCCTGGTACGTGTCGCTGAACGCCTGAGCGGCGACGCGTCCCGCCGTGCGGGGCGCGGGTAGCCTGACGTCATGGCCGAACTCCGCGTCACGCCGCCCGATCTCAGCGTCAAGCAGAGCGGGCCCGCGTCGTACTTCCCGAGCATCGAGAAGCACTACGGCAGACCGATCCAGGAGTGGCTGGAGCTCGCCGCCGTGCAGCTCGACACGAAGAAGCACGGCGAGGTGGTGACCTGGCTCAAGGAGCAGCACGGCCTCGGTCACGGACACGCGAACGCGATCGTCGGCTACGCGAAGGCGAACCGCACCTCATGAGCGCGGCGCCGGGGGGTTCCGGATCCGGCTGGCCGAAACGCCGCGCCGGATGGCTGGGCGGCGCGGTCGTGGTGCTGGGTCTCGGTGCGCTGATCGGGGCGATCCTCGGCAGCGTGTGGGTCGGCGTGCTGCTCGGGCTGCTGGTGTCGATCGGCTGGCTGATCGCGTACGAGTCGTGGCGCGGCAAGACGCCCCACCTGCACGACGATGACGACGACGGAGCCCGGCTGTGACGCTCCGGATCGCGGTCGCCGGGGGCACCGGCCAGGCGGGCTCCGAGGCGGTGCGGGTCGCGCGCGAGCGCGGCCATGACGTGGTCGTGCTGGCCCGGTCTGCCGGCGTCGACCTCGTCACCGGCAGGGGTGCACGCGACGCGCTCGTCGGCGTCGACGTGGTGATCGACGCCTCGGGGGTGAGCCCGGGCGATGACCCGACGGCGTTCCACCAGGCGGTGACGCGCACGCTGACCGAGACGGGGAAGGATGCCGGCATCCGGCACCTCGTCGTCTTGTCGATCGTCGGCTGCGACCGCGCCGCGGGGTATCCGCTGTACGCCGGGAAGGTCGCGCAGGAGCAGGCGACGCAGGCGAGCGGCATCCCGTTCACGATCGCGCGCACCACCCAGTTCCACGAGTTCGCCACGCTCATCTGGAGGATGGGCAAGCGCGGGCCGCTGCACTTCGCGCCGCGGATGCGGTCGCAGCCGGTCGCCGTCCGCGAGGTGGGCGAACATCTGGTGCACCTCGCCGAGGGCGAGCCGCTGCAGCGCGCACCCGAGTTCGCCGGCCCGCGTGAGGAATCCGTGCTCGACATGGTCCGCGCCTACGCGAAGGCCGCCGGCGGGGGTCCGGTGCTGCCGGTGCGCATGGGCGGTGAATTCGGGCGCGCCCAGCGGGACGGCTCGCTGCTGCCCGGTCCGCACGCGAAGCTCGGGCACCAGACCTATGCGGAGTGGATCAGCGCGCTCGGCTGACACTCGCGCGACCGGCCCGGCTCGCGGGCGTCACATCTCCTCGTGCGTGTCCGGGTCGCCGCCCCACAGCCGGCCGCGCTCGAGAGCCGAGATCGCATCCATCTGCTCATCGGTCAGCGTGAACCCGAACAGGTCGGCGTTCTCCCGCTGGCGGGCCGGGGTGGCCGACTTCGGGATCGGCGTCGATCCGAGCTGTACATGCCAGCGCAGCACCGCCTGTGTCGGGGTGACCTCCACCTCGCGGGCGACGTCGCCGATCACCGGCTCGGCGAGCAGTTCGCTGCGGCGCGCGAGCGGGCTCCAGCTCTCGGTTCGGATGCCGTGCGCGGCATGGAAGGCGCGCAGCGCCGCCTGCGGGAAGTATGGATGCAACTCGACCTGGTTGACGGCCGGCACGACACCGGTCTCGTCGACGAGCCGGGTCAGCATCGGCTCGGTGAAGTTCGACACCCCGATCGTGCGGGCAAGACCGTCCTCACGCAGCCGGATCATCCCGCGCCACGTGTCGAGGTAGCGGTCGACGCTGGGATTCGGCCAGTGGATGAGCAGCACGTCGATGCGATCGAGGCCGAGGCGCTCCAGTGAACCGCGCGCACTGGCGATCGCCTCGTCGTAGCCGTGGTCGCGGCCGGGGATCTTCGTGGTGACGATCAGGTCGTCCCTGTCGAGACCGCTGCGCCGTACGGCCTCCCCGACCTCCGCCTCGTTGCCGTAGTTCACCGCGGTGTCGAGCAGGCGATACCCCGCCCGGATCGCCGAGACGACGGCGTCGACGCCGTCCGGCCCGTCGAGCTTGTACGTGCCGAAACCGAGCTCGGGGAAGGACGTGCCGTCGTTCAGGGTCACCGTGGGAATGGTCATCCCCCCATCATGCTCTCCGCCCCGAGCGTCACGGACCACGCCCGGCGCCACGATGTCGCACCCGCCCGGCAGACTGTGCCCATGGCACTTCTGGATCACCTCGGCATCACCGTCGACGACCTGCCCCGCGCGATCGCGCAGTTCCACCCGCTGCTGCAGGAGCTCGGCTACACGAAGGGGTACGAGGAGCCCGGCTCGGTCTCCTGGCAGAACGGCAGCGAGACCGAGCTCATCCTCTACCCGGCGCGGGAGCCCGCCACCGGGCCGCACCGGCACGGCCGAGTCGGGTGGCAGCACCTCGCGTTCGACGTCGCGTCGCGCGACGAGGTCGATCGCCTGCACCGGGTCGCGCTGGATGCCGGCTGGACCGCTGTGCGCGACCCGAAGCGATATCCGCGGTTCAACGAGCGGTACTACGCGTCGTTCGTCGAAGACGACAACGGCATCCGCTTCGAATTCGCGTACAACCCGCCCCGCGACGCCGGCTGAGACGGCGCCCTCGCCCTCCCCGAGCCGATGTCGGAAGCGAGGTCTAGGGTGAGGCCCGGGCAAAGGAGCACACATGATCGACGATCGGAACAGCACCGGGCACGACGGCGACGAGCACATCAGCGCGGCGCAATTCCACGCCGAGCCGGGCACCGACGGATGGCACGTGCTGTACGGCGGTGCCCAGACCATCTATCCGACAGACTCGTTCGCGACGGGCGCCGAGTTCGCCCGCCGGATCGCCGCGACGACGGCCGAGATCGGGCGCGAGCCCGACATCGACCTGCGTCCGCACAGTGTCGCCGTGTGCACGGCGAGAAACCCGCGCGGCAGGCTCAGCCGCACCGATGCCGAGGTCGCACGACGCGTGTCGGCGGCCGGCCGCGAGCTCGGTCTCGCGCCGGATCCATCGCAGCTGCAGACCGTGCAGATCGGCGTCGCGCAGTCAGCCGGCATCGAGACGCTCGGATTCTGGCGCGCCGCGCTCGGCTACGAGATCGTCGACGATGTGCTCGCCGACCCGCTGCGGCGCGGGCCGCGACTGTGGTTCTACGAACTCGACAAACCCGGTCGCGGGCGCACGCATCTCGACGTCGCCGTGCCCAACACCCAGGGGGAGCCGCGCGCGCAGGCAGCACTCCAGCACGGCGGTCGGCTCGCGTGGGGTGACGACGTGCCGGCATGGTGGGGACTGGCATCGGCCGACAACCACAGCGTCGACATCGCGGCGTGGGGCGACGTGCACGACGGGGTGCTGTGACATGGCCGGGGACCGTCTGACCGCGAAGCAGTTCCACGCCTCCACGGGAGTCGAGGACTGGCGGGTGCTGTACGGCGGTGCCACCGCGCACTGGCGCACCGCGTCCCTGGCGCAGGGAGCCGACTTCGCCGAGCAGATCGCCGACGCCGCCGTGCAACTCGGACGCTTCCCCGACGTCGACCTGCGCCCCCGTGATGTCGCGGTGACGACCCGACGTCCCGACGGCACGCTCGACGCCACCGACGTCGCACTCGCGCAGCGCATCTCGCAGATCGCCCGGAGCGCCGGGCTCGTCCCGGATCCGTCGACGTTGCAGGCCATGCAGATCGCGGTGGCGCACGCCCGAGACGTCGACGTGCGCCCCTTCTTCGAGGCGGCGTTCGGCTACCGGGCCTTCGACGAGGCGGATGCGGTCGATCCGAACCGGCGCGGCATCCCGCTCGCGTTCCACCCGTTCGACCGCATCGGCAGGGGACGCACGCACATCGACGTCTCCGTGCCTGCGGACCAGGCTGAGGCTCGCGTGCAGGCGGTGATCGCTTCCGGCGGCCGCCTCGTCGACGACTCCCACGCGCCGATGTGGTGGACGCTCGCCTCGCCCGACAACCACGGCGTCGACATCGCCGCCTGGCCCGACATCGAGGGGTGATCCTCCGCGCGGGCGCCGGGTATGCAGGCCGACGCCCCGGCCAGTAACGTGAAACCCGTGATCGACAGCGCCTCCCCCATCGATGCCACGTCCACCTCGGCCTGGGCCGAGCTCACTTCGCACCAGGCCGGGTTCTCGCCCGACCTGCGCGCCTGGTTCGCCGAGGACCCCGCTCGCGCCCAGCGCCTCAGTCTGCCGCTGGCCGATCTGCACGTCGATCTGTCGAAGAACCTCGTGACGGACGACATCCTCGCCTCGCTCGTGCGCCTGGCCGAGCAGACCGGCGTCGCCGAGCGCTTCGACGCCATGCTCGAAGGTGGCCACATCAACACCACCGAAGACCGGGCCGTTCTGCACACCGCGCTGCGTCGGCCCGCCGACGAGTCGGCCCCGCTCATCGTCGACGGCCAGAACGTCGATGCCGACGTGCACGAGGTCGGCCACCGCGTCGCCGAGTTCGCGAACCGCGTGCGCTCGGGTGACTGGACGGGCATCACCGGCAGGCGGGTCACCCACGTCGTCAACATCGGCATCGGCGGATCCGACCTCGGACCGGTGATGGTCTTCGAGGCGCTGAAGCCCTATGCGGACGCCGGCATCGACGCGCGCTTCATCTCGAACATCGACCCCACCGACCTCGCCCAGAAGACGGCGGACCTCGACCCCGAGACGACCCTGTTCATCGTGGCGTCCAAGACCTTCACGACGCTGGAGACCCTCACCAACGCGCGTCTGGCCCGTGACTGGCTGTGGGCGAAGCTCGCCGAGCAGGGCGTCGACGTCGGTTCGGACGAGGCGAAGACGGATGCCGTCGCCCACCACTTCATCGCCGTGTCCACCGCGCTCGACAAGGTGGCCGCGTTCGGCATCGACCCGCAGAACGCCTTCGGCTTCTGGGACTGGGTCGGAGGCCGCTACTCGGTCGACTCCGCCATCGGCACGTCGCTCGCGATCGCGCTCGGACCCGACGTGTTCGTCGAGTTCCTCGCCGGGTTCCACGCCGTCGACGAGCACGTGCGCACCACCCCGATCGAGCGCAACGTGCCCGTGCTGATGGGCCTCCTCAACGTCTGGTACACGAACTTCCTCGGCGCGCAGTCGCACGCCGTGCTCCCCTATGCACAGCAGCTGAGCCGGTTCCCCGCGTACCTGCAGCAGCTGACCATGGAATCCAACGGCAAGTCGGTGCGCTGGGACGGCTCCCCCGTCACCACGGACACCGGCGAGGTGTTCTGGGGCGAGCCCGGCACCAACGGACAGCACGCGTTCTACCAGCTCATCCACCAGGGCACGCGCCTGATCCCGGCGGACTTCATCGCATTCGTGAACCCGGCGTATCCGCTCACCGACGACGGCCGCGACGTGCACAGCCTCTTCCTCGCGAACTTCCTCGCCCAGACCAAGGCACTCGCGTTCGGCAAGACCGCCGCCGAGGTCGAGGCCGAGGGAACCACCGGACCGCTGGTCGCGGCCCGCACGTTCCCCGGAAACCGCCCGACGACCTCGATCTTCGCCGACGCCCTCACCCCGCGCGTGCTGGGCGAGCTGATCGCCCTCTACGAGCACATCACCTTCACGCAGGGCGTCGTGTGGGGCATCAACTCGTTCGACCAGTGGGGCGTCGAGCTCGGCAAGCAGCTCGCCCTGCAGATCGCCCC
>NZ_DATEJS010000009.1:0-7634 GCF_035277845.1 Microbacterium sp.
CCGCCGCAGCTGCGCGAGCATCGGCTCGGAGGGGTCGACCGCGACGACGGTGCGCGCACGGCCGGTGAGCTTCCGCGTGAGCTTGCCGGTGCCCGCGCCGAGATCGAGGATGCCCGCGACCGGCACCGGCGCGAAGACCTCGACAGCGGCAGTCGGGAACCCCGGACGGTACCTCTCGTACTCCTCGCCTGCATCGAGGAACGATCGGGCGTACGGTGTCTTGTCCACGGGGTTCACGGTAGAGGAACGGATATGGATTCGGAGCGGATCGTCGTCTCGGGCTCGTCCGGGCTGATCGGGAGCGCGCTCGTCCAGGCACTCCGCGCCGACGGGATCGCCGTCACCCGGCTGGTCCGACGCACCGCCCGCACCGCGGACGAGATCGAGTGGCGGCCGGGCGACGACGACCTCGACCCCGGCATCCTCGCCGGAGCGCGCGCCGTCGTCAACCTCAACGGAGCGAGCATCGGCAGGCTCCCGTGGACGGCGCGCTACAAGGCTGTGCTGCGCGAGTCGCGGCTCGTGCCGACGCGTGCCCTGGCCACCGCCGTCGGCCGCCTCGGCGCCGACGCCCCGCTCTTCGTCTCGGCATCCGCGGTGGGGTTCTACGGGAATCGGCCGGGCGAGCGTCTGAGCGAGGCGAGTGCTGCCGGCGACACGTTCCTCGCCCGCCTCAGCGCCGCCTGGGAGGACGCGGCGCGCCTGGCCGGCCCCGACGCCCGCATCGCCCTGCTGCGCACGGCGCCATTGCTGGAGCGGAACGGCGTGCTCAAACCGCTCGTCACCCTCACCCGATGGGGAGTCAGCGGTCCGCTCGGCGACGGCCGGCAGGTCTGGCCGTGGATCTCGCTCGAGGACGAGGTGCGCGGCATCCGGCATGTCATCGAGCACGGACTGGTCGGCCCCGTGAACCTGTCGGGTCCCGCGCCCGCGACCGCACGCGAGATCGGCGCGGAGCTCGCGCGGCGGATGCGGCGCCCGTACCTGATCCCCGCCCCACGGTGGGCGCTGCGCCTCGGCCTCGGCCGCGACGTCGCGGATTCGCTCCTGCTCGCCGATGCGCGTGTCGAGCCCCGGGCCCTGACCGAGTCGGGGTTCGCGTTCACCCATCCGACGGCGCAGGAGGCGATCGCCGCGGCCCTCGCCTCCTGACCCGGCGCGCCGCCCGCTCGTCCCGCCACTCTTGTATTCAACTACTTGGTTGAGTACACTGATCGCATGAGAAGCGCCGAGCTCGATCCGCTGAGCCGCACCTTCGCGGCCCTGGCGGATCCGACCCGCCGCGGCATCCTCGCGCGGCTCAGCCGGGGCCCCGCCAACGTCGGGGACCTCGCCGAACCGTACGAGATGTCGTTCGCGGCCGTCTCCAAGCACCTGCGCGTGCTGCAGGATGCCGGGCTCGTCACGCGCGGGCGCGACGCGCAGTACCGCCCCGCGATGCTCGACGCCGCCCCGATGGCCGCGGCTTCGGCCTGGATCGACGACTACCGCCGGTTCTGGGAGCACAGCTTCGCGGCCCTCGACGACTACCTCACGACCACACGGAACGCCACCACTCACAACGAGGAGCAGGAATCATGACCGGAATCACCACCGACACCGGCATCGAGATCGACCGCGACTTCGCCGCGGCACCCGCCGACGTCTTCGCCGCCTGGACCACCCCCGAGGCGTTCGCCCGCTGGTTCGGCGGAGACCAGGTGCAGGTGCCGCTCGACAGCCTCGACTACCAGGCCGAGCAGGGACGCTCCTGGTCCGCGACCATGGTGCTGCCCGACGGCAACACCATCGCGTGGACCGGCGAGTTCGTCGAGGTCTCCCCCGTGTCACGGCTCGTGCTGACCATGACCGATCAGCCCGCTGCCGAGGGCCGCGCGACGATCACGGTCGATCTGACCGCGACGGAGGCGGGTACCCGCATGCACTTCACGCAGACCACACCGGGGTTCACCGCCGAGCAGCGCGAGGGCGTGCTCGCCGGCTGGCAGGGCTTCATGGACGTGCTGCAGCAGGTCGTCGAAGGCTGAGCCCGGCATGTCGGATGCTTCCGTGCCGATCGTGCCTACGATCGGCACGGGAGGAATGACATGGCAGCTGACGGACCCGACTTCGCGGTGACCGCGTCCACGCACAGCGTGGGCACTCTGTCGGCCGGCGAGGCCGCCGGGCGGTTCCGCCCGCGGTTCGTCGTCGGCGCGGTGCTCACCACCGCCCTGTGCGCGGCCACGATCCTCGTGTACCTGCTGTCGCTGACCGGGCACGAGCCGGGCGCCTGGTGGTGGTTCGTCGCGCAGATCGCCGGCGCGATCCTCTCGCTGCTCGCGATCTTCGCACTGGGCGTCTCGGTCGGCGATGAGTTCCATCGCAGCATCATCGGCGTCTGGACGTGCGTGATGGTCGTCGGGGCGAGCCTCTTCGTCGGCGGCGGCTGGCTGCTGTTCGGGGTGCTCGGCACGGATGCCGTCACCGGCCACCGCACCGACGTCATCCGGCCCGCAGCAGTGCCGTACCTCGTCGAGCCGACCGTCGTCGGGCTGATCGTCGCCGTGATCGGCCTCGGCGGACTCATCGCGAGTGTGCGGCGGACCCGGCGCGAGGCCGCGCAGCTGTCGGGCTCGGAAGCCGCGCACAGCCCGTATCCGGGGACGATCGTGGCCGTGCCCGCGCCGATCGACTGGACCGACGGGGAGCCGCGGTTCGCGGACGTCATGGTGCGGTACCAGGATGCCGCGGGCGAGCAGGTCCTCGCGGTGGGCATGCGCACGGCGCCGCAGCGCGTGCCGGTGGAGGGCTCGGCGGTGCTCGTGCACCGCGGCGCATCCGGCGAATTGGTGGTCGAGGCCGATCCCGAGCATCCGATGACCTTCGACCCGGACACGGCCGAGTACGAGGACCCGGGCACCGCGTGACCGGTGCCGCCCCTGGCGACGGCATCACCGCTGTGGGATAACAGAGCCATGCAGATTCCCCGCCCCTCCGAGGAGGTCAAGGACCTCTTCCGCGCGCTCGTTCCGGTGGCGGCGGGCGTCGAGGTGAAGCCGATGTTCGGCAACCTCGGCGCGTTCGTCAACGGCAACATGTTCGCGGGTCTCTTCGGCGACGACATCGGGGTGCGGGTGCTCGACGAGGCATCCCTCGCCGAACTCGCATCCGTCGACGGCACCGGCCCGTTCGGGCCCTCGGAGCGTCCGATGGGCGGCTACGTCGCGCTCCCGCGCACGTGGCGTTCGGACCCCGACCGGCTGTCGGCGTGGGTCGCCGTCGCTCTTGAACAGGTCGGGCAGCTGCCCGCCAAGCAGCCCACGTCACGGAAGAAGGCGTAGATGACCGCCACGGCATTCCCGGGATGGCCCGACGCGGCGGTGGAGTTCTACCGCGGTCTCGAGGCCGACAACTCGAAATCGTTCTGGACGGAGCACAGGGCGGTGTACGACGCCGAGGTGCTCGCTCCCATGCAGGCGCTCCTCGCGGACCTCACCGACGAGTTCGGCGAGGCGAAGATCTTCCGGCCGAACCGGGACATCCGCTTCAGCGCGGACAAGTCGCCCTACAAGACCTCGATCAGCGCGATGCTCGGCAACGGCTACGTCGAGTTCTCCGCACGCGGCCTCGGCGTCGGGGCCGGATGCCACATGATGGCCGCGGATCAGCTCGAGCGCATGCGGGCGGCCATCGCCGACGACGGCAGCGGAGCGGAGCTGGTGGACATCCTCGCCGGGCTCGAAGCCGCCGACATCGAGGTGATGGTGCGTGACCGGCTCAAGACCGCGCCGCGCGGCTACCCGAAGGACCACCCCCGCGCAGACCTGCTGCGCAACAAGGACCTCGCCGCGTGGAAGCACTGGCCGGCCGACGAGCCGTGGATGCGCACGGACGAGGTGCCCGCGCGCATCGCCGAGGTGCTGCGCACCGCCCGGCCGCTGGTGCGCTGGCTCGACGCGAACGTCGGCGACTCGACGCTCGAGCGGCGCCGCTGACGATCAGCCAGGCCGGTCGGGCACGATCGGTGGTCGCCCACCCTCGACGGCGTAGCCGGCGCCCCGTGTGCGGTGTTCGAGGCCGAGTCCGGCCAGAATCGACGAGACCTCGTTCGTCACGGTCTTCTCGGCCATGCCCAACCGCCGGGCGATCTGCCTGTTGGTGAGGCCATCGGCGATCAGTTCGAGGATCTGGCGCTGGCGCGCGTGCAGGGATCCGAACCGTGGATCCGCCCGGGGCGCGTCCCGCATCAGCTGCAAGGCGACGCGGGTCGCCGTCGGGTGCAGCATTCGTCGCCCCGCCGCGACGGCGCGAGCCGAACGGACGAGTTCGTCGCCGCGAACCGCCTTGAGGAGACACCCGGATGCATCCGCCAGGATGGCCGCGAAGATCGCATCGTCGTCGTCGTAGGCGGTGAGCATGAGGCAACGAGTCTCCGGGAACTCCTGGCGGATCTGCCGGCACACGTCGATGCCGCTGCCGTCCGGCAGCTGCACGTCGAGGATGGCGATGGCGGGCGGGGTCGCCCGGATCCGGGCAACCGCGTCCCGGCAGGTGCCGGCCTCACCGACCACCGTCATATCCGGCTGTGCCTCGAGGAGTTCGGCGAGTCCTCTCCGGACGATCTCGTGGTCGTCGACGAGAAACACGGTGATCACGGCTCTCCCTTCGTCGCCCAGGTCGCGGCATCAGTGCCGAAGGTGGGCTCGTGGACAACGAGGACCTTCATGCGCCGACCGTCCCGCATCGGGAGACGGCACACCGGGACGAAAGTCACATGAGCACACGACGGGCACGGCGTCTCGGACGCCTCGGGTCACGAGACGGGCCCGGCATATGATGGCCCCAGACTCCTGGAGACTGGGGCCCTATGGAAAAGGACGCCCTCCAGTTCCCCGACATCCCGCGCGGTGAACTGGAGAAGACCATCGGCGATCTGATCGTCAAGGCGCAGAGCGTGCTGAGCGCTCAGGGACGACTGCGCGCTCTGCTGCAGGCGTACCGGGCGGTCATCGAGGAGCTCGACCTCGAGCGCGTCCTGACGCGGATCGTCGAGGCGGCCGTCGAACTCGTCGGGGCGCGCTACGGCGCGCTGGGCGTGATCGACCCATCAGGGATGCTCGAACGGTTCATCCACGTCGGAATCGACGCCGACGTCGTCGACGCGATCGGTCATCTGCCCGAGGGTCATGGCCTGCTCGGGGCCGTGATCCAGACAGCCGAGAGCATCCGACTGCCCCACCTGAGCGCAGACTCCCGCTCGGTCGGCTTCCCCGAGCACCACCCACCGATGGACGCCTTCCTGGGCGTCCCGGTCCGGGTGCACGACCAGGTGTTCGGCAACCTCTACTTGACGGATCCCGTCCACGGGGAGTTCACCGATGAGGATGAGGAGCTCATCGAGTCGCTCGCGGCGACCGCGGGCATCGCCATCGAAAACGCCCGCCTCTACGACCAGGCGCGCCGGCAGGAGCGGCTGGCGGCCGCCCAGTCCGACGTGCGCGCGGCGCTGCTCTCCCCCGACACCGACGATGTGCTCGGCGTCGTCGCCGAGCGCATCGCATCCGTGGTGCCGGTCGAGCTCGTCACCGTCATCGTCCCCGAACCGGACGGCACCTCCATGCGCGTCGACGTCGCCCGCGGCGCCGATGCAGACGTGGTGCGGGACACCGTCTTTCTTGCCGAAGGCACTCCTGCCGGACGCGCGGTGGCCACCCAGACTCTGGTCACGGCGGACGCATGGTCGCTTCCCGGCGGCCACTGGGACCTGGGCCCCACGGTGGCGGTTCCCCTGACCATCGCGGCCCACACGGTGGGCGCGCTGTGCGTCTCTCGCGCCGCGGGCGGAGCGCCGTTCACACACCCCGACCTCACCGCCGTCTCGGAGTTCGCGGCGCAGGCCGGCATCGCCGTGTCGCTCGCGTGGGCGCGGCGGGACCGTCAGCGCCTCGAGGTCGTCGAAGACCGCAGTCGGATCGACCGGGATCTGCACGACCACGTCATCCAGCGCCTGTTCGCCACCGGCCTCGGGCTGCAGGCCCTGGCCGCGACCTTCCCAGACCAGGAACCGGTGATCGACCGGCACGTCGCCGAGATCGACGCCGCGATCGCCGACATCCGCACCGCGATCTTCACCCTGCGCACCCGCACCTCGCCGATGCAGGCGCGCCAGCGGATCCTCGAACTGATCGCCGAGCTCACCCCCTCACTGGCGACGCCGCCGCGGCTGACCTTCACCGGCCCCGTCGATCTGGTGGTGACCGGGCCGCTCGCCGACGATGTCGTCGCGGTGGTGCGGGAGTCCCTTGCCAACGTGGCCCGTCACGCACATGCGCTGACGACCGCGGTGGAAGTGACGGTGACGGACACGGAGATCGCGGTGCTCGTCGAGGATGACGGCGATGGGATCGACCCGGCCGCGCCGCGCAACGGAGGCACCTCCAATCTCGACCACCGCGCCCGCGCTCACGGCGGGGTCTTCACGCTCGAAGCCCAGCCCGTGCGCGGGACTCGCGCCCACTGGCGGGTGCCTGCGTCCGTCGAAGCGTGACGCATCGTCGGTCGCGACCGCGTCGGACGGTCGGTGGATCCTCCGGGCATGCCGTGACCGCGCGCACAGCGCGATAATCGTCCGATGGGGTTCACAGTCGGCGCGCTCGTCGCCGTGCTGGCGGCGCTGTACATCGTGCTGGTCGTCCGTCGCAGGAAGTAGACGCACCCGTGTGACTTTCGTCCCGATGCGCCGCGCGCACGCGGGCGATCGTGGAGGCATGGATGAACAAGAAGTCACCGATCCCGACCGCGTGCTGGTCGGGATCGACGGTTCCCCGTCGTCGATCGAGGCCCTGCGGTATGCGGCGCGCGTCGCCGAGGCGTTCTCGGCTCCGCTGGAGGTGGTGACCACCTGGGCCTACCCGCCCTACGCCTCGCCGTACACGGCGGACGCATGGTCCCCGGAAGAGGACGCGAAGACGATCCTGCACGATTCCGTCGAAGCCGCCTTCGGCTCGACGCCCCCTGCGCTGCGCCGGACGGTGCTCGCCGGTCCGCCGGCGCGCATGCTGATCGAGGAGAGCAAGACGTGCGGGATGCTCGTGCTCGGCAGCCGTGGGCACGGCGGCTTCGCCGGTCTGCTGCTCGGCTCGGTCAGCTCCGCCTGCGCCGAGCATGCGCACTGCCCCGTGCTCATCGTGCACGGACAGGGATCGTCGCCCGAGGTGACCCCGCTGGGCGCCGGAGAAGCCGGATGAGGCACCGCCATGGCGCAGAACCGAATCGAGAAGCTCGACACCGCCGAGTGCTGGCGGCTCGCCCAGGGCGCGCAACTGGGGCGGCTCGCCGTGGGCCGGCTGGACGGCGCGCCGGATGTGTTCCCGGTCAACCATCTGGTCAATGAGGGCAGCGTGTACCTGCGTACCGGACCCGGCAGCAAGCTGCGCGCGCTCATGTCCGCGCCCGAGGTCGCGTTCGAGATCGACGGAGAGGGGGCGGGCCGGCACTGGAGCGTCGTGATCCACGGCACCGCCCGCCGTCTGACGGCCGCCGAGGAGATCGAGGCATCCGGCGTTCTGCAACTCGCGTCCTGGACCCCGACGCCGAAGCACATCTTCGTGCGCATCACGCCGACCGACATCACCGGCCGCCGGTTCGCACGG
>NZ_DATEJS010000010.1:0-3048 GCF_035277845.1 Microbacterium sp.
CGGAACCTGCGGGATCTGCAGGTGCAGGTGGGATTGCTGGCCGGGGCGGAGATGAACGAGCGGATCGGCGCGGCGGTGGCGGGGCGCTCCGGGCGTGAGGCGTTGTTCGCGTTCGCCGACGCGTACCGCTCCTACGCCCTCGACCATCCGGGCCGGTACGCGGCAACGCAGATCCGCATGGATCCCGAGGAGGTCGCCGGAGAGCCGGCCCTGCTGCGCGGTATCGAGCTCACCGCGGCGCTGTTGCGCGGATACGGATTGAGCGAACCCGGGTCGACCGACGCGGGACGCTTGCTGCGCAGCACATTTCACGGCTTCGCCACCCTGGAGGCGGCGGGCGGATTCGCGCACTCCCGGGCGATCGACGCCAGCTGGCACCGCATTCTCGAGGCCCTGCATCGCACCCTGTCGCAGTGGCCGTCCGGCATCGAAGAGGAAGTAGCGCAATGAGATCCGACACACTGACCGTCCCCGGCGCGACGCTGTACTACGAACTGCGCGGCGACGGGCCGCTGCTGTTGCTGATCCCCGGTGGCGGCGGCGACGCGGGCGTCTTCGACGAGATGGCCGAGGTGCTCGGGCGCCGTTTCACCGTCGTGGCGCTGGATCCACGCGGCTGTTCGCGCAGCGTGCTCGCCCACGGGCCCGAGGATCAGCAGGTGGCGGTGCAGGCGGACGACGTGGCCCGGCTGCTCGCGCATCTGTCCGATGAGCCGGCGTTCGTCTGCGGAACCAGCAACGGCGCGATCGTCGGACTCGACGTGCTGGCGAGACATCCCGACCGGGTGCGCCGACTGGTCGCGCACGAACCACCCTGCTTCGCCGTCCTGCCGGACGCCGACCGGCACCTCGCGATGGTCGAGGAGGTCTATGTCCTGCTCCACACCGAGGGCGTCGCCGCGGCCGGCGCGAGATTCCTCGCGGGCATCGGTCCCGCGATGAAACCGGCGCCGCAGGTTTCGCGGCTGTCGGAGCGTGCCGCGCAGATGTGGGCCCGCCTCGCCGCCAACGGCCCGCTCATGATCGAACACGAGTTGCGTGAATTCACCTCGTACACACCGGATTACAGTGCGCTCGCCGCGGTGTCGGACCGTCTGGTGCTCGCGGTCGGCCGCGAAACGCGCGGGTGCCTGCCCTATCGGCCCGCGGTCGAGATCGCGGCCCGGCTCGGAATCGAGGTGGTCGAGTTCCCCGGGGCACACAACGGCGTGCGCACCGAGGCCGAAGAATTCGCGAACCAGCTGATGGAGGTCATGGAGATTACGTCACCGCAGCGTCATCCGACGGATTCGTAGCGGCACCGGTAGCGGCGATGCTCGATGAGTGTCCGGCACCGCGAATCCGCGGCCGGCGGCCCTACCGGTTTCGAGGAGTTTCCATGACCACGGTCCGTTTTCATCTCATCTCCACGCTGAGCCCCGCCGAGGTCGTGGGCGTGCTCACCGACTTCGGCCCGTCCCGGCCGCAGGTGTGGCCTACGATCGATGCCGAGCACTTCGTCGTGCACGAGCAGGGCGAGGGGTGGGCCGAGGTCACCGAGGGGACGGAGGCGGCCTGGGAGCGCGCCCGCTACGAGTGGGACCCGGCGGGCGACACGGTGACCGTGACCACCCTGGATTCCAAACTCTTCGGCGCCGGTGGTGGGTGGGTCTTCCGTGCCACACCTGCCCCGGAGGGCAGCCGTGTCGACGTCGAACTGACCCGGACGCCACGGGCGCTCGAGGGGAAGCTCCTCGCCGTGCTGCTTCCCCTGGTCGGCCCGTCGTCGCTGCGCAAGTCCTTCCGAGTTCCGTTGCGGGCGGCCTGATTCCGGCCGGGCCACCCGGCTCAGGCCTCGACCTCCCACACGAATCCGTCGGGATCGGTGAAGGAACCGAGGGGGCCGGTGACGGCGATCCGATGCGACCCGGAGCCCTCCGCCGGGACACCCGCGTCCTTGGCGGCGGCCTTGCGGCCGTAGAGCGCGAGCTTGACCGACCCGGCCGGCGACTCGAACTCGGCGTACTTACCGCCGAAGCTCTTCGCCACGGTCAAGCCGCGCTCGACGTAGAACTGTTTGGTCGCCTTCACACTCTCGACCCCGAGCAGCAGAACGAAATCGTCGATCTCGCGGGTGGCCGGGCCGGTGTCCTTCTTCGCCGAGGTGGCGATCTTCCAGACCGCGCCGTCGGGGGCCTGCACGACGCCGCCGTACCCCCAGAAGCTCTTCTTGGCCGGCTTGACCGTCGTCGCGCCCGCCGCGACCGCGGAGCCGATGAGGCTGTCGACGGTGCTCGGCTGGGACACCACGAGGGAGAGGATGTATCCGCGGAAGCCGGTGGTCTCCGCGTCCGACTTGCGGACCCGCAGCCGGTCGCCGAGTCCGAACGCGGCCTCGTAGAAGGCCGCGGCGGCAGCCGGGTCCGGGGTCTCGAGGATGACCGATGCGATGGTGCTCTGAGCAGTGGTGATGTTCATGTCGAAGACGTTATCGGCGATCGCACGACCGTCGCTTCTCGATTCCTGATCACTCTGGGGGCCTCTGCACCACATCGTGTCCCGGCGCCGTGGCGGGCGTGATCGAGCGCCTCGGACGCCGGTCGGCCGTCCG
Source organism: Microbacterium sp. (assembly GCF_035277845.1). GTDB lineage: Bacteria > Actinomycetota > Actinomycetes > Actinomycetales > Microbacteriaceae > Microbacterium. The sequence continues at coordinate 2,591 of NZ_DATEJS010000010.1, forward strand.
CCGGCGGCCGTCCGCGATCGCCCATACCGCGAAGCCGCCGACCGCGAAGGCGGCGCCGGCAATGCTGGACCCGGTCCAGCCGGCGGCCGAATACGCGGCGGTCGTGGCGGCCGCGCCGAACGCCGAACCGACGGAGTAGAAGAGCATGTACGTGCCGATGACGCTGCTGGTCCGGTCCGGGTGTGCGGCCGTGAGCAGGTGCTGATTGCCGACATGCACGGCCTGCACGGCGAAATCGAGGACGACGACGCCCGCGACGAGCAGCCGCAGCGACCACGATCCTTGTGCCGTGGCGGACCACGAGACGGCCAGCAGGACGAGTGCCGCCCCCGTGACCGGGCGCGCGTAACCGCGGTCCGCCCAGCGTCCGGCTCGGCCCGCGCCCAGTGCGCCGGCCAGCCCGGCGAGTCCGAACAGGCCGATGTGCGCGCTGTCGAAATGCCACGGCGAGGCTGCGA
>NZ_DATEJS010000011.1:0-4624 GCF_035277845.1 Microbacterium sp.
CCGTCGAGACGACGACCCACGAGAACACGACGCGGACGGCGCACGACGGCACCGCGGAGGATGCCGCTGCTGAAGTCGAGCACGACGGTGCCACCGCGGGCGACGGCGCCACCGAGGACAACCAGGGCGACGGCCAGGGCGATGCGGACCAGGAGAGCGGATCCGGCGACACCCAGATCGGCGACAGCCAGGGCGGCGACAGTCAGGGCGGCGACAGTCAGGGCGGTGACAGCCAGGGCGACGGCGATCACCAGGGAACGACCCAGTCCGGCCAGAGCGGCGACGAGCAGGGCAGCACGACGCACGACGGCACAGGCGACTGACGTCGTGTGAGACGGAGGGTGCGCGCGATGCCCCGCGCGCACCCTCCGTCTCGTGAGCGTTTCAGGCGAACAGACGCTGCAGGCGCTGGATGCCTTCGAGCAGCTGGTCGTCGCCGAGCGCGTACGACAGGCGCAGGTAGCCGCTGGGGCCGAACGCCTCGCCGGGCACGACGGCGACCTCGGCCTCTTCGAGGATGAGGTCGGCGAGCTCGAGCGACGTGGTCGGCGTCTTCCCCGCCCACTCGCGGCCGAGGAGCCCGCGCACGTCGGGGTAGGCGTAGAACGCGCCGAGCGGGGTCGGCACCTCGAGGCCGTCGATCTTCGACAGCTCGGCGATGATCAGGCGGCGGCGACGGTCGAAGGCCTGACGCATCTGCTCGGCCTCGTCCTGCGGGCCGTTGAGCGCGGCGACCGCGGCGAGCTGCGCGATGTTGTTCACGTTGCTGCACAGGTGCGACTGCAGGTTGGACGCCACCTTGATCGCGTCGGCCGGTCCGGTCATCCAGCCCAGGCGCCATCCGGTCATCGCGTAGGTCTTGGCGACGCCGTTGACGAGGATCGTCTGACCCGCGACCTCCGGGCACGCCTCGACGATCGAGACGGCGCGGACGCCCTCGTACACGAGGTTCTGGTAGATCTCGTCGGAGATCACCCAGATGCCGTGCTCGACGGCCCACTGGCCGATCGCCCGGGTCTCGTCCTCGGTGTAGACGGCGCCGGTGGGGTTCGACGGCGAGACGAACACGAGCGCCGTGGTGCGGTCGGTGCGCGCGGCCTCGAGCTGCTCGACGGTGACCTTGTACTCCTGGTCGGCGCCGGCGAAGACCTCGACGGGCACGCCGTCGGCGAGCTGGATGGCCTCGGGGTACGTGGTCCAGTACGGCGCGGGCAGCAGCACCTCGTCGCCGGGGTTCACCACCGCCTGGAACGCCTGGTAGACGGCCTGCTTGCCGCCGTTGGTGACGACGACCTGCGCCGGCGAGATCTCGAGGCCGGAGTCGCGCAGCGTCTTGGCGGCGATCGCCTCGCGCAGCACCGGCAGGCCGGCGGCGGGGGTATACCGGTAGTTCTTGGGGTCGTGCATCGCCTCGATGGCGGCATCCACGATGAACTGCGGGGTCGCGAAGTCGGGCTCGCCGGCGGCGTACGAGATCACCGGGCGGCCGGCCGCCTGCAGGGCCTTGGCTTTGGCGTCGACCTTGAGGGTCGCGGACTCGGCGATGGCGGAGAGCTTGCGGGAGAGCGGGGCGCGTTCTGTCACGCCTCAAGCGTACCGGCGGCGCACCCCCGCTTTGCGGCCACGGTGTACGGGCGAGTAGGGGATGCTGTACATCGCGTCCTGTGATGCTGCCGGATCCTCGAGGCGGCTCTCACACCAGCAGGTACAGGGCGCCCACCACCGTGAGGATCGTGACGATGCGGTCGAACAGGCGCTGGTCGAGGCGCTTGGCGAGCCAGCGCCCCGCGAACGCCCCGGCCACGACGAGCGGCACGAGTGTCAGATCCAGCAGCAGCACCGGCACGTCGATGAGGCCGAGCCCCACCATCACCGGCAGCTTCGTCCAGTTGACGATCGCGAAGAACCAGGCGGACGTGCCGAGGAACACCATGACGGGTGTGCGCATCGCCAGGAAGTACATCGACATGACCGGGCCGCCCGCATTCGCGACCATCGTCGTGAAGCCGCCCATGGCGCCGTAGCCCACGGTCACGAAGCGGTTGTGGGGTGTATCCCCGGTGCCGGTCGAGGCCACGCGCCGACGCCACAGCGTGATCACGACCATGATGAGCAGGATCACGCCGATCACCCGCTTGACGACGGTGTTGTCCGCCACGAGCAGGAACCCGGCGCCGAGGGCGAGACCCACCAGCACGGCCGGCGCGAGGCGCAGCAGTGTCGGCCAGTGCGCGTGGCGGCGGTAGGTGAGCAGAGCGAAGACGTCGCCCACGATCAGCAGCAGCAGCATCGCGCCGGTCGAGGTGCGCGCCGGCAGGATCGCGGCGAACAGTGCGATCGAGATCGTGTTGGCGCCGGGCAGCGCCGTCTTCGAGATGCCGACGACCACGGCGCACAGCGCGAGCAGCGCCCACGCCCAGGGCAGAAGATCCGGCATCCCATCCAGGCTAGCGGGCGGGATCCCGGACCGCGAACGCGATCAAACCCGCGCGCCCACCACGTCCGCGACGGGGGCGTAGGGGAGGTCGGGGAACGCGTCGGCCACTCCGCGGTTGGTGAGCACGCCGTCGTGCGCGTTGAGGCCGCGGGCGAGCGCCTCGTCGGCAGCGATCAGGTGACCGCGCCGCGCAGCTGGAAATCGGGGGCGCGCCACAGCTCGTCGTCGAGCACGCGGCGCAGGGTCTCGACGGCATCCCACACGTCGGCGTAGCCGATGTACAGGGGGGCGATGCCGAACCGCAGCACCTCGGGCTCGCGGTAGTCGCCGATGACGCCCTGGGCGATGAGGGCCTTCATGACGGCGAATCCCTCCGGATGCTGGAACGACACGTGGCTGCCGCGGTGGTGCTCGTCGCGGGGCGTGATGAGGGTCAGCGGATGCCCCGCCAGGCGGGTCTCGACCAGGCGGATGAACAGCGACGTCAGAGCCAGCGACTTGCGGCGCAGGGCCTCCTGGTCCACGCGCAGGTGCAGGTCGACGCCCACCTCCATGGTGGCCATCGACAGGATGGGCTGCGTGCCGACGAGGAAGCGCCGCCCGCCCTGCGCGGGAGTGTAGGCGTCGGCCATGTCGAACGGGCGCGCGTGCCCCCACCAGCCGGTGAGCGGCGACGTGGCGCGGGGCAGGTGGCGGTTCGCGACCCAGATGAACGCGGGGGAGCCGGGGCCGCCGTTGAGGTACTTGTAGGTGCAGCCGACGGCGAGGTCGGCGCCGGCGTCCGCGACGTGCACCGGCACGGCGCCCGCCGAGTGGCACAGGTCCCAGATCGCGAGGGCGCCCGCGGCGTGGATGCGCTCCGTCGTCTCGCGCATGTCCCACAGGTGCCCGGTGCGGTAGTTCACCTGGGTGAGCAGCACCACTGCGACGTCGTCGTCGAGCGCGGCGTCGAGCTCCTCGGGGGCGTCGATCAGACGCAGCCGGTAGCCGTGGTCGAGCATCGTGATGAGGCCCTCGGCGATGTAGAGGTCCGTCGGGAAGTTCTCGCGCTCCGACACGATCACACGCCGCTGCGGGGCATCCTGCCGCTGCAGGCCCACGGCCGCGGACAGCGCCTTGAAGAGGTTGACCGAGGTGGTGTCGGTGGCGACGCATTCGCCGTCCCCGCCGCCGATGAGGCGGTTGAGCTTTTCGCCGATCCGCACGGGCAGGTCGAACCAGTGGTGCTTGTTCCAGCTGCCGATGAGGTCGGTGCCCCACTCCTGCGCGACGATGTGGGCGGCGCGTTCGGCGGCGGCGCGCGGCAGTGCGCCCAGGGAGTTGCCGTCCAGGTAGATGACGCCCGCGGGAAGCGAGAACTCGTCGCGCAGTGCGGCGAGCTCGTCGGTCCGGTCGGCCTGCACGCACTCCTCGCGCGTGGTCGGCTGCGCTGCATCGGTCATCACGGCTCACTTCCTCGTCGCGGTCCGCACTCCGATCGTCGGTGCGGGATTCGACGCTCAAGCATGGCCCGGATTCGGCAGATTGCCTAGGATGCTGAAGAAGATTCAGAAATGACGGATGCCGACGGCTCGGGGGCGGATCGGTGGCGGCCGGGGAGGCACGATGTCGGACGAGATTCAGCTGACGGCGACCGATCGCCGGATCCTCGCCGAGCTCGCCCGCGACGGCCGGCTCTCGAACAAGGAGCTCGCCGCCCGCGTCGGCCTGCCGCGCTCCACGTGCCACGGCCGTGTCCGGGCCCTCGAGGCCGCCGGCGTCATCCGCGGATACCACGCCGAGATCGACCCCGTCGCAGCCGGGGCGAGCGTGCAGGCGCTGATCCTCGTCGGCGTGCACGACAGCGTGCGCGATCACCTCCCACTCGTCACCGAGCGCGTGCAGCGCATCCCCGGGGTGCAGCGGGTGTACCTCATCGGAGGCGAGCAGGACCTCGTGCTGCATGTGGCGTGCGAGAGCGTGCCCGCGCTGCGGGACTTCATCCGGACGCACCTCGGCTCCGACCCCGACCTGGGGCGCACGCAGACCCAGCTGATTTTCGAGCAGCACCCCGGCGCGGCGGTGCTCCCCGGCTGATCGGGCGCATCTTCTCGATCCTGCTCTCGGAGGTTGAGCCGATCGAGGCCATCACCAAGCGCTTCTCCACGGCGCACATGTCCCTTGGTTCCCTCTCTCCCGAAGCCCATG
>NZ_DATEJS010000012.1:0-7009 GCF_035277845.1 Microbacterium sp.
CAGGGCGGTGCCGGCGGGAGCCTGGGCGGCATCCCGCACGATCGTGCCGTCTGCGAGGTGCGCGATCGCGTACCCGCGCGCGAGAGTGGCGCCCGGCGCCAGGACCCGCAGCGTGGCACGCAGCTCGCCGAGCCGGCGCGCCCCGGCCTCGATGCGCCGGTCGGTGCCGTCCCGCCCGCGATCCATGAGCAGCTGCACCTCCTGCGCGCGCGACGCGATCATGGTCTCCGGGGCCCGCAGGGCCGGGCGGGAGCGCACGTGCTCCAGCCGCTCCTGATCGTGGCGGACCCGCTGGGAGAGCACCCGCAGCATCCGGGCGCGGCAGTCGGCGACGAGGGCGCGCTGTTCGGCCACGTCCGGCACGACGCGCTTCGCCGCGTCGGTCGGCGTCGATGCGCGCAGGTCGGCGACGTCGTCGAGGAGGGGGTGGTCGTTCTCGTGTCCGATGGCGCTCACGACGGGCGTGGATGCCGCGGCGACTGCGCGCAGGAGCCGCTCGTCGCTGAATCCGAGCAGCGTCTGCGGGTCGCCGCCGCCGCGCGCGATGATGATGACGTCGACCTCGGGATCGGCGTCGAGGATCTTCAGCGCGGCGAGGGTCTCCGGTACGCACCGGTCGCCCTGCACCGCGGCATGCACGGTGCGGAAGCGCACCTGCGGCCAGCGCAGCTCGGCGTTGCGGTGCACGTCCCGCTCGGCATCCGACTTCTCGCCCGTGATCAGCCCGATGCAGTGCGGCAGGAACGGCAGCCGCTTGCGGCGGGCCGCGTCGAACAGCCCCTCGGACCGCAGACGGGCGCGGAGGCGCTCGAGCTTCTCGAGCTGCTCGCCGAGGCCGACGTGGCGGTAGCTCGACACCGTGAAGCCGAAGTCGCCGGTCTTGACGAAGTAGTCGGCCTTGACGCACAGCACGACGTGGTCGCCGACCTTGAGGTCCGTGCCGAGGCGCCGGCGCGTGGTCGCCCAGACGCGGAAGCCGATGTGCGCATCGGCGGTCGCGTCCTTCAGCCGGCCGAAGACGTGGCCGCCCCGGACGTTCCACGAGGTGACCTCTCCCTCGACCCACACCGAGCCCCATCGCTCGATGAATCCGTGGATGGATTCGTTCAGACGCGTGACCGACGTGGGGGAGTCCGCCGTGGAGTCGCGGGGCGCGACGGTGGCTGCGGGCGTCGTCATCGGGGCCTTTCTGACCGGGCGCGGAAGGGCGCACCGTAGAATCGGAGGGTGACCGTTCAGCTGTCGATGCCCCGTGTCCCGCAGGTGCGCGGGCGGCTCAAGGATATCCCGGTGGATGCCCCCAAGCGGGTTCTGCTGGCGTCGCCGCGCGGCTACTGCGCGGGGGTGGACCGAGCCGTCGTGGCCGTCGAGAAGGCGCTCGAGCGCTACGGCTCCCCGGTCTACGTGCGCAAGCAGATCGTGCACAACATCCATGTCGTCACCGAGCTGGAGGCCCAGGGCGCCATCTTCGTCGACGAGGTCGACGAGGTGCCGGAGGGCTCGCACGTCGTCTTCAGCGCGCACGGCGTCGCGCCGACGGTCGTCACCGCGGCATCCGATCGCGGTCTGCACGCGATCGACGCCACGTGCCCGCTCGTGACCAAGGTGCACCGTGAGGCGGTGCGGTTCGCGCGCGACGACTTCGAGATCCTGCTGATCGGTCACACCGGCCATGAAGAGGTCGAAGGGACGGCGGGCGAGGCGCCGGAGCACGTGACGGTGGTCAACTCGCCGGAAGAGGCCGACACGGTCGAGGTGCGCGACCCGTCCAAGGTCGTCTGGCTGTCGCAGACCACGCTCTCCGTCGACGAGACCATGGAGACGGTGCGGCGGCTGCGCGAGCGGTTCCCGGAGCTGCACGATCCGCCCTCGGACGACATCTGCTACGCGACGCAGAACCGCCAGGTGGCCATCAAGAAGGTCGCACGGGACGCCGACCTCGTGATCGTCGTCGGCTCGGCGAACTCGTCCAACAGCGTGCGCCTCGTCGAGGTCGCGCTCGAGCACGGCGCCAAGGCCGCCCACCGCGTGGACTACGCCGGCGAAGTGCGGCAGGAGTGGCTGGACGGGGTCGGCACGGTCGGCGTCACGAGCGGTGCCTCGGTGCCGGAGGTGCTCGTGCAGGAGGTGCTCGAGGCGCTGTCCGACGCGGGCTACCGGGACGTCGAACAGGTGCGCACGGCGGAGGAGGACCTCATGTTCTCGCTGCCGAAGGAGCTGCGTCAGGATGCCTCAGGACACCGGGACGACCGGGCCCTGGGTGGGCGGGGTCGCGCGTGACGGAGCAGAACGGCGAGCAGCAGCGCCCGCGCCCGCAGTTCGGGGAGTACGCCACCCCCGAGCAGCAGCGCGCACACATCCGTCAGCCGATGCCGGAGCCGCCCGTTCCGCACCCTGACCAGCTGCTGTCGGCGTCACCGGCATCCCCCGGCGCCTCCCCGATGCAGCCGCGGGCGGTGGATCGCCTCGCGACGATCATGCTCCTCGGATTCGGCGTGGTGTACGTCGTGCTCCAGCTGCCGCAGTACTTCGACTTCGCCGCACTCGCCGGCGAGATGATGAAGACGCTCGGCATCGCGGGGACGTTCACGAACGTCACCGCGGGGCGGATCTGGGGCGTCGTGGCGGCCTTCCTGCTGGTGCTGGGCTACCTGCTCACGCTGCTTCTGGCGCTGCGGCGACTGCGCCTCGGCAAGGTCACATGGTGGCTGCCGCTCGTGGGCGCCGTCCTGACCTACATCGTGGTCGGCATCTGCGTCGCCGTCCCGGTGATGGGCGACCCGGCCGTGGCGAGCTACCTGCAGCAGAGCGCGGGCTGAGCCGTCCACGGCGGATAGGGTGGCGGGATGTCGCATCTCCTCGCCGTCTGCGCCGTCCGTGAGCTGCACCCCGATGCCGGATCCGTCGGCGTCACCGCGATCGACAAGGCGCCGGTCGACGGCCCCGTGCGCGTCGGGCGGTACGGGGTGTACGCCGACGTCCAGGCCGACCGCAAGCACCATGGCGGCCTCGATCAGGCGGTCTACGCGTACGCGGACGAGGATGCCGCGTTCTGGGCCGCCGAGCTCGGTCGCGGCGTGCCGGCCGGCTGGTTCGGCGAGAACCTGCGCGTGGCCGGAGTCGACGTCAGCAACGCCCGCATCGGCGAGATCTGGCGGATCGGGTCGTCGGTGGAGCTGCAGGTCACGCTGCCGCGCACGCCCTGCCAGACCTTCGCGCGCTGGGTGGGCGGGGACGACGAGCACGGCTGGGTGAAGCGCTTCTCCCGCGAGCGCCGGCTCGGCGCATACCTGCGCGTGCTCCGCACCGGCCGTGTCGAAGCGGGAGACGAGATCGTCGTGATCCCGGCGGACGCGGGCGCGCCGACGATCCTCGACGTGTTCGTGGCGCCCGCCTGAGTCGTCGCAGACGAAGAGGATGCCGCGACCGGTTCGGCCGCGGCATCCTCTTCGCGATACGTCAGATGCTCAGCGAGTTGCCGTGCGAGCCGAGCTGCTGCGTCGCCTCGACGACGCGCACGGCCATGGCGGACTCGGCGACCTTGCCCCACGCCCGCGGGTCGTAGGCCTTCTTGTTGCCCACCTCGCCGTCGACCTTGAGCACGCCGTCGTAGTTCTGGAACATGAACCCGGCGACCGAGCGGGTGAACGCGTACTGCGTGTCGGTGTCGATGTTCATCTTGACCACGCCGTTCGCGACGGCGGTGGCGATCTCCTCGTCGGACGAGCCGGAGCCGCCGTGGAAGACGAGATCGAGCGGCTTCGGGCCGGTGCCGAACTGGGCTGCGATGCCCTCCTGGATCTCGCCGAGGAGTTCCGGACGCAGCTTGACGTTGCCCGGCTTGTAGACGCCGTGCACGTTGCCGAAGGTGAGCGCGGCGATCCAGCGGCCGTTCTCGCCGAGACCGAGGGCTTCGACGGCCTTCGCCACGTCACCGGTGGTGGTGTAGAGGGCGTCGTTCGTGCCCTCGTGCTTGACGCCGTCCTCTTCGCCGCCGACGACGCCGATCTCGACCTCGAGGATGGCGTTGATGTTCTTCATGCGCGGCAGGAGCTCCTGCGCGATCTCGATGTTCTCGGCGAGCGGCACAGCCGAGCCGTCCCACATGTGCGACTGGAAGATCGGGTTGCGCCCGGCACGGACCTCCTCCTCGGAGGCCTCGATGAGCGGCAGCACGAAGTCGGCGAGGGCCGGCTTGGGGCAGTGGTCGGTGTGCACGGCGACCGTGATCGGGTAGTTCTTCGCGACCTCGGTGACGTACCGCGCCATCGCGAGCGCGCCGGTGGCGCGGCCCTTGATGGTGTGGCCGGCGAAGTAGTCCGCCCCTCCCGTGGTGACCTGCAGGATGCCGTCGGATCCGGCCTCGGTCAGGCCCTGGAGGACGGAGTTGATGGTCTGGGAGCTCGAGACGTTGATCGCGGGGTAGGCGAAGCCGCCTGCCTTCGCGCGGTCGAGCATCTCGGCGTACTGATCGGGGGTGGCGACGGGCATTGTCCTCGGCTCCTTGGCAGGTTCAGCGGGGAGGGTTCGACAGGAGCCGCAGCACCCGTGGCGCCGGGACATCCTCCGCCCACTCTAGCGGGCCGGGCGCGGGGCCGCCGGGGCGGGGTACCGCGGTAAAGATCGCGAAACGATCCGTCCGGAAACGAGCCGGCCGCCGGTGGGGGAGACCGCCGCTCGCTAGGCTGGGTGCATGGTGAGCCTGACTTCCGACATGAGCCCGTTGCACCCCGACCGCAACCTCGCGCTGGAGCTCGTCCGCGCGACGGAGGCGGCCGCGATCCGGGCGACGCCGTTCGTGGGACGGGGTCAGAAGGAGGTCGCCGACGGCGCCGCGGTCGATGCGATGCGGGCATTCCTCACGACGGTCAACTTCGACGGCACCATCGTGATCGGCGAGGGCGAGAAGGACGAAGCGCCCATGCTGTTCAACGGCGAGCGTGTCGGAAACGGCCAGGGCCCGCAGTGCGACATCGCCGTGGACCCGATCGACGGCACGAGCCTCACGGCCGCGGGCCGCAACAACGCGATCTCGGTTCTCGCCGTCTCGGATCGCGGGACGATGCTCGATGCGTCCAGCGTGTTCTACATGGACAAGCTCGTCACCGGCCCGGCCGGCGTCGGCGTGGTCGACATCCGCCTCCCGATCGGGGAGAACATCCGCCTGCTCGCCAAGGCCCTCGGCAAGCCCGTGTCGGAGATGGTCGTGTCGGTGCTGCACCGGCCGCGTCACGAGAAGCTGATCGAGGACATCCGCGAGGCCGGCGCCGGCACCCGCCTGCTCAGCGACGGCGACGTCGCCGGCGGCATCAATTCGGCGCGCCACGACGGACGCACCGACATGTGCGTCGGCATCGGCGGCAGCCCCGAGGGCATCGTCACGGCGTGCGCCATCAAGGCGCTGGGCGGTCACATCCAGGGCATCCTCGCCCCGCGCAACGACGACGAACGGCAGCGCGGCATCGACGCCGGCCTGCAGCTGGACACGGTGTACGAAGCGGATGACCTCGTCCGGGGCGACAACACGATCTTCGTGGCGACCGGTGTGACCGAGGGTCAGCTCGTGCGCGGCGTGCGCCGCCACGGGGAGTACATCTTCACCGAGAGCGTCGTGCTGCGCGGAAGGTCCGGCACGCTGCGCCGGATCTCGTCGGAGCACCTCGTCTCGAAGTGGCTCTGATCTGCGCGCCTTTCACGATCCGTGCAGGCAGCGCTGTCACAATCGTTCGAGGGCCGCGAGAGGTCGCAGGAGGATGACATGACGCAGCAGCAGGCTGACAGTACGCCGCGCACCGGCGCACAGGCCGTCATCGCCGACGCGCTCGCCCGGCGGAGCAGCGCCACCCCGCCGCCTGCGCCCGTCGACCCGTCGCGGCGTCCCGATGTGCTCTTCCGCGTCCGCCGGGCGCCCAACGAGCAGGCGAGCGCCTGGTGGATGGTGGGCGCGTTCCTCGCCGTCTCAGCCGCGGCCGTTCTGCTGCTGAACTTCATCCCCGGCGGCCACTGAACCCTCCGCCGCGTCGTCGGCGATGCGCTCCCGCAGCTCGCCCACTTCGGCGCGCGCCGGCCGGACGCCGTCGTCGAGGTCGGCCAGCAGTTCCGGGGCCGTCAGCCGACGTGCCTGCTTCTCGATCGGCCGAGGCGCGGCCATCGCGTCGATGCCGGTCTCATCGATGCCGGGGAACCGGCGCGCGGTGGTGAGCACGCGGGATTCGAGCGACCCGACGAACCCGTTGTAGGTGTCCACGGTGCGCTCGATCGCACGGCGCATCTTGTCGGCGTGGTCGGCGAGCCCGCCGAGGCGCCGGTAGAGCTCGGTGCCGAGATCGAACAGCTCGCGCGCCTGCGACGAGACGTCCTGCTGCGTCCACGTGTAGGCCACCGTCTTCAGAACTGCCCAGAGGTTCACCGGGGAGGCGAGTGCCACGCGCTTGCCGAAGGCGTAGTCGAGCAGCGACGGATCCTCTTCGAGCGCGGCGGCGAGCAGCGACTCGCTGGGGATGAAGCAGATGACGAACTCGGGGCTGGAGGACAGCCCGAGCCAGTACGTCTTGCGGGCGAGCGCGTCGATGTGCGCACGCACCGCCTTCACGTGACGGGCGAGGAGCTCGCGCCGCCGCTGCAGGTCTGCACCCTGGGCGGTCAGCGGGATGGCGCTCGCCTCCAGATAGGCGTCCAGCGGCGCTTTGGCATCCACGGCCAGCGCCTTGTCGCCGGGGAGCCGGATGATCATGTCCGGGCGGCCGGCACCGGCATCGGAGGTCACGGACGCCTGCAGGTCGAAATCGACGTACCGGGTGAGGCCCGCGGCCTCGACCACACGGCGCAGCTGCGTCTCGCCCCAGACGCCGCGCGTCGCGCCGGACCGCAGCGCCCCGGCCAGGGACTCCGTCGTGGCACGCAGCGCATCGCCCGCCTCCTGCTGGGCGCGCAGCTGCTCGGCCAGCGCACCGTACTGCTGGTGGCGATCGCGCTCGAGGTCGACGACCTTGCTCTGCATCGCGTCCAG
>NZ_DATEJS010000013.1:0-3300 GCF_035277845.1 Microbacterium sp.
TGCCGCCGCAGCTCGACAGCCTGCTGCACGTCGCCGGCGTCGTCGACCTCGGCCCGGTCGCCCGCCTCACGGCCGCGCACTGGCAGCGGACGCTCACGGTGAACCTGGCCGCGCCCGCGGAGCTCACGCGGCTGGCGCTTCCGGCCCTGCGGCAGGCGCAGGGGCGGGTCGTGTTCGTGAACTCGGGGGCGGGGCTCGCGGCATCCCCGGACTGGAGCGCGTACGCGGCGAGCAAGTTCGGCCTGCGCGCGCTCGCCGACGCCCTGCGCGCCGAGGAGCGCGGGAACGGCGTGCGGGTCACGTCCGTCTACCCCGGTCGCACCGCCACGCCGATGCAGGCGCGCGTGCACGAGCAGGAGGGGGCCGCCTACGACGCGGCGGCCTGGATCCGGCCGGAGTCCGTCGTCACGGCGATCCTCACGGCGCTCGATCTGCCGCGCGACGCCGACCTCACCGACGTGACGGTGCGCCCCGGACACTGACCGGAAACGGCGATGCGGGCCCCCGAACCGGGGACCCGCATCGCGTGGAGGACGTCAGGAGGCCGCGGGCGGCTCCTGCTCGCCGGCGACGGTCTCGGCGGAGGCCTCGGCGGGCGTCTCCGCCGGGACGGCCGGGAACCCGTCCGCGGTCACATCCGCATCGGCGGTGTCGGCCGCGGCGGCCCGCACGAACGAGCGCAGCGTCGCGACGGCCAGGGCGGCGAACAGGCCCAGCAGGCCGGCGCCCAGCAGGGCGGAGCCGAACATGACCCAGGCCGGGCCGCCGTAGACGTCGAGCGCGGCGGTGGCGCTCTGCTGGTTGACCGTGAGGGTCGTGGTCATCGAGGCGAGCTTCGTCAGCACGATCCACGCGCCGAGCGCCGTCGCGGCGACGGACGCGATCACGAGCACGATGTACGGGATGCTGCGAGCCAGGCTCGGGCGCGAGGTCATTGTGTGAGGTCTCCTCAGGAGGTTCAGGGGGTGGGTGATACCGGCCGCGATGACGGGCCGGCAGCAGCGAGACTATCTGCGAAAACTATGCGTTTCGTGTGTCGACGGCGGCATCCTCGGTCTTCAACCGCGTCACGACGGCGACCATGACGGCGGCGAGCACCGCGGCGACCACCATGTGCACGCCCACCGACAGCGGGGGGAGGTTGCTGCGCGCCTGGTACAGGCCGATGCCGATCTGCACGAGCTCGATCAGCAGCAGCGCCGCCATCCAGGGCCGGATCGCCAGGTGCTGCAGCATGCTCGCGATGGTCAGCAGCAGGGTGAGGGCGAACAGCGCATAGGCCGGCGTGGCGTGCAGGTGCTCCAGGATCGTCACGTCGAACCCGTGGCGCACGACGCTCGGATCGCCCGAGTGCGGACCGTTCGCGGTCGTGGTCACGCCCAGGATCAGCACGATGGCGAGCACCAGCGAGGTCACGTGCGTGGTGATCGCGAACCAGCGGGGCACGGCGCGGGCGCGCGGGGCGCCGGTGAAGCCCATGCGTGCGAGGAACGCGGCCGAGACGACGACGAGCGTGATCGAGGCCAGGTAGTGGAAGGCGACGAGTCCGGCGTTGAGGTCGGTGCGCACCGACAGGCCGCCGACGATCGCCTGCGCGAGCACCCCCAGCACCACCACGAAGGCGAGCCACCAGAGGTCGCGGCGGCTGCGCCGCAGCCGCCAGACGAGGATCAGCAGCACGAGGGCGAGGATGCCGACCACGCCGCTCATCATGCGGTTGCCGAATTCGATGAACGAGTGGATGCCCATCGCGGGCGTGGGAGCCAGCGAGTCGGGCGTGCACAGCGGCCAGCCGCACCCGAGTCCGGAGTCGGTGAGGCGCACCGCGCCTCCGGTGCCGACGATCATGATCTCGGCGATGAACGAGAGCCACGCGAACACGCGCACGGCGGTCGTCACCCGGTCGGGGAGGATCCGGCGCTTCTCGGGCGTCGCAACGGGAGCTTCGGCAGACATGGGTCGCGCCTCCAGGGGTGCGTCGGCAGCGCCGACGGGGGTCACACAGGCCCGGATGTCGGAGGTGACCCTGTAGAATCGAAGGGTTCGGGATGCAGTACAGAGATCGCATCCCGCATCAATGACAGTGTAGGCGCGCGTTCCTGTGCGCCGAGATCGGGCCCCAGAAGCGGCATCCCCCCTCGGAACTCCTCCGTCGGAATCTCGCATGCCGGAACGGATGAACCGTGGGGCCCAGAGGAGAGTGTGGCGTCATGTCCGATGTGCTCATCGACCGTCCCGAGCTTGAAGGGCTGGGGGTGTACGAGTTCGGCTGGCACGACGCGGATGCCGCCGGAGCCAGCGCCAAGCGCGGCCTCAGCGACGCCGTCGTGAAGGACATCTCGGCGCTGAAGGCGGAACCCGAGTGGATGCTGAAGAACCGCCTCAAGGGCCTGCAACTGTTCCAGCGCAAGCCGATGCCGACCTGGGGCGCCGATCTGTCCGAGATCGACTTCGACAACATCAAGTACTTCGTCCGCTCGACCGAGAAGCAGGCGCAGAGCTGGGAAGACCTCCCCGAGGACATCCGCAACACGTACGAGCGCCTGGGCATCCCGGAGGCGGAGCGCCAGCGCCTCGTGGCCGGCGTCGCCGCGCAGTACGAGTCCGAGGTCGTGTACCACCAGATCCGTGAGGACCTCGAGGCGCAGGGCGTCATCTTCATGGACACCGACACGGCGCTGCGCGAGCACCCCGAGTTCTTCGAGGAGTACTTCGGCACCGTGATCCCGGCGGGCGACAACAAGTTCGCCGCGCTGAACACCGCGGTGTGGTCGGGCGGCTCGTTCGTGTACGTGCCCAAGGGCGTCCACGTGGAGATCCCGCTGCAGGCCTACTTCCGGATCAACACCGAGAACATGGGCCAGTTCGAGCGCACGCTCATCATCGCCGACGAAGACAGCTACGTGCACTACATCGAGGGCTGCACCGCGCCGATCTACAAGTCCGACTCGCTGCACTCGGCCGTCGTCGAGATCATCGTGAAGAAGAACGCGCGCGTTCGCTACACGACGATCCAGAACTGGTCGAACAACGTCTACAACCTGGTCACCAAGCGCGCGATCGCGCACGAGGGCGCCTACGTGCACTACGTCGAGGGCTGCACCGCGCCGATCTACAAGTCGGACTCGCTGCACTCCGCGGTCGTCGAGATCGTCGTGAAGAAGAACGCCCGCTGCCGGTACACCACGATCCAGAACTGGTCGGCCAACGTCTACAACCTGGTCACCAAGCGCGCCGTCGCGCAGGCGGGCGCGACCATGGAGTGGGTCGACGGCAACATCGGTTCCAAGGTCACGATGA
>NZ_DATEJS010000014.1:0-2243 GCF_035277845.1 Microbacterium sp.
CGGTGCTCTGGCCGCTGTCCGTCGTGGTGACCGCGGTGCTGACCTACGGCGCGCTCGCGGTCCTGTCCGGGAGGGGCGGTCTCACCGAAGCGGAGACCCTCGCCCTCACGAGGGACGGCGCTTCGCAGGGCCTGTTCGGCACGGCTTCGGACGTGGTGGGCGCATCCTTCCACGGGCTCACGGTCGTCAGGGCGATGGACGTGTTCGGCGGTCCCGGCGTCGCCTGCCTCGCCGTCTTCCCGACGACGACCGACCCGGCCGAGATGCAGGGCCCGATCTACACGGGTTGCACCGCGGGCGCGCTGCCGGCGATCGTGCAGGTGGGCGTGGACGATGTCTCCCCGGCCGGGCTCCGGCAGCAGTACGCGGACGGCACCGGACTGCGATTCGTGCTCGACGGCGACAGCGTGCGCGTGCTCGTCGACGGATCCGGGCGCGTGACCCCGGGCGCCTGACACGGTCGGGTCCCGGCACCCCGCGGCCCGCCGTCCCCCTTCTCGGAGAGTTCTTAGTCCGGCCGTCCGACGATGGACGGATGAACATCGTCACCTCCCTCGCCGCGATCGGCCCGATCGCGCTGGTGCTCATCGCGGCCATGGTGTTCGTCGAGAACGGCCTGCTGTTCCCGTTCCTGCCCGGCGACAGCCTGATCTTCGCGGCCGCTCTTCTCGCCCCGGTGCTGCACGTGCCGTGGTACGTCATCGCCGGGATCGCGGCCGTCGGGGCGATCGCCGGTGCCGAGGTCGGCTTCGTCATCGGGCGCCGCTTCGGACGGAGGCTCTTCACGCCCGGCGCCCGCGTGTTCAAGACCCGCTACCTGGACGAGACCGAGACCTTCTTCGCCCGCTGGGGGCGCTTCGCGATCGTGCTGGCCCGGTTCGTGCCGATCGTGCGCACCTACATCTCGCCGGCGGCCGGGGCCTCCTCCCTGTCCCACCGTCTGTTCAGCCTGTGGAACGCCCTGAGCGCTATCGTGTGGGCGGCGGTGCTGGGCGTCGCGGGGTCGCTGCTCGGCAGAATCCCGTGGGTCGCGGCGAACATCGACTGGATCATGGTCGGCGTCGTCGTCGTGACGGTCGCCCCGGTCGGCATCACGGCGCTGAAGCGCCGCCGTCGCGTCCGTGCCGCCGCCGATTCGAGCGCGGCATCCGACCCCGCCGCACCCGCCCTGCAGGAAGTGAACCGATGAGCGCCGAGACACTGCTTTCCCCGACCCGGTCCGAGTCGAGATCCGCCCGGGCGCGCAACGGCATCCTGCGCCCGTCGCAGCATCCGGTCGCCGTCGTGGTCGTGGCGCTGGCGGGCGCCGCCGTCGTGACCGGGGTGGGATTCGCGCTGCGCTCCCACCCCTTCGATCTCGCCCTCGCCCAGGCGCTGAACACCCTGCACACCGGCGTTCTCGGCACGGTGACGAGCCTCGTCTACCACGGCCTCGAGCCGGTGTCGGCCATCGCGATCACCGTGCTCGCGACCGCGGTGATCTGGCTGTCGACCCGGCGGCTGCCGGTCGCCGCGGCCTTCGCCGGCACGGTCGCGATCACCTGGATCCCGTCCGACGTCGTCAAGATCCTGGTGCACCGGCCCCGGCCCGAGCTCAGCCTGCTGTCTCACCCCTTCTCTCCCGTGCAGGTCGACCCGTCGTTCCCGAGCGGTCACACCGTGTTCGTCACGGCCTTCGTGGTAGCCCTCGTGTTCGTGCTGCGCGGCACGCGCTGGATGCCGGTGGGTGTCGTCGCCGGCGCGGTTCTGGTGCTCGG
This sequence comes from Microbacterium sp., assembly GCF_035277845.1. GTDB lineage: Bacteria > Actinomycetota > Actinomycetes > Actinomycetales > Microbacteriaceae > Microbacterium. The sequence goes on from NZ_DATEJS010000014.1 coordinate 1,758, forward strand.
CGTGGGGGCATCCGTCAGCATCGACGCGGTGCATTACCCGAGCGACGCGGTCGCCTCGATCTTCTGGTCGCTGACCGTCGCCCCCGGCGCGCGGGTGGTGTGGGCCGACTGGCTCATGCCCCGGATCCCGCTGCTGCGCACCCGCAGCTGAGCCCCTTCTCCCGGCGGCATCCCGACCATTGACAGGGCTCCGGGCGCGGAGGATCATGGCGCCAACTGGGGACCTCGATCTGGGGGTGTTCTATGGCGCTGCCTTCCGCCGGGTGGTACGACGATCCCGATGCGCCCGGTTCACGTCGATATTGGGACGGCCGTTCCTGGACCGGAGACCGACATCCGTCGGCGTCCGCCCGACCCTCGCCGCTGACGCACCTTCCGCCCCTCGAGGCGGGCCCGCTCTGCCCGGTGTGCGGGCGCGCCGACATGCTCCGCAACATCGGCGTGATCGTCGACGAGGGCACCACCACGACGCACGGCACCTCGCGG
>NZ_DATEJS010000015.1:0-8386 GCF_035277845.1 Microbacterium sp.
CAGGGCACGCGAAAGTAGGGTGGGACACGTCGAGGTCTCTTTGCGGATGGCGAGCGTAGGAACTTCCATCCTCCGGGAGACCTCGACCCCTACCCCGCCAACGCCAAGCTCACCCGGCTACACCCTCGTTCGCGAAGAGCCGCATTCACGTCTACAAGACGAAGGAAGGACGCCGCTATCTGGTCAGGTACATGAAGCCTGACGGGCGACAAGCCAGCAAGCGGGGATTCGCCAGAAAGAAGGACGCCGCCGACTACCTGGCTACGGTCGATGTCGGCATTGGCGGCGGCACATACATCGATCCGAGAAATGGCCGGACTCCCCTGGGAGAGTTGGGCGCCACCTGGATTCAAGATCAGAGGGCAGTACTCAAGCCGTCCACATACCATTCGGTGGAGTCGTCCTGGCGGATCCACGTCGAGCCTCGGTGGAGCAAGAAGCACATCGAGGACATTCAGCACAGCGATGTCCGCCGGTGGGTCGCTGAGCTGGCCACGGTATACAGCGCCACGACCGTTATCCGTGCTCACGGCGTGCTTGCCAACATCCTGGAGATCGCCGTCCGCGACAAGTTGATCCCCACAAACAACGCGCGAAACGTGCCCCTCCCGCGCAAAGGACACGAGGCTCGTGTCTACCTGACGCACGCGCAGGTCGACGCGCTTGCAGAGCAGGCACGCTACCCGGACCTCGTCTTGACCTTGGCTTACACCGGCCTCCGTTGGGGCGAGGCGTCCGCGTTGCGCGTTCGGAACATCGACACAGCCAAGCGCCGCCTGCGCGTCGAGCAGAACGCCGTCACCGTCAACGGCAAGATCCGCGTGGGCACCCCGAAGACGCATGTGAGCCGAACCGTGCCCTATCCCGCGTTCCTCGACGAGTACTTCCAACACACGAAGGCCACGCGGTCACCGGATGCGCTCGTCTTTGGCGACGGAGTGGAGCACCTGCGGCTGCCCAACTCCAAGGACGGTTGGTTCGCCGCAGCCGTCCGACGCTGTCAACGGGCGGACCCGACGTTTCCGCGGCTCACGCCGCATGACCTGTGGCACACCGTCGCGAGTCTCGCAGTGAGTGCAGGGGCCAACGTCAAGGCGGTCCAGCGAATGCTCGGCCACGCATCAGCGGTGATGACGCTCGACACATATGCCGACCTGTTCGACGACGATCTCGACGGCGTCTCGACGGCGCTCGATGTTGCTCGGTCAACATCTCGGTCCCGAGACGACGGCAACTCAGGCGAGCACTAAGCGACTTGCTCGAGATCCGCTCAACCACTGGCATCCGGCCGTGTATCGAAACTTTGTCCCGCGCCCAGAACACGATTCCCGCAGAATCTTCCCAAATTCTTCCCACGAGCCCGTTTCGGCTCATAACGAAGGCCCCGCATCCCTTGAAAACACTGGGATGTCGGGGCCTTCGAACGTGGCGGTGACGGTGGGATTTGAACCCACGGTAGGGGGTTACCCTACACAACTTTTCGAGAGTTGCACCTTCGGCCGCTCGGACACGTCACCGCGGACCAGTGTACGCGACGGTCGGCGTCCTCGCGAATCGACGGGTCAGCTCAGCACGGGCTCCCGCTCGGTCGCCGCCTGCATGGCCGCCTCCACGACGGCGACGTCGCGGACGGCGCCCTTGTCGGCCGACTGAGCCATCACGGCGTAGGCGCGCAGGGCGGGCGAGACAACGCGTTCGCGGTTGCGCGGACGGTAGCCGCCGCCATCCAGCAGCGCCCGACGGCGCTCGTCGAGCACCTCATCGGACACCTCGAGCGACAGAGCGCGGGTGGCGATGTCGATCGAGACGATGTCGCCGTCCTCCACCAGCGCGATGACGCCGCCGGACGCCGCCTCGGGCGAGACGTGTCCGATCGACAGACCCGAGGTGCCGCCGGAGAAGCGGCCATCGGTGATCAGTGCGCACTTCTTGCCGAGCCCGCGGCCCTTGAGGAACGAGGTGGGGTGCAGCATCTCCTGCATGCCCGGCCCGCCCTTCGGACCCTCGTAGCGGATGACGACCACGTCGCCTTCGACGACCTGCTTCGAGAGGATCTTCTGCACGGCCTCCTCCTGCGACTCGCACACGACCGCAGGCCCCGAGAACGTGAAGATCGACGGGTCGACGCCGGCCGTCTTCACGACCGCGCCGTCGACGGCGATATTGCCGCGCAGCACCGCCAGGCCGCCGTCCTTCGAGTACGCGTGCGCGACGTCGCGGATGCAGCCGCCCTCGGCGTCGGTGTCGAGTGCGAGCCAGCGCTCCGACTGCGAGAACGCCGTCGAGGAGCGCTTGCCGCCGGGCGCGGCATGCCACAGGTCGAACGCCTCGTCGATCGCCGCGCCGGAGCGGATGTCCCAGGCATCCAGCCATTCGGCGACGGTCGCCGAGTGCACGGTGTGCACGTCCTCGTCGAGCAGCCCGCCGCGGCGCAGTTCGCCGAGGATCGCTGGGATGCCGCCGGCGCGATGCACGTCCTCCATGTAGTACGTGCGGTCTCCGGCGACGTTCGGGGCGACCTTCGCCAGGCACGGGACACGGCGCGAGACCGCGTCGATGTCGTCCAGCCCGAAGTCCACGCCGGCCTCGTGCGCGGCGGCGAGCAGGTGCAGGATCGTGTTGGTCGAGCCGCCCATGGCGATGTCGAGCGCCATGGCGTTGCCGAACGCGGCCGGGGTGGCGACGTTGCGGGGCAGCACCGAGGCATCCTCGTCGTCGTAGTAGCGCTTGGCAATGTCGACGACGAGCTTGCCGGCGTTCTCGTACAGCGCGCGGCGCGCGGTGTGGGTGGCGAGGGTCGAGCCGTTGCCGGGAAGCGACAGACCGATCGCCTCGGTGAGGCAGTTCATCGAGTTGGCGGTGAACATGCCCGAGCACGAGCCGCACGTCGGGCAGGCGTTCTCCTCGATGCGCAGGATGTCGGCATCCGACACCGACTCGTTGACGGCCTCGGAGATCGCGTCGACCAGGTCGAGGGTGCGCACGGTGCCGTCGACGAGGGTCGCCCGGCCGGACTCCATCGGACCACCCGACACGAACACGGTCGGGATGTTCAGCCGCAGCGCCGCCATCAGCATCCCGGGCGTGATCTTGTCGCAGTTGGAGATGCAGATGAGGGCGTCGGCGCAGTGCGCCTGCACCATGTACTCGACCGAGTCGGCTATGAGCTCGCGCGACGGCAGCGAGTAGAGCATGCCGCCGTGGCCCATGGCGATGCCGTCGTCGACCGCAATCGTGTTGAACTCGCGCGGGATGCCACCCGCAGCACTGATCGCCTCGGAGACGATGCGTCCCACCGGCTGCAGGTGCGTGTGACCGGGCACGAACTCGGTGAAGCTGTTCGCCACGGCGATGATCGGCTTGCCGAAGTCGGCCTTGTCCACGCCGGCGGCCATGAGCAGCGCGCGAGCGCCCGCCATGTTGCGGCCGTGGGTGACGGTACGGGAACGCAGAGGAATCGCCATGTTCGCAGGATGCCGGATGCCGCCGAGGTGCGGAAGACGGCGCCACTACTAGTAGTGGTACTACTACGCTGGGACCGTGAGTCAGCCCACCGGACGCCGTGCGGAACTCGGCGCGTTCCTGCGCGCCCGGCGCGAGCAGCTGGTGCGCGCCGATCACGGCCTGCCGCCGGCCGGCCGTGGACGCACCGTGGGCCTGCGCCGAGAGGAGGTCTCGTACCTCTCGGGGGTGAGCGTCACCTGGTACACATGGCTCGAGCAGGGCCGCGACATCAACCCGTCGCAGCAGGTGATGGATGCCGTCTCCCGCGTGCTGCGGCTCGACGACGCCGGACGCCGATACGCCCTGTCGCTCGCCGGCCTTCCGCCGTCGAGTGCCCTCGACGAGCCGCTCACCGGGGAGTTGCCCGCGCACGTGCAGCACCTGCTCGACGCTCTCGGCGACAACCCTGCCTTCGCTCTGACCCCGGACTGGCGGATCGCGGGCTGGAACGCCGCCTACGAGCGGCTGTACCCGAACGTCGCCCGCATCCCCGCCGCGGACCGCAACCTGCTGCGCGTCGTGTTCACCGACCCCGCCGTGCGCACGCTGCTGGCGGACTGGCCCGAGACGAGTCGCCGGTTCCTGGGCGAGTTCCGTGCCGAGACGGCCGCCCGGCTGGCGGATCCCGACCTGCGCGCGTTCGTCGACCGTCTGAGGGAAGACAGCCCGGAGTTCCGTGAAGGCTGGGCACGCCACGACGTGCAGGGGTTCACCTCCCGTGAGCGGGTGTTCCACCATCCGGATGCCGGGCTCGTGCGCTACGAGCACCACCAACTGCGTCCGTCGGATTTCCCGGGCGTGCAGATCGTCGCCTACACGCCCGTGGCCTGAGCCGGTCGACGCCTCGTCTCACCAGGTCGCGGCCACCTCCGCGTGGGTGCGCAGGATGCCCTCGGTGGTGCCCGCGGGTGCCCGCCCGATGCCGCACTCCGTGGCCACGCCGAACGCGTCGACGTGGCGGCGTGCGACCGCGATGCGACGCTCGGCGCCCTCGTCCCCGTCTTCGCGGTGCACGAGCCCGAGATACAGCTCGGTGTCCCCGATGCGCAGGTCGTCGAGTGGAGCGTAGTAGGCGTCGTCGTCGCGCTCGATCGGCACCGGCAGATGGATCCAGTCGACTCGGCGGGACGCGGCATCCACGACCTCGTTCGCGAATCGCACCAGGTTCGCGGCGTCCGTCGGCTCGATGAAGTGCTTCTCGGCGACGTCGCCGTAGCAGAGGTGGAATCCGACCTCGACGTCGGCGGGCACGCGTTCGACCTGCTCGATCGACCGGGAGGTGAGCCCCGCCCACACGTCGTCGCCCCACCACGACGACATCGGCAGCGCGCCGGGCCGCTCGACGTTCTCGATGATGTTGAATTCGACGGCGTTGTCCCACTGGATCGCGAGGTCGTCGTGCGGCACGGCATCCAGGATCGCGTCGAGTTCGCGGTACATCGCCCGCCGATAGACGGGCTCGATCGCGGCGCGCTGATCGGCCGGGAAGAATGCGCCGACCACGGCCAGCGGCGTGGGCAGGGACACTTGGAACCGCGTGCCCGACGCGATCACGCCCTCGTTCCGCAGACGGGTGAAGACCGCGTACGACTCGATGGCCGCGTCGGCGTATCCGAGCGACGGGAAGACGATGGTCGCAGGATCGACGCCGTCCGCCACGCGCAGCGGACGAGCGTCGAGCATGCGCAGCGGTATCGGATGCTCCCCCACCCGCTCGATGCCGTCGGCCTGTCCGAGGACATCCGGCTGGAACATGATCCAGTGGAATCGCTTGCCGGGCTCGCCGTCGGGGATGCGCTTGAGGAGCGGCCCGAGGATCTCGGCTGCGGCACGCATCGTCGTCTCGGCGTCGTCGTAGTTCACGCTGCCGACGAGAAGGGCACCCTGAGGCTGGTTCGGTTCGGTCATGACTTCCTTCTCTCCGGGCACGCAGACCATTGTGCATACCGGGTCCGACATCGGCGAAAACGGGTGCCACGGCAGGTCATCGAACCGCGGGACGACGCGGATGCCGGTGGATGTCGGTGGCCCCGCATACGCTCGGTGCATGGCCACGAAACGTCCCGCGCAGACCGCTCCGTTCCGTTGCACGGAGTGCGGGTGGACGACGCTGCGGTGGGTGGGCCGGTGCGGCGAATGCCAGCAGTGGGGAACGGTGGTCGACGCGGGCGAGCAGACCGGCATCGTCAAACTGGTCACCGCGACCGCTCCCACCCGCCGGGCACGGCCGATCACGCACATCGACACGACCGACACGGTGCGACGCACCACCGGCATCGGCGAGTTCGACCGGGTGCTCGGCGGCGGGCTCGTGCCCGGCGCCGCCATCCTGCTGTCGGGCGAGCCGGGCGTCGGCAAGTCCACGCTGCTGCTCGAAGTCGCCGCACAAGGCGCCAAGTCCGGGCAGCGCGTGCTGTACGCGAGCGGGGAGGAGTCCGCTCCGCAGGTGCGGCTTCGCGCCGAGCGCACCGGGGCCCTGCACGATGAGCTGTTCCTCGCGAGCGAGACCGACCTCGGCACGATCCTCGGTCATGTCGACGAGGTGCAGCCCGATCTGCTGATCGTCGACTCCGTGCAGACCGTGTCGTCGGCGCAGAGCGACGGCGCCGCCGGGCATCCGAGCCAGGTGCGCGAGGTCGCGTCCGCGCTGATCCGGCTCGCGAAGGAACGCGACCTGCCGGTGATCATCGTCGGCCACGTCACGAAGGATGGCTCGATCGCCGGGCCCCGCATCCTCGAGCATCTCGTCGACGTCGTCTGCCATTTCGAGGGCGACCGGCAGACCTCGCTGCGGTTCGTGCGCGCGCTTAAGAACCGCTTCGGCGCCACGGACGAGGTGGGGTGCTTCGACATGACCGGCAGTGGCATCGCCGAGGTGCCCGATCCGAGTGCCCTGTTCCTCGGCCACGGCGACCCGGTCGAAGGCACCTGCGTGACGATCGCCTTGGAGGGCCGCCGGGCCCTGCCCGTCGAGGTGCAGGCTCTGACGATCCCGACCGGCATCCCGAACCCGCGGCGCATCGTCAACGGGGTGGACGCCGCCCGCGTGGCGATGGTGCTGGCCGTGCTCGAGAAGCGCGGCGGCATCAAGGTGTCCGACCAGGACGTCTACGTCTCGACCGTCGGCGGGGTGCGTCTCACCGAGCCCGCCGCCGACCTCGCGATCGCCGTCGCGGTCGCCAACGCCGTCACCGGCCACGCGATGCCGCGGCACGTCGCCGCGATCGGCGAGTTGAGCCTCGCGGGCGAGATCCGCCCGGTCACGCAGTCCGGGCAGCGCCGCGGCGAGGCCGGCCGACTCGGCTACCGGACGGTGGTGGATGCGGCTGCGTCCGATCTCGCCGGAGCGCTGGCCGCGGTCGGCACCACGCGGGCCCGCAGACGGCGGGTCTCCGCGCCGGGCGGCCCGCGCGATCTCAGCGACGTCCCGGAATTCTGAGCGGAGCCCGGCAGATGATTCCCGCTCGGTCTCCGCCCCGGGAACCGAGCGCGTCAGCCGAGCTGGAACAGGGTGTCGGTCAGCGAGGCGAACCCGCCGATCGACACCGTGAGGTGATAGGTCGCTCCCCCGCCGGGCGCCACCGGCCGCGTCTTGGACATGCAGCTGTTCACGGACGAACGGGTGCGGTCCCACACCACCGGCGTGGAGCTGGTCACCGTCTGCCCGGCCTTGAGCAGCACGACCATGTCGCTCGGGTTCTTCTGGCAGTCGGTGGAACGCCACCAGGTGTCCGTCCCGCTGGTGATCACGAACGACTGCGTCGCGGTGCCGACGTTGATCTTGCAGGGCTGCGCACTCGTGTTGGTGAGCTTGATCGTCAGCTTCGGGTCCTGATTCGAACCGTACACGGTGTGGTCGGTGAGGGGCTGCACGCTGACCGTGGACGCGTCGCAGGCCTGCGCGAGGACGGTGCCCGACGGCGACGGGGACGGCGAACCCGAGACAGTGGGCGTGGCGGACCCGGTGGGGCTCGGTGTCGGAGTGGGCGACGGGGAGGTCGGGCTCGGCGTCACAACAGACGCCGCACTCGTCGACGAGGTGGCGGCGCCGGATGCCGCGGCCGCCTTGCCCGACCAGGGCCGGGCGATGAGCAGCCAGACGACGGCGATGACGACCACGACGATGAGCAGCACCATCAGCCGGCGTCGCCGGAACACGGCCGCCGAGGGGCGGGGACGGGGCTCGGGAGGTGTCACGGTGCCAGGGTAAGCAGACGGTGCGCGGCATCCGCTGCGGGCACGCCTGAAACCCGCGGATCGTCAGATTCGCGACCGCGCCGGTGCCGGCCGTACCCCTCAGTCGAGTCGCTTGAGCATGCGCGTGTTGCCGAGCGTGTTCGGCTTCACGTGGGCGAGGTCGAGGAACTCGTGGATGCCGGCATCCGGGCTGCGCACCAGCTGCGTGTAGACGTCGGGGTCGACGATCTGCTCGCCGATGGGGGCGAAACCGCGTCGCGTGAAGAAGTCGACCTCGAAGGTGAGACAGAACAGGCGGGTGAGTCCCAGGTCCCGGGCGTTCGCCTCCAGCCCCTCGACGATCGCGCGGCCGACACCGCGGCGCACCCAGTCGTCCGAGACGAGCAGCGTGCGCACCTCGCCGAGGTCGTCCCACATCACGTGCAGGGCGCCGCATCCGATGAGCTGCCCGTCGGCCTCCGCCACGAGGAACTGCTGCGTGGCCTCGTACAGCACGACGATGTCCTTGCCGAGCAGGATCCCGCGCTGCACGTACGGCTCGAGCATGTCGTGGATGCCGACCATGTCGCTGCTGCGTGCCGGTCGAACGACAAACGGGGCCTGAGCTTGCCGAAGGGTCACCCGTCCAGCCTACGGCGCGCCGCCTGACAAACAGCGGATGCCCCGGCCGTCGCCGGGGCATCCG
>NZ_DATEJS010000016.1:0-2170 GCF_035277845.1 Microbacterium sp.
CTCCCCCCACCCGCCGCACCGGTCGTTGAGCGAGCGAAGCGAGACGAAACGCCCTTCCCCGCCGCTCTCTCCGCCCGGTCGTTGAGCGAGCGAAGCGAGACGAAACGCCCCGCCCCTGCCGCTCTCTCTGCCCGGTCGTTGAGCGAGCGAAGCGAGACGAAACGCAAAGCCCCCGCATCCGAGTAGCGTGGCCCCCATGCCCCGCTCTGCCACCGCGGCGACCGAAGCCGTTCGCGCCGCCCGCGACCTGCTCTTCACCCACGCGACCGACTACGCCGCCGCCGTCTCCACCTTCACCGCCCCCGCGCTCGACGAGTTCAACTTCGCGCTGGAATGGTTCGACGTGGTGGCCGCCGAGCATCCCGACCGGGCGGCCGTGACGATCGTCGAGGCCGACCTCTCCGCGCAGTCGTGGTCGTACGGCGAGCTGTCCCGGCGAAGCGATCAGGTGGCATCCTGGCTTCGCTCGCTGGGCCTCGGCCGCGGCTCGCGCGTGATCGTGATGCTCAACAACACGATCGAGCTGTGGGAGGTCATGCTCGGCATCGCCAAGCTCGGCGCCGTGTCGATCCCGACGTCCACGCTGCTGTCGGCGGCCGATGTCGAGTTCCGGGTGGAGCGTGCGGGGGCGGATGCCGTGGTGGCGCTCACCGACCTGGCCGACCGGGTCGCCGGCGTGCCCGAGCGCGTGTTGCGCATCGGCGTCGGCCCCGATGCCCCTGCCGGCTGGACGGCGTGGGATGCCTCGTCCGCCGCCGATCCGGCGTTCGAGCCCGACGGCCCCACGCCGGCATCCGACACGAGCCTGCTCTACTTCACGTCGGGCACGACGTCCCGGCCGAAGCTCGTCGAGCACACCCAGGTCTCGTACCCGGTCGGGCACCTGTCGACGATGTGGTGGCTCGGCGTGCGGCCGGGCGACGTGCACTTGAACATCTCGTCGCCGGGGTGGGCGAAGCACGCCTGGTCGAGCTTCTACTCGCCGTTCCTGGCCGAGGCCACCGTGTTCGTCTTCAACTACGCCCGGTTCGACGCGGACCAGCTGATGCAGGTGATGGAGACCCATCACGTCTCGACGTTCTGTGCGCCGCCGACGGTGTGGCGCATGCTCATCCAGGCCGACCTCAGCCGCCTCACACACCCGCCGCGCGAGCTCGTCGGCGCGGGGGAGCCGTTGAACCCCGAGGTGATCCACCGCGTGCGCGCGGCCTGGGGCGGCACGATCCGCGACGGCTACGGCCAGACCGAGATGACGTGTTGCGTGGGGAACTCGCCCGGGCAGCCGGTGAAGGACGGCTCGATGGGCCGCCCGACGCCGGGCTACCCGGTGGTGCTCGTCGACCCCCTCACCGGCGCCGAGGTCGACGACGAGGGCGAGCTGTGCCTGGACCTCTCCCGCGCGCCGCTCGGGCTCATGGCGGGCTATTTCGAGGATCCGGATGCCACGGCCGCGTCGCGCGTCGGCGGCTACCACCACACCGGCGATATCGCGGCGCGGGATGCCGACGGCTATCTCACGTACGTCGGCCGCACGGACGACGTGTTCAAGGCCTCCGACTACAAGATCTCCCCGTTCGAGCTGGAGTCCGTTCTGCTCGAGCACGACCTCGTCGTCGAGGCCGCCATCGTGCCGAGTCCCGACCCGGTGCGCCTCGCGGTGCCGAAGGCGTACGTGTGCATCTCGGTCGCGGGCCGTGTGGATCTGGAGGCCACCGCGGCATCCGTGTTCGCCCACGCCCGCGAGCGTCTGTCCGCGCATCAGCGCGTCCGCATCATCGAGTTCGTCGACGACCTGCCGAAGACCATCTCCGGCAAGATCCGCCGGGTCGAGCTGCGCGCCCGTGAGGCGGAGCGTGTGGCGTCGGGTCAGGATGCCGCCCAGTTCCTCGACCGCGACTACCGGTGACATCCGGCGCGCGATCAGACGCCGCTTCGATCAGGCGGGCCCACTCAGGCACCGCTCCACTCAGACGCCGCTCCACGCAGGCGCCGCTCCACTCAGACGCCGCTCCACTCAGGCGGCGCGCCGATACTCGTACCGGCGTCGTCCGCCGAGGCGCGGGGTGCGTCTCGGGTCGACGTGCGCGGGTGGGATGAACCACACGTCCGTCCCGTCGATCCGGATCTGCCAGTCGCCGGCATGGATGGTGTGGTGGCAACTGGTGCAGAG
>NZ_DATEJS010000017.1:0-3086 GCF_035277845.1 Microbacterium sp.
TACAGCAGCACGGCGTAGAAGCCCATCGATCGCCAGAGGTCCATCAGGATGATGATCCAGAACGCCGCGGCGGGTGTGCCGAACCAGTCGACGGGGTGCCCGCCGAAGAACTCGATGAGGGCGTTGACCGGTCCGACGGTGGGGGCCGCTTCGAACAGCTTCTGGAACAGCAGTGCGATCGCGACCGTCGGCAGCACGATCGGGAAGAACATGATCGTGCGGATGAGGGCGGACCCCTTGCGGATCCAGAACACGTACATGAGCGACAGGCCGTACCCGACGCCGACCTGCAGCACGGTGAGCACGAGGGCGTACTTGATCGTGAACAGCACCGCCTGCCACGCGGCGGGATCGGTGAAGAACGCGGTGAAGTTCTTGAAGCCGACGAACTCGAACCCGGTGATCGGGTTGCCCGTCTGCACGGTATAGAACAGCGACCACACGATCGGCACGAGCATGATCAACGTGTAGACGAGCAGGGACGGGCCCAGCAGGGTGAAGATGGCGCGCTTGTCGCCGAGCACTCTGTGCATGATGTTTCTCTTTCAATCGCGGCAGGCAGATGGCGGTGCGGGGGCAGGGGTGCCCCCGCACCGCACAAGGCTTAGCCGGCGTCGTTGGCTGCCTGCACGAGGTTCATGAACTGCGAACCGCTCAGCGTGCCGCTGCCCAGTCCGCCGCCGTTGGTCTGGCTGACGGTGGTGCCCTTGGACGTGAACTTCGCCTCGAACCAGAGCACGCTGGAGTTGGCCGTCTTGATCGTGTTCTGCACGATCTTCACCGTCGGGGAGGTGACCGATGCGGCCGCGGCGTCCGAGACCTGGAAGCCGGAGACAACGCCGCTGTCCTTGAGGACGGTGTCGCCGTAGTTGTTGACGATGCACTTGAACCAGGCATCCTGGTTGGTGCCCCAGTCCTTCGTGCCGAACATGACCGGCACGCCGACGTTCGCCGGAACCTGGTCGATGGAGCCCTTGCCACCGGTCACTGCCGGGAACGGCGCGTAGCCGATGTTGTCCTCGCCGATCTTGTTCTGGGTCTTGTCTGCGAAGTTCGCGGTGGCCCAGCTTCCCATGTAGAAGAAGGCGCCCTTGCCGGTGAGGAACTGGTTCATCGCGCCGTTGTAGTCGACAGAGCCGACCGCGTTGCCGAAGTAGCCGGCCTTGCCGAGCGCGGCGACGGCGTCGGCGGCCTTGACGTATTCGGGGTCGGTGAGCTTCGCCTTGCCGTCGGCGACCTTGTCGAGGGCGTCGGGGCCGAGGTCGCGGAAGATGTAGTCGCCGACGAGCCGGGTGATCGGCCAGCCGTCCTTGCCGTCCGCGACGAACGGCTGCACGCCTGCGGACTTCAGCTTCGCGGCATCCGCGACCAGCTCGTCCCAGGTGGCCGGCGGAGTCGTGATGCCGTTGTCGGCCAGGATCTTCTTGTTGTACCAGAAGCCCTCGATGTTGAACTCAGTCGGCAGCGCGTACATGTCCTTCTCGCCGTACAGGCTCTCGATCGTCGAGGCTGCGGCGGGGAGGATCTTGTCAGTCAGGCCGGCCTTCTTCAGCAGGGCCGAGACATCCTGGATCTGCTTGCCCTTGATGAACTGCTTCATCAGATCCGGCGTGCCCGCGGACATCTGCATGTTCGACAGCGCGTTCTGGCCCGACAGCAGCTGCAGCTTCTGGTCGTACTGCGCGCCTGCCGAGCTGTCGGTGGTCAGTGGGGTCGTCTTGTTCTCGGGCGCGCACTGTGCGCCCGAAAGGGTCTTGAGCGTCCCGGCGATGGTCGTGTTCTCGGTCTGACCGAAGTACGAGAACTTGGCTGCTCCGGCGCCGCCGGTGCTGCCGGTCGATCCGCTGCACGCGGTCAGGGCGAGCGCACCGGCACCGATGATCGCAAGCACGGGGGCCAGGCGACGGAGCCGCCTCTTTGCTGTGGCCACAATTCCTCCTTGAATGTGAGAGCTTCATCTTGAAGCGCTTCAAGTGGAGAGGATGCCACACTCTCGCGAGTAGGTCAATAAGCCGCGACAAGAATCTGAAACGCTTCAAGAGAGACGTCTGGTAAAGTGCGCGGGATACTGCAGGACGAAGCCGTGAACCCGAGGAGGGGTCCCCATCGCAACCGATCGACGCAGTGCTGCGCGTCTCCAGCCGAGCATGAGCGATGTGGCCAAACATGCCGGGGTCGCCATCGGCACGGTCTCCAACACGCTCAACAACCCCGGCAAGGTGTCCGAGCGCACCCGTCGCAAGGTGATGGCCTCGATCGCGGAGCTCGGATTCGTACGCAACGACGCCGCCCGATCACTCGCCGCGGGCAGCAGCACGACCATCGGACTTGTCCTCGCAGACCTCGGCAACTCCTTCTTCGTCGACATCGCCCGCGGCGCCGAACACGCCATGCGCCGACGCGGGATGAACGTGCTCATCGCCAACTCCGACGTCGAACGCGACCGGGAGGTGCGCAACCTCGAATTGTTCGAGCAGGCGCGCGTCGCCGGCATCCTCCTCGCCCCGCTCGATACGCCCCTCGCGCACTCCGAGGTCCTGCCGCTTCGGTCTACGCCCACTGTCTTCGTGAACTTCGCGCCCGAATTCCAGCGCATTCCTGCCGTCGCCGTCGACGAACGCCGGGGTGGCGAGCTGGCGGCCACGCACCTCCTCGAGCTCGGTCGCCGACGGGTCCTCTTCGTCGGCGGCCCCCTCATCCTCGGCGCGGTGCGCGACCGCTTCACCGGAGCCTCCGACGCAGTGGCCGGCGTGGTCGACGCGACCTTCGAGCATCTCCCCACCGGCGGTCTGAACATCCGGCATGGCCGGGATGCCGCCCGCGTGATCATCGGACGGGGGAAGAGCTCTTACGACGCAATCGTCGCGGCCTCGGACCTTCTCGCCATCGGCCTCACCCAGGTGCTCTCCGAGACCGAGGGCTTCAGTGTGCCTGACGACATTGCGATCACGGGATACGACAATAACCACTTCGCCTCCGAAAGCTCCATCCCGATCAGCACGGTAGGTCAGCCTGGAGAGGATATGGGGCGCGCTGCAGCAGAACTGCTTCTAGAGCGCATCACAAACCCTGATGCGCCGGCGCGG
>NZ_DATEJS010000018.1:0-2892 GCF_035277845.1 Microbacterium sp.
TTCAACATCGCCGACACCGTGCTGATGGGCGAGGGCCTGAACAGCACCTTCCACCTGAACCCGATGCTCGTCTCGATCGTCGTCGGAGTCGGCGCCGTGGTGCTGGCCATCTTCGGGCACGACTGGGTGCACAAGGCCTTCCGCATCCTGCTGTACGTGTCGCTGCCGCTCATGGCGATCGTCACGATCGGCATCATCCTGGGACACGGCGGCGGACACGCGCCGAACCCCGCACACTACGGCTTCAATTGGGTCGCCTTCATGGCCCAGTTCGCCGCGGCCGCTGCGTACAACATCACGTACGCGCCCTACGTCTCCGACTACTCGCGCTACCTGCCGTCGCACACCAAGGTCGGCGCGGTCATCGCCTCCGTGTTCTTCGGTGCGTCGACGGCCGCCGTGTGGCTGATCATCCTGGGCGCGTGGCTCGCGATCTACCTGGGAGCGGATGACGGACTCGCGGGTCTGCTGCAGGCGGGCAACAACGTGTTCCCGTTCCTCGGCGACGCCGTCGCGATCCTGTCCGCCCTCGCGCTCTGGGCGACCATGGGCATGAACGCGTACGGCGGCGCCCTCACCGTGCTCACCTCGATCGACTCGTTCCGGCCGATCAAGCCCACCCGCAGCGCCCGCGTGATCACGATCATCGCGCTCGGCGTGGTCTGGTTCGGGGTCTCGAGCGTCATCACCAGCAACGCGGTCAACACCGTGTTCACCGCCCTGACGCTGATGCTGTACCTGCTGGTGCCGTGGACCGCGACGAACCTCATCGACTACTTCCTCGTGCGCAAGGGCGAGTACTCGATCGCGGACCTCTTCACCCCGAAGGGCATCTACGGCGCGTGGTCGTGGCGCGGGCTCGTCGCCTTCGCGATCGGCTTCGCGGCGGAGATCCCGTTCATGGTGTTCGCCGGCCTCTACACCGGCCCGGTCGCGAAAGCGATGGGCGGCGTCGACATCGCCTGGCTCGTGGGCCTCGTCGTCACCTCGATCGCGTACCTGATCTTCGCCCGCTCGCTCGACCTCGGCCGCGAGCGTCACGTGCTCGAGCGCCGCGGCGGCATGGACGACCCGTTCCACTCCCTCCCCGAGGGCGTCAACGAGGGCGTCGTCGAGGCCGAGCGCGAATGAGCCTCGTCGCCTGCTGAGCGCGGCCGCACGACCCGCAGACCACCGACACCCACATCGATCACGAGGAGGATGCCGTGCCCATCGGCCCCATCGACAGCTCTCTGACCCCGCGCTACGCCGGCCGTGACGGCTTCGCGCGCCTGCCCCGGCTCGACCAGGTCGACCGCGCCGACATCGTGGTGGCCGGCTTCCCGTTCGACGCGGGCGTCTCGTACCGCTCCGGCGCCCGGTTCGGTCCGAATGCCATCCGCGAGGCTTCCCGCCTGCTGCGCCCGTACAACCCGGCGCTGGATGTCTCCCCGTTCGAGCTGGCGCAGGTGGCGGATGCCGGAGACGTGGGCGTCAACCCGTTCAACATCGGCGAGGCGATCGACACGATCGAGCAGGCCGCACTCGAGCTGACGCAGGGCGGCACGCGCCTGGTCAGCTTCGGCGGCGACCACACGATCGCGCTGCCGCTGCTGCGCGCCGCGGCGAAGCAGCACGGACCGGTCGCGCTGCTGCACTTCGATGCGCACCTGGACACGTGGGACACGTACTTCGGGGCCGAGTACACCCACGGCACGCCGTTCCGCCGCGCGTTCGAAGAGGGCATCATCGACACCGAGGCGCTCAGCCACGTCGGCACCCGCGGTCCGCTGTACGGCAAGAAGGACCTCGAGGACGACCGCCGCTTCGGCTTCGGCATCGTCACCAGCGCCGACGTGTACCACCAGGGCGTCATCGAGACCGTCGCGAAGCTGCGCGACCGCATCGGCGACCGGCCGCTGTACATCTCGATCGACATCGACGTGCTCGACCCGGCGCACGCGCCGGGCACCGGCACGCCCGAGGCCGGCGGCATCACCAGCCGCGAGCTCCTGGAGATCCTGCGCGGGTTCCGGGGTCTCAACCTCATCGGCGCCGACGTCGTCGAGGTGGCGCCCGCGTACGACCACGCCGAGATCACCGGCGTCGCGGCATCCCACATCGCCTACGACCTCGTGTCGCTGCTCGCGGACAAGCACGCGGCCGACACGGCGGCGGAGGATGCCTCCGCCTGACGCGCCCCCACGCGGATGCCCCGGGAGACTTCGGTTTCCCGGGGCATCCGCGTGTGTGAAACACTGACGCTCGGGGGGTCGCACGCCCCCGGACCTCCGAGGAGCACCATGATCACCCATCACCTCCGTGTGCATCGCAGCGACGAGAACCTCGCTCGCGACGGGCAGCTGGCCTGGGCCATCGCCCGGGTCGCCACCGATCCGGTCGAGGTCGAGGACGACGTCGTCGAGATGATCATCAACCGCGTGATCGACAACGCGGCGGTCTCCGCAGCCTCCCTGACCCGCGACCCGGTGTCAGCCGCTCGCCAGCAGGCGCTGGACCACCCGGTGACCGTCGGGGGAGCGGGATCGACGATCTCGGGATGCCGCCTGGATCGCCGCACCAGCCCGGAGTGGGCGGCGTGGGCGAACGGCGTCGCGGTGCGCGAGCTGGACTTCCACGACACGTTCCTGGCGGCGGAGTACTCGCACCCGGGCGACAACATCCCGCCGATCCTCGCGGTCGCCCAGCACACCGGCGCGGACGGCGCGGCGCTCGTGCGCGGCATCGCGACGGGGTACGAGATCCAGATGGATCTGGTGCGCGCGATCAGCCTGCACAAGCACAAGATCGACCACGTCGCCCACCTGGGTCCGTCGGTGGCGGCGGGCATCGGCACGCTGCTGGACCTGGACCAGGAGACGATCTACCAGGCGATCGGGCAGGCGCTGCACA
>NZ_DATEJS010000019.1:0-4341 GCF_035277845.1 Microbacterium sp.
GTCTGCAGGATGCGCAGCGTCGTGTCGCTGATGACGTGCTGGTCGCGCAGCCGGATCATCAGACTCCGCTTGCGTTCGAGGATCGCGAGGGTGAGTCTGACATGCTCCTCGTCCTCGGCGATGCCGATGTAGTCGCTGCTGCCGTCAGTTGCCCCCAGCTGCTGCAATCGATGCTGATACTCGAGCACGACGCGGTCCCGCACCTCATCCGAGACGTTCACGGCTGTCGCGAGCTCAGGTGCGGACCGGACGACCTCGATCGTGGCGGCACGCCTCGCTTCCGCCAGCTCGGCGGCGGTCGTGGTGTCCGGGGCGAAGCGCGCCCACCGGATGACGACGGGCAGCAGCACCCCCTGGACGACGATCGTCAGGACCACCACGCCGGCGGCGACGAAGATGATCTCGGACCGTGCGCCGAGGCCCGCCGGCACGGCGATCGCCACTGCGAGGGAGACGGCTCCGCGGAATCCGGCGACGGTCGAGACGACGCGGGCGCGATGCGACATCCGGTGCGTGCGCTGCGACGGGCGTCGGTCGAGGAGCCGGATCATCCACGCGGTCAGCACCTGGAAGACGAACCGGATGACGAGGATCGCGATCCAGGCGAGCGCGGTCACAGCGACCAGGCTCGGGATCTCCGCGGCGGGCACCGCGCGGATGGCGGACTGCGCCTCGATCCCGATCAGCACGAACAGCGCTCCGTTGAGGACCCTCGTCGTCAGGGTCCAGAACGTGGAGGACTGCTGCCGTGACAGCGGGGTGGAGGTCCGGGGGCCGGTCTGGCTGAGGATCACCCCCGCGACGACCACCGCGATCACCCCGGAGGCGTCGATGGATTCGGCGGCGAGGAACGCGGCGAACGGGATGAAGATCATCGCCGTGGTGTGGGCGGCCGCATCGCGCAGGCGGCGCAGGACGACGGTGCCGATCAGCCCGACGGTCACACCGACGGCCGCGCCGCCGAGATAGGAGAGGCTGATGAGCCCGACGATGCGCCAGCCGTCGAACGCGACGTGGCTCACAGCGACGCCGACCGTGATCGCGTAGATGACCAGCGCCGTGCCGTCGTTGACGAGGCTCTCCGCGCGCAGGAGGGTCACGTTGCGATGCGGCAGCGAGCGGGTCAGCACGCCGACCGCGGTCGCATCGGTCGGGGCGAGCGCGGCACCGAGCACCAGTGCCGCCGGCCACCCCAATCCCAATGCGACCGCGATCCCCGCGACACCGAACGCCGTGGCGGCGACCAGCAGCGTGCTCATCGGCAGGATCGTGCGGAGGTCTCGTCTGATCTCGCGGAGCGACGTCGTGGCCGCCTCCCAGAACAGCAGCGCGGGCAGGAACAGCACCAGCACGGTCTCGGACGGGAGGTGGATGTCCCGCACCACGGGGAAGAATCCGGCCAGTACCCCCAGCATCACCTGCACGAGCGGGACGGCGATCCTCGCGTGCGGAGCGATCCAGGTGGACAGCACGACGAGCCCACCGACGAGGACGACGATCTCCAGCGGGCTCATCGTGAGGACCTCAGGCGATGCCGGCGGGGGCCTCCAGAGGCTCGCCGGCACCCCTGGCGAGATCCTCGTCGACCGTGGCGACGATGTTCGACGTCTTCTGGCCCGTGTTGACCGCGTAGTAGTAGACCGCGAGCGAGAACACCGCGACCACGACGATGTCCCAGTCGCCGGGGATGGCGCCGGTGCCGCCGTAGTTGCCGAGCCAGCCGATCACGATCAGGCCGCCCATCCACAGCCAGATCCAGATCGCGGAACTCCACCGGGCGAGTGTCAGATCGGCGCGCTTGTGCTTGAACAGACCCGCCACGATGTAGAGCGCCTGCCCGATCACGAGGCCGATGGCGAGCTTCCATGTCACCGCGAACGTTCCCCAGTACACGATGAGGTTCGCGAAGATGAAGCCGAGGGGCAGGAACACCGCGGGCAGCGGCACGCGGTAGGGGTGCTCGCGGTCCGGATCCTTCTTGCGCAGTGCTCCCAGCGCCACCGGAGCGAGCCCGTACATGATCGCCGTGGCCCCGGTGATGACGCTCACCAGCTGCTGCCAGCTCGGTGCCGGCAGCAGGAAGAGCACCCCGAACACCGTTGCGACGATGATCGACCAGGTCGGCACGCCGCGCTTCGAGGTGCGGGTGAGGGCCGCCGGCAGGCCGAGGGCGTACGAGATGCGTGCGGTCGTGCCGACGTAGATGAGGCCGGTTCCTCCGGGCGAGATGACGGCGTCGACGATGAGGATGACCGCGAGCCAGCCGATCCCGAGGGAGATGGCCAGGGTGTAGTAGGGGCCGTAGTCGCCCTTGCCGATCGGGTGCGCCCAGCCGTTGGCAAGCAGCTGCGCCGGGTTGAGGGCGCCGACGAACGCGACCTCGAGCCCGATGTAGATCACGGCGCCGGCGATCATCGCGAGGATGATCGCCTTGGCGACGTGCTTCTTCGGGTTGACCGACTCGCCGGCCATCTGCGTCGCCTGCTCGAACCCCTGCAATGCGAACACCACGCCGGCGGGGAGTGCGGCGAAGATGCCGTGCCAGCCGAAGGGCGCGAACCCGCCGTGCGCGGTGAAGTTGCCCGGGTGGAAGTCCAGCGCCAGCAGCGCGACGATCGTGAGCACCGGCACCAGGATCTTCCACAGCACGATGCCGGTGTTGCTGTCCGACATCCACCGCGCACCGCCGAGGTTGATGAACGCGAACAGCGCCATCGCGAGGACGCCGACCACGATGCCGCGCCCCGTCAGGGTGCCGTCCGCATTGATCAGAGGGAAGACCGAGCGCACCGCCCCGACCGAATTGACGTAGCTGAGGGAGGCCTCCACCTCCAGTGGCGCGATCGCGACCGCCTGCAGGTAGGTGGTCCAGCCGGCGGTGAACCCGGCGAAGCCGCCGAACGCGTAGTGCGGGTAGCGCGACGTGCCGCCCGCGACCGGGTACGCGGCCCCGAGGTCCGCGTGGATGAGGGCGAGCACCATCAGCATGACCGCGGCGAGCACCCAGGAGATCAGCGAGCCGCCCCCGCCCGCGATGGACGCCGCGGTCAGTGCGCCCAGCAGCCACCCCGACCCGATGATCGAGCCGAGCGACACGAAGCTCAGCCCCCAGAACCCGACCGTCCGTCGCAACCCCGTACCGGCCGTGTTCGTCGAAATGTCTTGGACGACATCCGCCATGGTGATCCTCCTTGCGCAGCTGGCCTCCCGGCCCAACGAAAAGCGGAAGGGACCGAGGGACTCTCGATGTACCTTCCGCGTAGCCGTCACCCTAGCCACCGGATCGCCGTGAAAGCGGCGCGGAAACGGACATGTAACGGGCTTGTCCCGCGACCGACATCCGATGCAGCCGGCGGGGCGCAATGGCCTTCTTCGCCGCATGCGAGCGACGACCCGTGGGCCCTACTCGAAGCCCCCGTGTAGGGATCGCTCGGAGATGTCCGCACACGAGCCGACGGGACAGTGCTGACGGACACGAAATGTCCACGACGGTGGAACCTCGACGTGACCAAGTTGTCCGCGTTTGGGCGACACTCAGCTGTCGACGATGGCGGTGTGCGTCAAAGGGGCGTCGGATCAGACAGGAAATCGACGTCGAGCTGCTCGCTCTTCCTGTACCGGACGAGAGGAAAGTCCTCGTCTGTCCAGAGCATCGCCTCCACCGTGGCGACAGCACCCTTGACTGTCTGGTCGTCGGCCTGCCTCCCCTTCGGAGTGCACAGCGCAGCCAGTGACCAGGCGAATTCGTCCCACAGGACGACGGTTCGGTTGTCGTCCTTGCTGAGAAGCAGATCCGTAGCAACTTCTGCGAGCGGCCGAGCCTGGCGCGATGTAGATGGCTCCACAGTGGATCCGGCGTCGAGGTCGATGACAACGGGCATCCACCCGGCGACTACAATCACGTGCACCGTCAGAGTGCGCGGGGCATCAGCCCACGAGTCAGCTTCGACCCGTATTTCGGCGACACGATGGAGGACCTGCCCGAGCGCAGACTTGGGTGATTCGTACTTGTCGCGGATCTGCTTCTGGATAGGAGCCAGCCACGGCTGCACCTCGTCGGGGAACGCGAACCGCCCGAACCATCGGCCAACTGCAAGGCCAAAGGCGCGGACTGCTGCATCATCCTTTGCCTCGATTCCCGGCGCGGCAACCGCACCGGCGATATCCTCTTTCGCGTACGCCGTGATCTGGTTCAGGTCGACGAATCTCCCCTTACCGTCAAGCGGGAGCGGCACGTACCTCGGGTTCTCCCTGTTGAGTGCGCTCCTCTTGGTCTCCGCATTATCCAGCTCTACGAGCGGCGCCACCAGAATGTTCTCGCGTTTCGAGAGCACGACGTCA
>NZ_DATEJS010000020.1:0-2580 GCF_035277845.1 Microbacterium sp.
CGTTGAGCGAGCGAGCAGCAACGCGTGTCCCGTGGGTGCGTTTCGGCTCGCTTCGCTCGCTCAACGACCGGTGGTCGGGGTGGCTCCCTTTCTCCCGGTCGTTGAGCGAGCGAGCGCCAGCGAGCGAGACGAAACGCGTATCCCGGCGGGGGCACATCGCGTTTCGGCTCGCTCCGCTCGCTCAACGACCGGTGGGGGGCGAACGCACGACACACTTCGGTGCGGGCCGGGTTCGGCTGGGACAATCGCACTGAAGGTGTGCGACCGCGCACACGTGACCCCGACCCGAAGGAGAGCCCGATGGCCGGCTGGCGACTGCGCGAGTTCCACAACGATGACCTGGACGGCATCCTGCACCTGTGGGAGGAGCTGCGCCGCGCGCAGGTCGAGCCGGTGTACGACCTCAGCGAGGTGATCGCCTCGTGCCAGAAGGACCACGCGATCGTCGCGGTGCACGGGGACGAGGTCATCGCCGCGGTGGTCGGGCGCGCCGCGCACGACCAGGGCTGGATCGTGTTCCTCGCGACGGCGGAGCCGTGGCGCCGGCAGGGCATCGGCACCGCGCTGCTGGCCGCGCTCGAGAAGAAGATGGCGCCGATCGGGCTCGCCAAGCTGTCGGTGATCATGCCCGACGTCGACACGCGCGTGCAGGCGTTCGCGCACCAGGGCTTCGAGCTGAAGCAGCACCTGCGCTACTTCGAGCGGCGCATCCCGGTGCAGCGCACCGAGCTGAACTCGTTCACCGAGCTCGGCGCCCGGCTCATGCCCCGGGATCTTTGGGAGAAGGTCGCGGGGATGCGGCGCGAGAAGGAGATCCTCGAGCAGCGCCTGGTGCTGCCGCTCGCGGAGGCGGACCTCGCCGACCGGTTCGGCGTGATCCCGCCGCGCGCCGTGGTGCTGTTCGGTCCTCCCGGCACGGGCAAGACGACGTTCGCGCGGGCGATCGCGTCGCGGCTGGACTGGTCGTTCGTCGAGGTGTTCCCGTCTCGGCTCGCCGCCGACCCGAAGGGCCTCGCCGGTGCTCTCCGGGAGACGTTCACGAAGATCTCCGAACTCGAGCACGCCGTCGTGTTCATCGACGAGGTCGAGGAGATCGCCGCGCAGCGATCGGGGGAGCCGCCGTCGCCGCTGCAGGGCGTCACGAACGAGCTGCTGAAGATCATCCCCGCGTTCCGCGAGCAGCCCGGCCGCCTGCTGGTGTGCGCGACGAACTTCATCCGGGCGCTCGACAGCGCGTTCCTGCGGCACGGCCGGTTCGACTACGTCATCCCGATCGGCCTGCCCGACGACGAGGCGCGTCGCGCGATCTGGCAGCGGTACATCCCCGAGCAGGTGGCTGACGAGGTCGACCTCGAGGTGCTCGTCGAGCGCACCGCCGGCTTCTCGCCGGCCGACATCGAGTTCGCCGCGCGCAGCGCCTCGCAGCGTGCGTTCGAGGTCGCGGTCGCGCACCAGAACCACGGATCCCGGACGGATGCCCCGCACGGCCCGTCGACCGCGGACTACCTCGAGGCGATCGCCGGCACCCGCACCACGGTGTCCGCCGAGACGAGCGCCGCGTTCCTCGAGGACATCGAGCAGGTCGCCCGCACCTGACCCGCCCGGCTGGCGTCCCGTGAGCGGCCGCGGCCCGCCGGCTCGCGGGTGACAGAATCGACGCATGCCCGCGCTCATCGACGGAACCTTCAACTCCCGCGAGGTCGCGGGGCTGCCGCTGGCATCCGGCGGCGTCGTCGCGGGCGGCGTGCTGTACCGCTCGGATGCTCTGGCCGCCGTGACGGATGCCGGTGCGGCGACGATCGCCCACAGCCTCATCGGCACGGTGGTCGATTTCCGCGCGGATGCCGAGCGCGAGCAGGCGCCCGACCGCCTGCCCGAGCACGTCGACGTCGTGCGGTTCCCGATGCTCGACGGCGCGGTGCGCGACAGCGGCCGGGCGGAGCGGGCCGTCCCCTCGCTCGCCGCCGTCTACGCCCACCTGCTCGACACCCACGGTGCGGATTTCGCCGCGGTCGGCCGGCTGGTCGCGCGCCCGGCGGATCCCGCGCGCCCTGCCGTTCTGGTGCACTGCACGGCCGGCAAGGACCGCACCGGTGTCGCCGTCGCCCTCGTGCTGGATGCCGTCGGCACGGCACGCGACGCGATCGTCACCGACTACCTCGCCACCGCCGCGAACCTCGCCGGGGCGTGGGCGGACGGGATGCGGCGGCGCATCGAGGCGGCCGGGATGCCGCTCACCCCGGAACTCGACGAACTGCTCGCCGGCACCACGCGCCCGGCCATCGAGTCGGTGTTCGCGCACGTCGACGCCGGCGGGGGAGCCGCCGAGTACCTGCTGCGCCACGGCCTCTCCGCCCCCGACCTCGACGCCCTCCGCTCCCGCCTCACGTCCCCCGGTCGTTGAGCGACCGAGCGCCAGCCCCTTTCCCCCGGTCGTTGAGCGAGCGAGCGCCAGCGAGCGAGACGAAACGCAGCACCCGACCGGGGCATCTGCGTTTCGTCTCGCTTCGCTCGCTCAACGACCGGGGGCCTCGCTTCGCTCGCTCAACGACCGGGGGCCTCGCTTCGCTCGCTCAACGA
>NZ_DATEJS010000021.1:0-11111 GCF_035277845.1 Microbacterium sp.
TCGACGCACGTGATGGACTTCGCCGACGACTCCCGGGCGCTCGTCGAGGCCCTCGAGAGTGACGGCGACCTGCCGGTGCGGCTGCGCTTCTCGCCCATGGTGCTCGGCGGCGCGTCGGCGGCGGACCTCGCCGCGGTCGCCGCGCTGCAGCGCACGGGCGGGCGCCGGTGGGGCGTGCACGGGGTGAAGTTCTTCATCGACGGCACGATCGACAACGGGTCCGCCTGGCTGGAGCATCCCGACGTGTACGGGCAGGGCACGACGTCGGTGTGGAGCGACCCGGCCGCGTACGCGGACGCCCTCGGCTACTTCGTCGAGCGCGGCATCCCCACCGCCACCCACGCGATCGGCGACCGGGGCGTGCACTACGTGCTCGACGCGCTCGAGGCCACGGGGGCAGCCCGGCTCCTCGCTGCGCACCGCATCGAGCACATCGAGACCATCCCCGACGAGCTCGTCGCCCGGTTCCGCGCCCTCGGGGTTGCGGCGAGCATGCAGCCCATCCACGGCACGCACCACACCCGCGCCGACCGCACCGACAACTGGTCGGTGCGGCTCGGTCCGGAGCGGGCCGCGCGCGGCTGGCGGTGCCGGGACATCCGGGACGCCGGCGGCATCCTCGCGCTCGGCTCGGACTGGCCGATCACGCCGTACGACCCGCGGGCGATGATGGCCGACGCGATCCTGCGCCGCCCCGCCCTGCGGCCCGACGTGGCCCCCGTTCAGCCCGAGCAGGCGCTTACCGCGCTGATGGCGCTCGAGGGCTACACGTCGCACGCCGCCGCCGCGGCCGGGCTGAGCGACGTCACCGGCACGATCACCCCGGGCAAGCGTGCCGACCTCACGGTGTTCGCCGCCGATCCGCTGGCGACCCCGCCCGAGGACCTCGCCCACGTGCCGGTGCTCGACACGGTGCTCGACGGCATCCCCGTGCGCACCCCTTGTGTTCAAGGGTCACGTTCTGCGGGTACGACCCGCGTTTCGTGACCCTTGAGCCCCGGGAGGCAAGATGCCCGTGGGGCCTTCGTCTGTTCAGGGGTCACGTTCTGCGGGGTTGACCCGCATTTCGTGACCCTTGAACGAGCGACGAGGGAGCGAGACGAAACGCGCTCCCCTCCCCGGTCGTTGAGCGAGCGACGAAGGAGCGAGACGAAACGCGGCTCCCCGCGGGCGTAGCGTGGAGCGCATGCGATTCGGAACCTTCCTGCCGCAGGGCTGGCGATTCGACCTCGTCGACATCGACCCTGCAGACCACTGGACCACCATGCGCACGCTCGCCGAGAAGGCGGATGCCGGACCGTGGGAGTCCGCCTGGGTCTACGACCACTTCCACACGGTGCCGGTTCCGAGCCAGGAGGCCACGCACGAAGCCTGGTCGCTGATGTCCGCGTTCGCGGCATCCACCTCGCGCATCCGCCTCGGCCAGATGTGCACGTGCATGGGCTACCGCAACCCGGCGTATCTCGCCAAGGTCGCCGCGACCGTCGACCACGTCTCCGGCGGGCGCCTCGAGATGGGCATCGGCGGCGGCTGGTACGAGCACGAGTGGCGGGCGTACGGCTACGGCTTCCCCGGGGTGCCGGATCGCCTGCGGATGCTGCGCGAGGGCGTCGAGATCATGCACCAGGCGTGGACCACCGGCACAGCCACGCTCAACGGCCGGCACTACCAGGTGGAGGGCGCCATCGTGCAGCCGCTGCCGGTGCAGCCGGGCGGCATCCCGCTCTGGGTCGCCGGTGGCGGCGAGCAGGTGACGCTGAAGATCGCGGCGAAGTACGCGGACTACACGAACTTCTCCGGGACGCTCGAGACCTTCGACCGCAAGGCGGCCGTGCTGCGCGAGCACTGCGCGGCGATCGGGCGGGATGCCGACGAGATCACGCTGTCCGGCAACCTGCTGACCCTCGTGGCCGAGACCGAGGCCGAGGCGCGCGACCGCCTGGCCGCCGCGAAGGCGCGCGTGCTGCCGCACCTCGGGCAGGAGCGCGCGGACGCGTTCGAGCGCGAGTACCTGACCTCGGACGGCTTCGGCACGCCCGAGCAGGTCGCCGAGCGCCTGGCCGAGCGCGCCCGGCACGGCCTCGGCTACAGCATCCACTACTTCGCCGACCTCGCCTACGACACCTCCGGCTGGGACCTCTTCGCCCGCGAGGTCATCCCCGCCCTGAGCTGACGCCCGCCCCCGTCCTCCCCGCCCCACTCGCGAACCCTCACCGAGATACGCGAACCCTCACCGAATGTCGGCTTTCGGCCGTATTCCGGTGAGGGTTCGCGTCATTGGATGAGGGTTCGCGCTACAGCAGCGGGCGGACGCCGGCGTAGGCGTCGGGGTCCACGTCGGGGCGGGATGCCGCACCCCCGAACACGCGCCCGGCGCCCGGGCGCTCCGACCACGCCGGCCACTCGGCGGCGCCGTCGCGGATGAACGCGACGGCGGCGCCGTGCGTCGCCTCCGCGAGCGCCCGCGGCGGGTTCGGCCCGACGAGCGCGGGGATCCCCACCTCGGAGTCCAGGCAGTCGAACCAGAACGGCACGTCGATGCAGTGCACCGCCGAGCCGAACGGCGATCCGGCGTACGCGTACCGGTACACCCAGGTCGGGGCATCCCCGCGCGCCTCCGCGGTGCGCACCACGGCGGTCTTGAACATCCGGTCGGTGATCAGCCGCCCGAGCACGGCGGCGTGTCCGCGTGCGACGGCGTCCCGGTTCGCGGCGAGGTACCGGCGGCGCCGCGGGCCGGCGAGCCCCAGCTTGCCCAGCAGCAGCCCGAGCGGGATCCACCGCAGCTTCTTCTCCTGCCCGGCCAGGGCCATCGAGAACTCGTCGTCGGTGGCGCCGAGCACGAGCGGCTTGTCGGCCCCGACACCCGCACGCAGCGAGTCGCTCGTCGGCCGCACGATGAGGTCGCCGTCGATCGCGGGCCCGAGCCCGAGTCCCTCCTCGACGAGCGCGGACATGTCGCGGACGTCGCTGGCGGCCTTCTGCGCCTCGATCAGGCGGTCCTCGTCGACGGCCTCGAAAGCGGCCCGGGTCGGCGGGATGCCGAGGCTGTTCGCGATCTTCGCCGACAGTGTGCGCGCCCGCTCCGGCGTCACGTCCGCCGTGGCGCCCGACAGCGCCCACACCCCGTGGAACAGGTGCTGCGCCTTCGGCATGCCGAGCAGCGTCAGCACGGCGCCGCCGCCGGCGGACTGGCCGGCGATCGTCACCCGCCCCGGGTCGCCGCCGAACGCGCGGATGTTCTCCTGCACCCATTCGAGGGCCGCGATCCAGTCGCGCACGCCGCGGTTCTCCGGCGCGCCCTCGACGTGCCCGAACCCGACGAAGCCGAGCCGGTAGCCGACGCTGACCGTCACCACGCGGTCGCGGTTGAACGCCCGGCCGTCGTACCACGGGCTCGCCGGCGATCCGGCGAAGTACCCGCCGCCGTGGATCCACACCAGCACCGGCAGGGCGGCATCCGCATCGCCGGGCGCGGGCGTGAACACGTTGACGTTCAGCGTGGACTCGCCCGGCACCGACGGCTCCGGGATGAGCGTCACGCCCGGATCGCCCCGCTGCGCGGTGGCACCGTACTCGAGCGCGTCGCGCACGCCCTCCCACGGGTCGACGGGCTCGGGCGCCGCGAAGCGGAGCGCACCCACCGGGGCCTTCGCGAACGGGATGCCGAGGAACGCGGCGGATGCCTCCGCCGCACCGGGGTCGCCGCGCCAGAATCCGCGCACGGCGCCCTTCGTGGTGACGGCTTCCGCGTGGACTGCGGTGGTGGTGTCGGTCATGGGGTGCCTCCGGGACGGTGTCAGCGAACGCTCTTGATGGGGATCAGCGCCAGCGCGGCGATCACCACGAACACCATGCCGAACACGAACAGCGACGGGTAGCCGCCGAACGAGTGGATGATGGTCGCGGCGATGACGGCGCTCAGGGCCTGCGGGATGTTGGTGGCGACGTTCAGGATGCCGAGGTCCTTGCCGGCATCCTGCCCCGCGTTGGGCAGCACCTCCGTCATGAGGGCGGCGTCGCACGACATGTACAGGCCGAAGCCGACGCCGTTCAGCACCGACATGATGATCATCCCGGTGAGGGTGGGCATGACGAGCGGGAACGCGAGCGAGACCACCATCACCGCGGAGGCGGCGTAGATGAACACCTTGCGGCGTCCCGCTTTGTCGCTCCACCAGCCCGACAGGACGATCGCGATCAGCGTCGGGACGAGGGCCACGAGCGCCAGGGTGCCGACGGCCTTCTGCGCGTCGCCGAGCGACAGCTTGATGTAGTCGGTGAGGATGTAGAGCTGGTACGCGCTGACGACGAAGTAGCCGAGGATGAGCAGGAACCGGGCGGTGAAAGCCCAGAAGAAGTCGGGGTTGCGGCGGGGGCTGATCCAGAAGCCGGACAGGAACGCCTTCCAGCTCCAGCTCCCGACGGCGGCGTGCTTCGATGACCAGTCGCGGTTGGCGAGCACGAACAGCAGCGTCGCCGCCACGACGACGATGCCGAACACCGTGTAGCCGATGCCGACGGCGGTGGCGAGGTATCCGGCCAGCATCACGCCGGCCGTCATCCCGACCTGCGTGCCGATGCCGAACATCGCGCTCGCGCCGCCGCGTCGATTGCGGGGGAAGCGGTCGGCCGTGATCGCCGACAGCGGTCCCTGCAGCGCGTTCAGCGCGACCTGGATGACCGCCCAGAAGACGGCGATCCAGAAGAGGGACTTCAGGGCGCCGAGTCCGAACAGGAACAGCGCGCCGATGAGCGCACCCGAGACCATCCACGGCGCGCGGCGTCCGAACCGCGAGCGGGTGCGGTCGCTCAGGGCCCCGACGATCGGCTGCGCGAACAGCGTGAACACGAACGACACGGTCGTGACGATCGCGAGGTTGTCGACCTTGTGCGCGGGGTCGAGCACGTAGAGCTGCGAGGGCAGCAGCACGACGATGAGGCCGCCGTAGGTCGCGAACAGGGCGAGCGCGTTGACGAGGATGCCCGGCAGCAGCGCCCTGCCCGGCGGGGGACTCGCGGGTGCCTCTCCGGTCGCGGGCCGGCCGGCCGAGATGGTGCCGGTGGGGGCGATTGACGCTGCCGGATCGCCGGTGGGATGCATCGTCATCAGGACTCCTCTTCGTCGAGTGGTCGGGGACCGAACGAAACACGAATGGTGTTCGGGATTTCAGTCTGCGCCCGATCCGCCTAAAGTTCAAGTCCTGAAATATATGGATCAGCGCACGAGCCGCAGCGGATCCCCGGTCACGCGGGCGCGGGCGTCCCGCTGAGCGCCGCGCAGGGCGGCATCCGCGCCGAGGATGCTCCCGGCGATCCGAGGCACGCGCACGGCGGGGGAATCGGCCAGACGCGGCTGGATGCGGCGGAAGACGGCGTCCACGTCCGCCGCGAGGTCCGCGTAGAAGCCGCCGAGCACGATGAGCTCGGGACCGAACGCCACCGCCGCGATCTGGAGGGCGCGTGCCACCTCGGCGCAGGCGGGCGTCCACGCCGAGAGCGCCTGCGGCTCGCGGTCGCGCACGCGGGCGGTGAACTCCGTCAGAGCCGCGGCAAGGCCCTCGGCCGCGGCGACCTCGCCGAGCCCGGCCTGGGCGAGGAGCAGGTCCGGACCGGCCACGGTCACGAGGCAGCCGCGTTGCCCACACAGGCAGGGCAGGCCGTCCGGCACGATCGGCTGGTGTCCGAGCGCGGCGCTGAGCACGTGCGGGTCGTCCGCGCCGAGCACGATGGCCCCGCCGATGCCGGAGTCCGCCTTGAGGTACAGCATCCCGTCCGGGTGCCCGGCCGCGGCGTGCTCCGCGAGCGCGGCGACGTCGGAGTCCGGGAGCAGCTGAACCGTGCCGCCGCCGGTCTCGAAGGTGCGCACCGCCGCCGACCGGTCGCGCACCAGCGCGACGAGGTCGACCTCGCCCCACTCCAGATCCGTGTCGGCGAGCACCACCGGGGGAGCGCCGCCGACCGGCGCCCAGACGACGATCGACACGTCGACGATCCGGCGCGGCACGGAGGCCTGCAGCTCGTCGACGGCAGCCGCCAGCACTGCCGCGATCGCGGCCGGGTCTGCCATCGGCCGGCCGTGTCGGTGCTCCACGCGGCACAACTCGGTGCCCGACAGGGTGGATGCCACGACCGTCGCCCGGTCGGCGTCGAGCAGGGCCGTCACGAGGCACAGGCTGTCGCCCGCTGGCTCCAGCAGCACGCGCGGGCGGCCCTTCGCCGCGGCCACGGCTTCGGTCTCGCGCAGCAGTCCGGCCTCGATGAGGTCTGCGACCAGCGACGTCACGGCGCCGCGCGACAGCGACGTGGCGTCGGCGAGCGCACTCCGGGATGCCGCGCCCTGCTCGACCAGGTGCGCGAGCACGGCCGAGAGGTTGCGGCGGCGGATGTCCGCCGTGTCGAGGATCGCCGCGCTCACGGCCGCTCAGCGGGTCGCGGCGCGGTGGACAGTGCGTCGAACAGCGCCCGCACGGCCGCAGCCATGTCGACGTCGCGGTCGACCAGCCACTGCAGCTGCATCCCGTCGGAGACGGCCTGGAAGATGCGCGCGAGGGCCTCCGCGTCGACGCGGTCGGTCAGCTTCCCGGCATCCTGCTGGGCACGCAGCGCAGCCGTGAACGAGGTGCGCACCTCGTCGCCGCGGTGCAGGAAGTACTCGTGCGCCGGATGTGCGGTGTCGGCCGCCTCGACGGACATGCGCGAGAACAGCTCGACGAGGCCCGGCACCTCGGCATTGTGCGCGACCAGGGCGGTGTAGTCCTCGGCGATGAAGTCGGGGGAGTCCGTCTCGTGCTCGAACCGGGTCAGATCCACCTCGTCGCGCTTGCGCAGGATCTCGACGAACAGCTGCTCCTTCGTGCCGAAGTAGTGCAGCAGTCCCGCCTGGCTGAGGCCGACGGCATCCGCGATCTCGCGCACCGAGGCGCTGCGGAAGCCCTGTTCGGCGACGACGTCCAGGGCACGGGTGAGGATCTCGTCGCGCTTGGCGACGCCTTTCGCATAGGACCCGCGCTTTGCCATGTACCGAGCGTAGACCGCGAATCGACCCTTGCGCAGCTAAAACCGAGTGATGTACGGTTTTACCCCGCCCATCCGCCGTCGAAAGGTACCGGCATGACCGACGTGACCGCGTCCGACCTCACCCTCGAAGAGAAGGCGTCGCTCACCAGCGGTCGCGACTTCTGGACCACGAAGGGCATCGAGCGGGTGGGCGTGCCCTCCGTGATGCTCACCGACGGCCCGCACGGCCTGCGCAAGCAGTCCGGAGCGAGCGACCACCTGGGCCTCGCCGACAGCGTCCCCGCGACGTGCTTCCCGCCGGCCGTGGGTCTCGCCGCCTCGTGGGATGCCGCCCTCGCGGAGCGGATCGGTGTCGCGCTGGGGGTGGAGTCGGCCATCGAGGATGTCGCAGTCATCCTCGGCCCCGGCATCAACATCAAGCGGTCGCCCCTGTGCGGGCGGAACTTCGAGTACTTCTCCGAGGACCCGATCGTCTCGGGCGTGATGGGCGCCGGCCTCGTGCGAGGCATCCAGTCTCAGGGGGTCGGCTCGTCGCTCAAGCACTTCGCCGCGAACAACCAGGAGCACGACCGCATGCGGGCGAGCTCCGACGTCGATCCGCGGCCGCTGCGTGAGATCTATCTGCGCGGCTTCGAACGCGTGGTCGAGGATGCGCAGCCGTGGACCGTGATGTGCTCGTACAACCGCATCAACGGCGTGTACGCGTCCGAGGACCCGTGGCTGCTCACCCACGTGCTGCGCGGCGAATGGGGCTTCGAAGGCCTCGTCGTGTCGGACTGGGGAGCCGTCAACGACCGCGTCGTGGGCCTGCCCGCAGGCCTCGACCTCGAGATGCCGTCCTCCGGCGGCCGGACGGATGCGCAGCTGGTCGCCGCGGTGCAGGAGGGCACGCTCGACGAGGCCTCCCTCGACCTCGCCGCGAACCGGGTGCTCGACCTCGTCCGCAAGGCGCAGGCGCGCCCCGCGGCATCCGGCCCGCTCGACGTCGACGCCCACCACGCCCTCGCGCGTGAGGCCGCGGGTCGCGCGATCGTGCTGCTGCGCAACGAGGGCGGCATCCTGCCCCTCGAGCGCTCCGCGAAGCTGGCCGTGATCGGCGAGTTCGCCCGCACCCCGCGCTACCAGGGCGCCGGATCCTCGCTCATCAACCCCACCCGCCTCGAGAACGCGCTCGACGAGATCCGCGCGCACGCCGAGACCGAGGTCGTCTTCGCTCCCGGGTTCACGCTGGACGGCTCGGGGGATGCCGCAGCCCTGCGGGCGGAGGCCGTCGTCGCCGCATCCGCCGCGGAGGTCGCCGTGGTCTTCGCGGGTCTCCCCGCGTCGGAGGAGTCCGAGGGCTTCGACCGCGAGCACATCGACCTTCCCGCGGCGCAGCTGCAGCTCATCGACGCGGTCGTCGCGGCGAATCCGAACACCGTCGTGGTGCTCTCCAACGGCGGTGTCGTGGCCCTGCCGTTCGCCGCGAGCGTGCCCGCGATCGTCGAGGCGTGGCTGCTCGGGCAGGCCGGCGGCGGTGCCACCGCCGATGTGCTGTTCGGTGCCGTCAACCCGTCGGGCAAGCTCACCGAGACCATCCCGCTGCGCCTGTCGGACAACCCGTCCTACGGAAACTTCCCCGGCGAGTTCGGGCACGTCCGCTACGGCGAGGGCCTTCTCGTGGGTTACCGCTGGTACGACGAGAAGAGCCTGCAGGTCGCCTACCCGTTCGGCCACGGCCTCTCGTACACGACCTTCGCGTATGGGGATGCCGACGCCGTCGTCGACGCGGCGGGAGACATCCTCGTGACGGTGCCGGTCACCAACACGGGCGCGATCGCCGGTCGCGAGGTCGTCCAGCTCTACACGTCGCTCGCCGCGTCCGCCGTGCAGCGCCCGCCGCGCGAGCTCAAGGCCTTCGCGACCGTGTCGCTGGAGCCGGGCGAGACCACGTCGGTCCAGCTGACGGTGCGCCGCACGGACCTCGCCTACTGGGACGTCCGCGTCGACGAGTGGATCGTCGTGGGCGGCGCGTACACGGTCGATGTGGCCGCGTCGAGCCGCGACATCCGCAGCTCCACCACGGTCGAGGTGGCCGGGGACGCCCTGTACCTGCCGCTGTCGTTCGAGTCGTCGGTCGCCGACCTGGTGCAGCACCCGGTCGCCGGTCCGATCGTGCAGCAGGCCATGGCGGAGATGTTCGGCGGCATCGATCTGGGCGGCGGCGACGAGGGCATGGCGAAGATGATGGCGTCGTTCCCGATCGGCCGCATGGTCTCGTTCCCGGGCGCGCCGATCAGCCGCGAGCAGCTGGAGGAGCTGATCGCCGCCTCCAACGCCTGACGTCCCGGCTCAGCTGCGGACGCGGGCGGGAAGCGTCGGCAGCAGCCGGTCGAGGAAGTCCGCCGTCGCGTGCCAGCCGTCCACGGCCTGGCACGCGACGCCCATGGCGAGCACGGGGTAGTCGTTGCCGTCGGGGTCGAGCCGGTCGCCGACGAACAGCATGTCTCCGAGCGGGATGCCGGTCTGCTCGCTGAGCTGGTTCATCCCGTACGCCTTGTCGATGCCGCGGTGGGTGATGTCGACGGACGTCGAGCCGCCGGAGCGCACCTCGAGGTCCGGCAGCACGGCCTGGACGGCCTCGCGCAGCGCGTTCTTCTTCGCACCGGTCGGGTCCCAGGCGGCCTTCTCGGCGAGCGGCGCCTGCTGGCCGAGCGCGGAGAACGTGATCTGCGAGCGTCGGTCCTCCACGGCGGGGCCCCAGGTGCGCTCCGACCACAGGCCGAGGCGCCGCGCCTCCGACTCGACGGCCGCCATGGCCCGCTGCTTCTGGTCGTCGGCGAGCGCATGCGCATAGACGGTGCGCAGCCCGTCCGCCTCGATCCGGTAGTACTGCGTGCCGCACGTCGGGAGCAGGTGGATGTGGTCGAGCACGGATGCGTCGGCCGCCGGCAGCCGGTCGACCACCTGGGTCTGGAACTGGCCGAGCTGGCCACCCGAGATGATGGCCACTTCGATGTGCTCGGCGAGGGCGATCAGCTGGGCGCCGATGCGCGGATCGATCGCCACCTTGGACGGCGCCAGGGTGTCATCGAGGTCGAAGGCGATCAGGCGCGGGGAGGACATGCATGCTCCGAGGTCGGTCGGGTGAGGGATCGGCCCATTCTGTCAAACCTGCCGGTGAGAACCATGAACGGCCCATCACGGCCGCAGTCGCAGGCTGGATAGGATGACAACCATGACGAGGGGGGCTCGAGACGCGTCGGGGCGCTCATCCTCGTCGCGCGCCTCCGCAGCCATCCTCGGGTCGCAGATGCTCATCTCGGCGACCGAGCTCGTGATCATCGTCGCGCTCATGGCGTTCGCGCCCGACACGCTCACGAATCCGACGATCTTCGGCGGCATCGGGTCCCTGTTCGTCCTGGTGGGCGTCGCCGCGCTGGTGCCGTGGGATCGCGTCCCCCGTCGGTGGCGCGTCGTCCTGCCGCTGCTGAACATCGTGGCGATCGGTCTCGTGCGCGCCGCCGAGCCGCAGCTCGGATCGGGCCTCCTGCTGGTCTTCCCGGTGATCTGGCTCGCACGCGCCTTCACCGTGACCGAGACGATCGTCGGGGTCAACCTCGCGATCCTCGTCATCTGGCTCGGCCGGGTGCTCATCGGCGGCCCGCTCGTCATCAACGACTTCGCCGCGATCGTGCTGCTGCCCATCGCGCTCGGATTCATCGCCATGACCGTCTACCTCGCCGCCCGTCGAACGCGCGCGCAGACCGTGCTGCTGCGGTCGCATTCGCGACTCGTGGAGACCGCTCTGATCCGAGGCCGCCGCCAGCAGTTCCTCATGGCGGAGGTGCTCAACTCGGTCGGCTTCGGTGTCGTCGCCTTCAATCAGTCCAAGCAGATCGTGTTCGTCAACCGAACCTACCGCGGGTGGGTCGACGCGTTCGGCGAGACGGGCGACGGGCCGCTGTTCGACCGCGTCTTCCAGCCCGATCGCATCACCCCCTATCCGGAGGCCGGCCGTCCGTTCGTGCGCGCCATGGCCGGGCAGGAGTTCGACGATCTCGTCATCTGGGTGGGGGAGCCGGGAGAGCAGCGCCGCGCCGCCTACTCGG
>NZ_DATEJS010000022.1:0-16256 GCF_035277845.1 Microbacterium sp.
CGTGCACCTCGCGTCGGACGGGACGCATCCACCCAACCCCGTGCGGGGTGTCCCCCTGGCCGTCCGCGTCGACGGCGTCGCGGCGCGCTTCGCCGCCGCCCGCGAGACGCATCCTCTCCCCGTGCCGGTCCTCGCGGCGCTCGAGGACGCCTGGCAGGACGCCCTCGCCGCGCCGGAGTGGGCTCGCACCCCGGTCTGGATCCACGGGGACCTCCATCCCGGCAACGTCATCGCCCGCGACGACCGGCTCGTCGCCCTCATCGATTTCGGGGACCTCACTGCGGGCGACCCCGCCTACGACCTCGCGACCGCGTGGCTGACGTTCGACCGATCGGGACGCTCGGCGTTCCGCGCCGCACTCGACGGCCGGTACGACACGGCGACGTGGCGCCGTGCGCGCGGCTGGGCGGCGGCGTTCGCCCTCATTCTGCTGCAGCACTCCGACGACGCTCCGGGCTACGCGAGCCTGGCTCGGGATGCCGCGGCCGAGATCGCCACCGAGGCGAAATCGACATAGACGCCTCATAGACCTGGCCGAGAGGGCACATGAGCGCGTGTCCTTGACTCGCCGTCATGACAACGCTCGCCGAGATCCCGACCACGCCTGTCGCGGGGTCCGCCCTCGCTCCCACGCTGACCCGCCGACGCCGTCCGACCGGGTGGACCGCGGGCCTCGTCGTCCTCGGCGTTCTCGCGACCGTCCTGACGACCTGGGGGATCTGGTCCGGCTCGCAGTCGGACTACTACGCCTCGATCGCCCTGTCGATGAGCAAGAGCTGGTCGAACTTCCTGTTCGGCGCTCTCGATCCGTCCGGAACCGTCACGCTGGACAAGATCCCCGGATCGTTCTGGGTCCCGGCCCTGTTCGTGAAGGTCTTCGGCTTCTCGACGTTCACCGTCATCCTCCCCAACGCCCTCGCGGCCGTCGCATCCGCCCTGCTCGTGGCGTTCGCGGGGAAGCGCCTCGCCGGACCGACCGCCGGACTCGTCGCCGGGACCGTCGTCGCCACCACGCCGATCCTCGCCGCCGTGGCGCGGTCGAACCAGCCCGAGACCTTCTTCGTGCTGGGGCTCGCGCTCACGGCATGGGCCGCCGTGAAGGCGCTGACACGCGTCGGTTTCGGGTGGCTGATGCTCACCGGCGTCTTCATCGCAGTGTCGTTCCAGGCGTACATGATCGAGGCCTGGGCGGTGTGGCCCGCGCTCGCGGCCGCCTGGCTGTGCACGAAGCAGCCCTGGCTGCGACGCATCGGGCAGACCCTCGTCGCCGGCCTCACCAGCGCAGCGCTGTCCGTGACGTGGATCGTCGTCGTCGCCATGATCCCGGCATCCGCGCGCCCCTACATCGGCAGCACCCTGCACAACGATCCGTGGGAGATGGTGTTCGGCTACAACGCCCTGGGACGCTTCGGGTCCAGCACGAGTGACGCGAGCGCCTACAACTCGTTCACTCCCCCGTTCTCCGGAGATCCGGGCGTGCTGCGGCTGTTCGACGAGCAGCTGGCCGGTCAGATCGCGTGGCTCATCCCCGCCGCGCTCGTCGGCATCGTCGCCCTCGCCGTGCTGCGCTGGCGCCCGGCCGTCACCACGTTCATCGGGGTGTGGCTCGTGACCTTCCTCGCGATGTTCTCGGCGGTGGCCGGGATGCACCAGTTCTACACGGCCGCGCTCGCTGTTCCGATGGCCCTCGCGATCGGGCTCGCGTTCGCCGTCGCCCGGCGACGGCACGTGCGCTGGCCGCAGGTGGCTCTCGTCGCGACGGCGGCGGTCACGGCGGTGGTGATCGGATTCGTGTACGGCGGCTACTCGATCGGGGTCTCGCTCGTACAGCTCGCGCTGGCCGCGGGCGGCATCGCCATGATCCTGGGAGACTCGCGGGTCCGGGCCATCCGGACGGTCACCGCGGTGGTCGCCGCCGGCGGGATGCTGCTGACCCCGGCGGTGTGGGCGGCGACCACGATCGCGAACCCGAGTTCGATCAACCCGGTCGCGGGCGGCGTGTCCGACCTGGGCGGCCAGGGCGGGTTCGGCGGGCAGGGCGGGTTCGGCGGACAGGGAGCCTTCGGCGGCCAGGGCGGGCCCGGCGGGCGAGGTGCCCGCGGAGGCACGAGCGGTCAGGGGATGCCGGGTCTCGGCGGCGGCCCCGGCGGCGGAATCGGCGGTGCCACGGCCGGCGGCGCGGCCGGTCCCGGCACCGGAGCGGGCCTCGGCAGCGCCGTCAGCTCGACGACCCTCGCCTACCTGCAGCAGCACCGGGGCGACGCGAAGTACCTCGTCGCGGTGTTCGGCGCGCAGACGGCGGCCGGCATCATCCTGCAGACCGACGGCGCCTCGGTGCTGCCGATCGGCGGCTTCAGCGGATCCGACCCGGTGCCGAGCCTCGCGCAGTTCACGGCCCTGGTCGCGAGCGGCGACGTGAAGGACGTGCTCGTCTCAGAGGCCGGCGGCGGGATGAACGGCGCCGCGGCGGGCAGCACCGCCACGCAGATCCAGGCGTGGGTGACGGCGCACTGCACCCAGGTCACCGATGCGGGCACGTCCGGCCTGTACGAGTGCACCGCCGGCGCCGGGTCGTGAACCTGAGACCGGCCGCCGCGCCGCGCCTGCCCGTATCCTGCTGTGGGAGGTTCTGTGACCGCGACGACACCACCCGTGTACGCCACCGAGGACGTGCGTCAGGCGCTGCAGCGCGCCGTGGACGCCGGCATCCCCTGGCGGTACGCGCGCGCCCTGCCGAACCCGCAGAACCCCCGCGCGGCGTCCGTGCTGATCCTGTTCGGCACGGTGGCGGGTGCGCCCGACGACGCCGCGCTGCTCGCGCCGGAGCACCTCGACGTGCTGCTGCAGCTGCGGGCCGCGACGCTCGGGTCCCACCCCGGCCAAGTGTCGTTCCCCGGCGGCGGACGTGAGGCGGGCGATCCGGATTCCGTCGCGACCGCCCTGCGCGAAGCCGTCGAGGAGACCGGGCTCGACCCGTCCGGCGTCGACGTCCTGGGCACCCTGGACGACCGGTCGCTGCCGGTGAGCGACCACGTGGTCACCCCCGTCGTGGCCTGGTGGCGGACGCCGTCGCCGGTGACAGCCGTCGACGCGGCCGAGACCGAGGCCGTCGCACGCGTGCCGCTCGCTCAGCTGATCGAGCCCCGCAACCGCTTCACCTCGGTGTTCCGCGCCGGCCCGCGGGAGTTCCGCGGCCCCGCCTTCGACGTGCACGGCACGATCGTCTGGGGGTTCACGGCCATGCTGCTCGACGACATCCTCGAATCGACCGGCTGGGCCCGACCGTGGGATCCGGCGCGCGAACGCGACATCTGAGCGCTCACGCCTCCGCGCGCGGGGTCCGGGTGCGGGTGAAGGCGAGGATGCCGAGGTGCACCACCGCGAGTCCCGTCGCGGCGCCGACGGCGACCAGCCAGGTGCCGCCGGTCACCCCGCCGCTGAACAGCAGGCCGAGGATGGTCGTGGCCACGATCGCGCCGACGTAGCGCGACGTCTGGAAGATGCCGGCCGCCACCCCGGCGTCCTGCGGCCGGGCCGCCGTGTACAGCGCCTGGTTCATGGTGATGGACACGACGCAGTACGGGATGCCGAGCGCGGCCGTGACGACGAGCACGAGCCACGGCGCGGGACCGGCGGCGGCGAGCGCGAGCAGCGCGGCGCCCGCGATGAGAGCCACCGCCCCGGTCAGCAGCGTGCGCCGCAGTCCGAATCGTTCGATCGAGCGTGCCGCGAGCGGGGTGATCACGATCGTCACCGCGGCGAGGGGGAACATCAACAGCCCGGTCACCCCCGCGGGGAAGCCGTCGTGTTCCTGCAGGAACTGCGGCAGGCCGAAGAACGCCGAGTAGTAGACGACGTTGAAGATCGCGAAGCAGAGGTACACCAGCAGCAGTGCTCGGTTCGCGGCGAGCATCCGCAGGTCGATGAACGGATGCGCGGCGCGGAGCTCGCGCCAGGCGAACAGCGCACCGGCCGCGGCGCACACGGGCAGCAGCCACCACAGCGGCACCGGACGCAGGTCGAGCAGGAACACGAGCAGCGAGCTCAGCGTCGCGACGAACAGCAGGATGCCCGGGATGTCGCTCTCGGCGAGCGTCCGCCGCAGCGGGGTGCGCTCCCGCTCCGGGTCGGGAGGCGCGAGCAGCAGCACCCCGAGGAACGTGAGCGCGGCGAGCGGCACGTTGACCCAGAAGATCGCCGGCCAGCCGAGGAAGGTGACGAGCGCGCCGCCCAGCACCGGCCCGATCGCCGCGCCGGAGGTGTTGGCCATCTGGATGCGGCCGAGCAGACGCGCCGATCCGACGCCGCTCGCCGCGGCGATGGGCCGCAGCATCGAGATGGCGGAGGGGAACGCCGTCGCGGTGCCGACGGCCAGCAGCACGCGTCCCGCGCACACCGCCGGCAACGACCGGGCGAACGGCGTGAGTGCGCAGGCGAGGATGACGACCAGCATCCCGAAGAGGAACAGGCGCCGCGGTCCGAAGCGGTCCCCGAGCCGGCCCATCAGGGGCTGGCCCGCCGCAGATGCCAGGTAGAACGAGGTGATGACCCACGTCACGCTGGTGACATCGGTGCGCAGATCGTGCTGCAGGGGCACGAGCGCCACCGCGATCATCGACGAGTTCAGCGGGTTGAGAAGCGTGCCGAGGCTGAGGGCCGCGACCGGCCACCCGCTTCGGGGGCGGGTCGCGGTGGTGTCGGGCACCCCGCCACCCTACTCGCGCGGGATGTCGTCGCTCCCGGCGACGACGCCCGCCGGCCCGGGCCCGGGCGACTACCGTAGGGATCCGACGTCACATCCGACTGCCGTGAGGATCAGCATGCGCCCGTACCTGGACAAGGCCGCCCCCGAGATCTGGAAGGCCGCCTCGGCCTACTCGGCGACCGTCACCGCCGAGGCGATGAGGCTCGGCCTGACGGCACAGGAGACCGAGTTCATCAAGGTGCGGGCATCGGAGCTGAACGGATGCGCGTTCTGCCTCGATCTGCACTCGCGGGAGGCCCGGGCGACCGGCATCCCGCAGCAGAAGCTCGACATGCTGCCCGCGTGGCGCGAATCGAAGCTGTACTCGGATCGCGAGCAGGCCCTCCTCGCGATCGCGGAGGCGGCGACCGTGCTCCCCCTGACCGAGGAGTCCAAGGCCGACCTCGCCGCTGCCCGCGGCGTCCTCGGGGACGACGGCTTCGTCGCGGCGGAGTGGATCGCGGTGACGATCAACACGTTCAACCGCATCTCGATCCTGAGCGAGCACCCGGTGCGACCTCGCGGGGTCGACGGCAAGCCCATCCACTGACGCGGGAGCCGCAGGTCAGCCCAGGTGCCGGACGAGCTCGTCGGCGACGGCGGCCATTCCGGCCGCATTCGGGTGGAACGATCCGAGAGTCGTGCGCAGCTCCGGGATGAACGGGTTCACCCACGGCTCGGCAGACCCGAGAGCATGCCCGCGGCTGATCGCCGAGCCACGAACGAGCTCCGCGCCGGTCGCCTCGGCGGCGACCACGAACGCGGTCTCGAGGCCCGCCCGGATGCGCCGGAACGCCTCGAGCTCGGCGGGCTGCAGCGGGATGTCGTCGGACGGCGCGGTCTCGTCGCCGACGATGGTCAGGTAGTCCACCAGCAGCACGCGCGCGCCCGGCGCCCGCAGACGCACCCGCCGGGCGATCTCGACGAGTCCCGCCGCAGCCTCGGCGATCGTCGCCTCGGTCGGCTCGACGATGCCGTGCGCGAAATCCGGTCCCACCGCCTCGGCGAAGCCGCCGTCCGGGTCCACCCGGTTCCAGGCGGTCAGGAGCATGGCGCCCAGGTAGCCGAGGTCGTTGCCGCCCGCGGTCAGGGTGACGAGGTCGGCGTCCGAGCGCAGGCCCTGCAGCTGCGGAGGGTATGACCGGCCGATCATCGTGGCCTGGGGCCGGTCGAGGATCGTCGCCGTGGTCGCGCCGGAGACGGTCAGGTCGGTGAGGTCGAGGCCGAGGGCTGCGGCGAGCAGGTGCGGATAGTTCGCTCCGGAGCGGCCGGCGATCGGGTCGATCATCGGTGGGATCCCCGGACCGGACGCGAACGAGCTGCCGAGCGCGGTGTAGCGGTGCATCCGGGCGGGCATGCCCCGATCATGCCACGCGCCTGCGTCCGCACGGCAGCCCGCTGCCGCGCCCCGGGGTCACGCCGGTGCGGTGCCGATCGCGCGCGAGGCGCGGAACCCGTCGACGGCGAGCACCGCCAGCGCCACGGCGAGCAGGCCGTACACCGCACCGTCGTACGGGTGCAGGCGTTCGCCGAGAAGCAAGGACACGACGAACATCAGCACCGGCTCCACGTAGCTCAGCAGCCCGAACAGCGGCAGCGTGAGCAGCCGGGATGCCCCGAGGTACGCCGACATCGCCAGCATCCCGGCGAAGCCCGCGATCAGCACCGCGGTCTGCCCGCCCGCCGTGGTGGCGCCGGGCGCGAAGATCACGAACCCGACGGCGACCGGGAGCAGGAGCACCACCTCTCCCCCGAACGTCGCGGGCAGGTCGAGGCGGGTGTGCTTGCGCACCGTGAAGTACACGGCGTAGCCGATGCAGACCGCGAACGTCACCCACGACACCGCCGCGGTGAGCACGATCTTCGCGACGACGGCGGCGACCGCGACAGCCACCGCGATCCACTGCAGGCTGCTCACCTGTTCGCCGAACAGCAGCCGGCCGATGAGCACGAGGGCGATGGGCAGCAGCAGGTAGCCGAGAGACGCGTCGAGGCCGTAGCCGTGCCCGGGCGTCCACGCGAACAGCCACATCTGGAAGCCCACCAGAGCGCTCAGCAGCAGCAGGATCAGCGGCATCCACCACGCGGACGCGAGCACGTTCCACAGCTGCAGCAGGGCGGCACGCCCCGCTCGCGTGGCGAGGGCCGCGCCGTAGCAGAGCACGGTCACGATCATGCGCCATCCGAACTGCGACTCCGCCGACGCGTCGACCACGCCGTAGAGGAGGAACATCCCGCCGAACAGCACGCTCGCGACGAGCGAGCTGGTGACACCGCGCACGCGGTGCGTCTGCGTTCCCGGCACGCGACCGCCCTTCGTCGAGTTCGGCCCGCACACCGGCGCCGGAGATCCCGGTTCCACGGTACCGCCGCCTGACGCACCGCTTAGCATGGGGAGCACTGTGCCCGACGACCTGCGAGAGGCCGCACGACATGACCGACATCCTGAGCTTCGTCGACTACGCCGAGATCGAGCCGCGTCCGTGGAAGAACGGGCGGGGAATCACGCGGAACCTGTTCGGCGACGGCGACGGCGCGGATGACTGGACCTGGCGCATCAGCATCGCCGAGATCACCGGCGCTCAGCCCTACAGCCCGTACCCGGGCGTCAGCCGCGGGCAGGTCGCGCTCGGCCCGGGTGCGGTCGATCTCACCATCAACGGCCGGTCCGTCACGCTGCAGCCCGAGGGCATCGCCGTGTTCGACGGGGAGGATGCCGTCACCGCGCTGCCGAGCCAGGAGGGCTTCCTCGATCTGAACGTGATGACGCGGAGGGATGCCTGGACCGCCGAGGTCGAGACCGTCGACGGCGGGGTCGCGACCGCGCGCGAGGACGAGATCGTGATCCTCGTCGCCCTCGACGCGGGCTGCGCCATCGACGGGCGCCGACAGGCGCGCCTCGATGCGGCTGCGCTGCGGTCGGGTGCCTCGCCCGCGCTCGGCGGCCGCTTCGTCTCGGCGCGGCTGCGCCCCGTGTCCGCGCGAGTCGGCCTCAGTCCGGTCGGCCACCGCTAGGTCGGCCGACCCGCGTCGTCAAGCCCCTCGCGAGCCGCGCACGCCGTTCCTATCGTGGCGGTATGGCTATCGAACTGAATCAGCCCGCCCTCCAGCACGCGCGTTCCCTCGTGCGCGAGGGCAAAGTCGTCCGCGACGAGCGCGACGACTGGTCGGAAGCGGCGCCCGACGCAGACGCGGAGAACGCGTTCATCGATCGTGAGGGGTGGACGGAGTTCTCGCATTGGCACCTCGGCGTCGACAGGAGCGAGAACGGCCACACGAAGCAGGCCTACTCGTTCCCGTACGGCGACTTCCGGAAGGTGCACCGGTCGGGTGTGATCTCGGCCGAGAGCCGTGCCGGCCAGTACGACCACACCGAGATCCGCGATGCCCTCCGGGCCCTGCTCGAGCTCATCGACGGGGCCGGCTGAACGACGCCGGGGAACCAGAAAACCCCCGGTCTCCCGGGGGTTTCTCGAAGCTGGGGTACCTGGACTCGAACCAAGAACAACTGAACCAGAATCAGCCGTGTTGCCAATTACACCATACCCCACCGGCGTATCGCCGATGCCTGAACCTCGCGGTTCGGGACTGTGTCGCACTGGGCGGCACGAGTAACCACTCTACCCGGCGCCGCCCGGTCCGCCAAACCGAGCGCGTCAGCCGCGCGCGTCGACCAGGGCGCCGAGGCGACGGATGGATTCCGCCTTGCCGAGCAGCTCCATCGACTCGAACAGCGGCGGCGACACGCGCCGACCGCTGAGCGCGACGCGCAGCGGGCCGTAGGCGACACGGGGCTTCAAGCCGAGGCCGCCCTCCTCCACGGGCGTGATCAGGATGCTCGAGAGCGCGTCCTGCACGGCCGTCGTGGTGAACGAGCCCTCCGGCACGTCCTGGAGGGCCGCGACGGATGCCACGAGCACCTCGTTCGCGTTCTCCGGAAGCGACTTCAGGGCGTCCTCGGTGTAGTCGACCTGATCGGTGAACAGGAAGCCGAGCATGCCGGGCACCTCGCCGAGCAGCTGCACGCGCGCCTGCACGAGTGGCGCGGCACGGAACGCCAGCACCAGCTGCTCATGGGTCGGCTCCCCGCCGAACACGCCGGCGTCGGCGAGGTAGGGCATCATCCGCTCCGCGAAGTCGCGCTCGCCCAGCATCCTGATGTGGTCGCCGTTGATCGACTCCGCCTTCTTCTGGTCGAAGCGCGCCGGGTTCGGGTTGACGTCGGCGATGTCGAACGCCGCGGTGAACTCCTCGAGCGAGAAGATGTCGCGGTCCGGTCCGATCGACCAGCCGAGGAGGGCCAGGTAGTTCAGCAGACCTTCGTGGATGAAGCCCTTGTCCCGCTGCAGGAACAGGTCGGCCTGCGGATCGCGCTTGGAGAGCTTCTTGTTGCCGGTCTCGCCGAGCACGAGCGGCATGTGCCCGAAGCGCGGCATGAAACCGGTGACCCCGGCCGTGATGAGCGCGTCGTAGAGGGCCAGCTGCCGCGCGGTCGACGGCATGAGGTCCTCGCCGCGGATGACGTGCGTGATGCCCATGAGGGCGTCGTCGACCGGGTTCGTGAACGTGTACAGGAACTTGCCGCCGGCGCGCACGATCACGAAGTCGGGGAAGGAGCCCGCCGGGAACGTCACCTCGCCGCGGATGAGGTCCACGTACGT
This sequence comes from Microbacterium sp., assembly GCF_035277845.1. GTDB lineage: Bacteria > Actinomycetota > Actinomycetes > Actinomycetales > Microbacteriaceae > Microbacterium. Next base: position 9,406 of record NZ_DATEJS010000022.1, read on the forward strand.
CAGGTCCTCGTCGGGGACGCGCAGCCGGTAGGCGGGCTCGCGGCCCTCCGCCCGGAACGCGGCCCTCTGCTCGTCGGTGAGGTCGCGGTCGAAGTTGTCGTAGCCGAGCTGCTTGGCGCGGCCCGCGGCCTCATTGCGCGCGTCGATCTCCTCGGCCGTCGAGTAGCTCTCGTACACGAGCCCGGTGGCCAGCAGCTTCTCCATGACGCCCACGTAGATGTCGTGCCGCAGCGACTGCCGGTACGGTTCGTGCGGTCCGCCGACCTCGACGCCCTCGTCCCAGTCGATCTCGAGCCACGTCAGCGCGTCGACGAGCTGACGGTAGCTCTCCTCGCTGTCGCGGGCGGCATCCGTGTCCTCGACCCGGAAGATCAGCTTGCCGCCGGTGTGACGCGCGTAGGCCCAGTTGTACAGGGCGGTGCGCACCATGCCGACGTGCGGCAGGCCGGTGGGAGACGGGCAGAAGCGGACGCGGACGTCGGCTCCCGAGGCGGTCGTGGTGAGGGGATGCGGGTTCGCAGGCACGCTTTCCAGTCTATGTGCGCGCGCGCTCCGACTCCGGGGCGACGGTCGGATGCCGGTGGCGTCCGAGCGGGGACAGCGCCGCGACGACCACCACGATGGCGAGGGCGCACCAGGCGAGTCCCGCGTAGCCGAGCCGGCCCAGGATGACGCCCGCGAGGATCGCGCCGATGCTGCCGACGAGGTTCATCGCGAGGTCGCTGCGGCCCTGCCGGCGTGTGCGCAGCGCCTCCGCGGACGCCTCGGTCAGCAGCGCGGACCCCGCCACCGTGGAGGCGCTCCAGCCGAGACCCAAGAGGATGAGCCCGATCGTGACGGCGAAGGTCGACATCTGGCCGAGGGCCGCGGTGGTGAGAGCGCCGACGAACAGCGCCTGGCCGAGCAGGATCGTCGCCACGCGGCCGACGCGGTCGGCGAGGATGCCGAACACCGGCGACAGCCCGTACATGCCGAGGATGTGCAGCGAGATCGTGAGGCCGACGATCTCGATGGTGGCGCCCTCCCCCATCAGGTGGATCGGCGTCATCGCCATGACGGAGGCCATCACGCCGTGCGCGGCCGCCGTCGCGAAGATCGCGTAGCGGGCTGCGCGCGGCCGGTCGGTGTGCATCACCGCGGACCGCACCGCGCTCGCGCCGGCGGCGATCCGATCGGCGAGGCGCAGCGGGTCCGGCCGCAGCGCCGACAGGTACAGGGCGATGCCGAGCAGCTGCGCCGCGACCGTGAACAGGTACGGTCCGGTCAGGTGCGGCATCCCCAGTGCGTCACCCAGCGCCTCGCCGGGGCCCACGAGGTTCGGACCGAGCACCGCGCCGATGGTCGTCGCCCACACCACCACCGACAGGTCGCGTCCGCGCGAACGGTCGGTGGCGAGGTCGACGGCGGCGAAGCGGGACTGCAGGTTCGCCGCCTGCCCGCTGCCGATCAGCAGGAATCCCGCGATGAGCACGGGGAAGGATCGGAGGCCGCCCGCGACCAGCACGAGCATCACGCCGGCCAGCGCGACGGCCATGCCGGTGCTGAGCGCAGGACGGCGGCCGCGACGGCGTGCGAGCCGCGCGAGCGGTATGGCCGCGATCGCCGCACCGAGCGTGGTGGAGGCGGCGGCGAGGCCCGACAAGGCATCCTGCCCCGACACGGACGCCGCGAGCACCGCCCCGAGCGAGACGGTCGCACCGAACGCCAGGCCGCCGAGCACCTGGCCGATGGACAGCACCCACAGGGTGCGGCGCCTCAGCGCGGCGAGGTCGAACGTGCGGCCGTCGACGGCGACGGTTCCGCTCATGCGTCGCGGGCGGTGTTGCGCAGCAGCCCGAGTCCGGTGATCTCGATCTCGACCGTCTGGCCCGCCGTGAAGGGACCGATGCCGGCCGGGGTGCCGGTGAGGATGACGTCGCCGGGCAGCAGCGTGAACACGGCCGATGCGTACTCGATGATCGCGGGGATGCCGTGGATCATGTCGGTCAGCAGCGCCTGCTGGCGCACCTCGCCGTCGACCCGGGAGGTGAGGATCGCGTCCGCGATGTCGAACTCGGTCTCGATCGCAGGACCGAGCGGGCAGAACGTGTCGAACCCCTTCGCGCGCGTCCACTGGCCGTCGGAGTGCTGCAGGTCGCGGGCGGTCACGTCGTTCCCGATCGTGTACCCGAACACGTACTCCAGCGCCCGGTCGGCCGGGACGTTCTTGGCGATCCGGCCGATGACCACGGCGAGCTCGCCTTCGAAGTCGGTGCGCTGCGACTGCGGCGGCCGCACGATCGAGTCGCCCGGGCCGATGACGGCGGTGTTGGGCTTGAGGAACAGGAGCGGCTCCTCGGGCGCTTCGCCGCCCATCTCCGCGGCGTGATCGCGGTAGTTCTTGCCGACGCAGACCACCTTCGAGCGCGGGATCACGGGGGCCAGCAGCGCGGCATCCGCCAGCGGAACCCGCTCGCCGGTCGTGTCGAAGCCCGCGAACATCGGGTCGCCCGCGAGCACCACCAGATCGGTGTCGTCCACGATTCCGTACTTGATGGCGTCCTGGTGGCTGAAACGAGCGATCCTCACCCGCTCAGCCTATGCCGCGAGCCCTGCCCGGAATACGCGAACCCTCACCGGGATACGCGCGGAAGGCGTATTCCAGTGAGGGTTCGCGTACTCGGGTGAGGGTTCGCGGATCCGGGCGGTCAGGCGTCGAGACGCAGCATCCAGCCGTGGCGGTCTTCGACGCGGCCGTACTGGATGCCGGTGAGCTCTTCGCGCAGCGACATGGCGAGCTCGGTGGACTGCGGGCCCTCGTGGACGATCTCGATGTCGTCGCCCATCAGCTTTCCGATCGGCACGACGACGGCGGCCGTGCCGCACGCGAACGCGCCGACGATCTCGCCCGATTCGGCGCCCTCGCGCCACTCGTTGATGGAGAGCTTGCGCTGCTCGACCGCGAGGCCGCGGTCCTTCGCCAGCTCCAGGATCGACGCGAGCGTGATGCCCGCGAGGATCGAGTCCGACTGCGGGGTGATCAGGCGCCCGTCGCGCGTGACGAGCACGACGTTCATGCCGCCGAGCTCCTCGATGTACTCGCCGTCGAGGAAGAGCACCTGCTGGCAGCCCTTCTCGTACGCCTCGGCCTGCGGGAGCAGGCTCGACGCGTAGTTGCCGCCGGTCTTCGCCGCGCCCGTGCCGCCGTGGCCGGCGCGGGCGTAGGTGGTGGACAGCCAGATGTTCACCGGCGCGACGCCGGTCGGGAAGTACGGGCCGGCCGGGCTGGCGATGAGGTAGTAGCCGACCTTCTTCGCCGCGCGCACGCCGAGGAACGCCTCTTTGGCGAACATGAAGGGGCGCAGATACAGGCTCTCCTCCGGGTTGCTGGGCACCCAGGCGGAGTCCACCGCGATGAGCTGCTTGAGCGATTCGATGAACAGCTCGGAGGGCAGTTCGGGCAGCGCCAGCCGACGAGCGGAGCGCTGCATCCGCGCGGCGTTCTGGTCGGGGCGGAAGCTCCACACCGAGCCGTCGTCGTGGCGGTAGGCCTTGAGCCCCTCGAAGATCTCCTGCGAGTAGTGCAGCACGGCCGCGGCCGGATCGAGCGGGATGGGTCCGTACGGGGAGACGCGCGGCCGGTGCCAGCCGCCCTTCTCGGACCAGCACAGGTCGACCATGTGGTCGGTGAAGTACTGGCCGAAGCCGGGGGCTTCCAGGATCGCTTCGCGATCGGTGTCGGAGGCGGCGTCCTCGTTGCGGGTGACCCTCCAGATCAGTCCTGCGGGTGAGGGAGCCTGAAGGGGGATTTCGATGGTCATGATTCGTGTCCTGACAGGTCGAAGGCGACGGCGTTGGCGCCGTGATTCTCAGATTACGCCTGCAGGCGGGCGACGATCGCGTCGCCGACTGCGGCGGTGGTGCGCGCTGCGGAACCGCGCTGGGCGATGTCGGATTCGACGGCGCGGGTGACGGCGGCGGCTTCGTCCGGCAGCCCGAGGTGGTCGAGCAGCAGGGCGACCGAGAGGATCGCAGCGGTGGGGTCGGCCTTCTGCTGTCCTGCGATGTCGGGCGCCGATCCGTGGACGGGCTCGAACATCGACGGGAATGCGCCGTCCGGGTTGATGTTCCCGGATGCGGCGAGGCCGATGCCACCGGTGACGGCGCCGGCCAGGTCCGTGAGGATGTCGCCGAACAGGTTGTCGGTGACGATCACGTCGAAGCGGTCGGGGTTCGTGACCAGGAAGATCGTGGCCGCGTCGACGTGCAGATAGTCTACGGTCACGCCGGGGTGCTCCCGCGCCACGTCGTCGAGGATGCGCTTCCACATGCCCCCCGCGTGCACCAGCACGTTGGTCTTGTGCACCAGGGTGAGCTTCCGCCGGCGACGCTCGGCGAGGTCGAACGCGTAGCGCACCACGCGCTCGACGCCGTAGGCGGTGTTCACCGAGGTCTCGTTGGCGACCTCGTGGGGCGTGCCCCGGCGGATCGACCCGCCGTTGCCGACGTACGGGCCCTCGGTGCCCTCGCGGACGACGACGAAGTCGATCTCGCCGGGATTCGCGAGCGGACCGCCGAAGGCCGGGTACAGCTTCGACGGGCGCAGGTTGACGTAGTGGTCGAGTTCGAACCGCAGCTTCAGCAGCAGCCCGCGCTCGATGTTCGCGTCCTTCAGACGCGGGTCGCCGGGCGTGCCGCCGACGGCGCCGAGCAGGATCGCGTCGTGGGAGCGGATCGCATCGAGGTCGGCATCCGTGAGCGTGTCGCCGGTCTCCAGGTACCGTGCGGCGCCGAGCGAGAAGCGCGTCTTGTCGAAGGTGACCTCCGACGCGGCGGTCGCGGCGTCCAGCACCTTCTCGGCCTCCGCGACGACCTCGGGCCCGATGCCGTCACCGGGGATGACGGCCAGCTTCACGACGCGCGACATTGCTCTCCTCGCCTGTTGGGCGCGTCACTTCCGGTGCGACGCGCGGGACCTTCCCAGCGTAACGGCTGCGACCAGGGCGGCCAGGACGACGACCACGGCCCCGATCACCGCGGTGACCGTCACGCCGGAGTCGAAGGCGGACGTCGCGGCGTGCCACAGCGCGTCGCCGATCGGGCCGCCGAGCTGCTCGGCGGCGTGGACCGCACCGGCCAGGGTGTCGCTCGCATGCGCGGCGGCATCCTGCGGGATCCCCGCGGGCGGTTCCAGGCCGGCCCGGTACAGCGCGGTCAGGATGCCGCCGAGGATGGTCGTGCCCAGCACGGCGCCCACCTCGTACGCGGTCTCGGACACGGCGCTCGCGGCGCCGGCCTTGGCGGCGGGCGCGGCCGACAGCGCGAGCTCGTTCGAGACGGTCTCGGTCATGCCGATGCCGGTGCCGATGAGGACCGATGCGATCACGGGCAGCGCGAGCGCGTGGTCGCGCGCCACGAAGGCGATGAGCGCGTAGCCGACCGCGGCCACGGCGAGGGTGGCCGGCAGCAGCACGCGCGGCGACACGCGACGGGAGACCGGGACGATGACGAGACCCGCGACCATCATGGCGAGCACTCCCGGCAGCAGCACGAACGCCGATTCGAGCGCGCTCATCCCCAGCACGAGCTGCAGGTGCTGGGCGATGAAGAACTCGAAGCCCATGAACGCCACGACGCTCAGCAGGTTCACGAGCAGCGCGCCGGTGAAGACGCCGACGGTGAACAGCCGCACGTCGAACAGCGGCTGCGGGGACCGCAGCTGGCGGCGCACGAACAGGGCGCCGAGGGCCAGGCCGAGGGCGAACAGGCCGAGGTCCACCGAGGTGACGCCTTCGATCGCGACCTCCTTGACGGCGTACACGACGCTCACCATCGTCGCCATCGAGAGCAGGATGCTCGGGATGTCGATGCGGCCCGGGTCGGGGTCGCGGCTCTCCGGGATGAGGAACGGCGCGAGGACCAGCAGCGGCACGAGCACCGGCACCGCGATGAGGAAGACCGACCCCCACGAGTAGTGCGCGAGGAGGAACCCGCCGACGACGGGTCCGAGCGCGCCGCCTGCCGAGAACGCCGCCGCCCACACGGCGATGGCGAGACGGCGCTGGTTGCGGTCGGCGAAGATGCCGCGGATGAGCGACAGGGTGGCCGGCATCAGCACCGCGCCGAACACGCCCATGCCGGCGCGGGCGGCGATCAGCCAGCCGGCGCTCGGAGCGAACGCGGCGAGCGCGGAGATCGCGGCGAAGCCGGTGGCGCCGATGAGCAGCATCCGGCGGCGTCCGAAACGGTCCCCGAGCACGCCCATCGTCACGAGCATGCCGGCGAGCACGAGCGGATACACGTCGACCATCCACAGCTGCTGAAGGCTCGTCGGCTGCAGCTGCAGCGCGATCTGCGGCAGCGCGAAGTTGAGCGCGGTGTGGTCGACGGACGCGAGCAGCACGGGAAGCATCAGCACCGCGAGCGCGATCCACCCGCGCCAGCCCGCGCGCTGCGGGATGGACGTCGTGGTGGGCGCGATGCGGAGGGTGGCGGTCTGGACGGACACGGGTATCAGCTCATTTCTATACCGTCTAGCCGGTACAGTATCACAATCACCCGAAACCCCGCCGGATGACGACCGGATAGCCTGGACGCGATGAGTCGCCCGCCCCGTGCCCGTGAGGTCGTGCTCGATGCGTTCGAGCAGATCCTCAGCCATGAGGGCGCGCGCGCCGCGACGATGGATGCCGTCGCCCGCGCCGCGGGCGTCTCCAAGGGCGGGCTGCTGTACCACTTCGCCTCGAAGGAGGCGCTCGAGACCGCGGTCGTCGAGCGTCTGCTGCGTCTCGTGCACGAGGATCTCGAGGAGCTGGCGTCCGCGTCCGAGGGCTCGGTGTCGTATTTCCTGCGCACCTCCGCGACGGAGGACG
>NZ_DATEJS010000023.1:0-3736 GCF_035277845.1 Microbacterium sp.
GGTCGTGCTCATCGTCGCCGCGCTGGTGTGGCCGCGCGGTGCCGCCCCCGCCCCCCATCGGAGCCCGTCGCCGACGTCGGCGGCCGAGGTGGAGTGCGGAAGCGGCTGGGGTGCGACCACCGCAGGAAGGCTCCGCCCGCCGAAGACCGCCGATGTGGTGTGGAGCGCCCAGTGGGATGCCGCGACCGTCACCGCCCCCGACATCCTCGCCACCGACCAGACGGAGTGGCTGGCGGAGCTGACACCGGTGTACGTGCCGCGCGGCGTGGCGCCGGTGGTGCAGGTGATCGGGCCGTCCCGGGCGCGGATCGTGACGTTCCGCGAGTCGACGCGGAGTGCGCAAGGGTTCAGCTCGTCGGCGTATGCGACGACGGACGCCATGGTGGCATCCGCGCGCAGCACCGTGCCGCTTCCGGCGTGCCCGGCCCCGGACACGTACCCGATGCTGGTGATCTCCCCGGATCGCACCTGCGTCCACCTGCAGGTGACGATCGCCGAGGGGCGGACCTACCCGGCGACCGTCGCGGTGGGCGGTGCGTGCGGGCGGACGTGACGACGGTCAGCGGCGCGAGTGCCGGTGCCGCGTCATCTCGAGCAGCGGCATGATCCGGTACGGGATGACTTCGCCCATCGCGAGCGACGTCTCGGTGCGTTCCACCCCGTCGATCGCGAGGATGCGCGCGTCCGTCTCGAACAGGTGCTGCGTGTCGCGGCACGCGACCCGCACGAACAGGTCGACCTCGCCGGACATGCCGTGCGCCTGCACCACCTCGGGGATCCGGGACAGATCCTCCGCGATCTGCGGCAGCTGCACCTGCCGCACGAGAACGTTGATGAAGGCCTCGATCGGGTACCCGAGCGCGGTCGTCGAGATCGCCCGCTCGAACGACAGGAACACGCCCTCGCGGTCGAGGCGGGCCATGCGCGCCTGGACGGTGTTGCGGGAGAGTCCGAGCGCGTCGGCGAGAGCGACGACGGTGGCCCGCGGCTCTCGGCTCAGTGCGGCGAGCAGCTCGAGGTCGACACTGTCCAGGCTTGTCATACTGCTCAAGATCAGCACGCCCTCTCGTCGGGATACTTGGCAACATGCTCAAGCATACGCGCGATGCTTGAGCGAGTTGCGTTATGGACGTACTCTTCGGGTATCCGGCGAGGGAGCCGGCGCATGCGGGCTGCCCCACGAAGGCGCGCCCGGGGAAGCGGGTCACGATGGTGCACACACTCACACCCACGGCAGATCTGAAGACCGACGTCGACGACGTCGCCCGGCTCGTGAGCGCGACCGGCGAACGCGTCCGCGACGCCGACCTCGACCCCTGGGCCACCGACATCGACACGGCGCAGCTGCAGGGTCTGTACCGCGACATGGTGCTGGTGCGCCGCATGGACGCCGAATGCATGGCGCTGCAGCGCCAGGGGCAGCTCGGCCTCTGGGCGCCCTGCAACGGGCAGGAGGCCGTGCAGGTGGGCACCGCCCGGGCGCTGCGCACGGACGACTTCGCCTTCCCGACGTACCGCGAGCCCGGCGTCAACTACGTGCGCGGGGCGAAGCCCGCGCAGTACATGCGCGCGTGGCGCGGTGAGGCGCACTCCAGCTACGACCCGTACGAGCTCGGATCGGCCATCCAGCAGATCATCATCGGCGCGCAGACGCTGCACGCGGTCGGCTACGCGATGGGCATCCAGCGGGACGGCACCGATCAGGTGGCCGCGGTGTACTTCGGGGACGGCGCCTCCAGCCAGGGCGACGTGAACGAGGCGATGGTGTTCGCGGCATCCTTCGACGCGCCCGTCGTGTTCATCTGCTGCAACAACCAGTACGCGATCTCGGAGCCGGTCGGCATCGCCGCGAAGCACCCGATCGCCGGGCGCGCGCCGGGCTTCGGCATTCCGAGCCTGCGCGTGGACGGCAACGACGTGCTCGCCTGCTTCGCCGCGATGCGCTGGGCGATCGCCCGTGCGCGTGACGGCCACGGTCCGTCGTTCATCGAGGCGGTCACCTACCGCATGGGCCCGCACACCACCTCCGACGACCCGACCCGCTACCGCACGCAGGACGAGGTCGAGGCATGGCGCCGGCGCGACCCGATCGCCCGCCTCGAGGCGCTGCTGCGCGCCCAGGGCGGCTTCGACGACGAGTTCACCGCCGGAGTCCAGAAGGATGCCGACGCCCTCGCCGCAGACGTGCGCGCAGCGTGCCTCGGCATGACCACGGCGCCCGCGATCACGATCCTCGACAACGTGTACGCCGAGCCGCACACCGGCATCGACGAGGAGCGCCGCTGGTTCGGCGCCTACCTCGACGGCTTCGCGGACGACCAGGCAGCAGGGGAGCAGGCATCATGACCGAGCTCACGATGGGCAAGGCCCTCAACGAGGGCCTGCGCCAGGCCATGCGCGACGACGACCACGTGCTCATCATGGGCGAGGACATCGGGCGCCTCGGCGGCGTGTTCCGCATCACCGACGGCCTGCTCGACGAGTTCGGCAAGATGCGCGTCGTCGACACCCCGCTCGCCGAGTCGGGCATCGTCGGCACCGCCGTCGGACTCGCCTACCGGGGCTACCGGCCCGTGGTCGAGATCCAGTTCGACGGATTCGTCTACCCCGCCTTCGACCAGATCGTGTCGCAGGTGGCGAAGCTCCACTACCGGAGCCAGGGCGCGGTGAAGATGCCGATCACGATCCGCATCCCGTGGGCAGGCGGCGTCGGCGCGGCCGAGCACCACAGCGAATCGCCCGAGGCGTACTTCGTGCACACCGCGGGCCTGCGGGTCGTCGCCGTCTCGAACCCGCAGGACGCGTACACGATGCTGCGCCAGGCCATCGCGTGCGACGACCCGGTCGTGTTCTTCGAACCCAAGAAGCTGTACCACGTGAAGGGCGAGGTGCAGCTCGGCACAGCGCTGGCCGACGCGGCCCCGATGGGCCTCGCGCGCGTCGCTCGGACGGGCACCGACGTGACCCTCCTCACCTACGGATCGCAGGTGGCGACCGCGATGGACGCCGCCACGGCCGCCGAGGACGAGGGCGTCTCGATCGAGGTCGTCGACCTGCGCTCCCTGTCTCCGGTCGACTACCGCACCGTCACGGCATCCGTCCGCAAGACCGGACGCGTCGTGGTCACGCACGAGGCCGCGCGGGAGGCGGGGCTCGGGGCCGAGCTCATCGCCAGCGTCACCGAGCGCTGCTTCAACTTCCTCGAGTCCGCTCCGGTGCGCGTCACCGGCTGGGACATCCCCTACCCGCCCGCGAAGCTGGAGAAGCACCACGTGCCCGACCTCGACCGCATCCTCGACGCCGTCGACCGGGTGCTCGACAAGCCGAACAGCATGACGGGGGTGGAACTGTGACCCAGGACTTCCACCTGCCCGACCTCGGTGAGGGGCTGCCCGACGCCGAGCTCGTGCAGTGGCTCGTGAAGGAGGGCGACACCGTCGCCCTCAACCAGACCATCGCCGAGGTCGAGACCGCCAAGGCTTCGATCGAGCTGCCCTCGCCGTTCGCGGGCGTCGTGCAGACCCTGCACGCGAAGCCCGGCGACGTGGTCGCCGTCGGCAGTGTCATCATCTCCTTCGGCGACGGCACCGACGACGCGCCCGCGCCGCAGGCCGTCGAGGGCGCCGAGGCTGCTGAAGCCGAGGCCCGCACCCCGAACCTCGTGGGGTACGGGGCCGAGACCCGCGCGTCCGGCCGGCCGCAGCGCCGTGCCCGCGCCGCCGCAGGCGGACGCAGC
>NZ_DATEJS010000024.1:0-2602 GCF_035277845.1 Microbacterium sp.
CACCGCGCACCCACAGGCAGATCGGGCGATGCGCACCGAGGTCGTCGACGGCGCGCGGCCAGTGCGCGTCGGCGGGAGTCACCAGCCGGATGCCGCGCGTCACGGCGATCCGCAGCGCATGCGCGGCATCCGGCGCGGTCACCCGCGGACGCCAGCGCTTCAGGGCATCGCCCCAATCCGCGAGCGGGATGCCCGCGGCGTCCGGCGCCGCTCGGCTGGGCCGCGCGGCGCAGGCGGCGCGGAGTGCTTCGTCGGCGCCGAGTGCATCGATGAGCATGCCGGCGACCGCGTCACCGGGTTCCGCGAGGCAGCTCCAGACGACCCGGCTGAGGTCGTCCCGCGCGCGATCCGGATCGTCCGTGCGTCGACCGAGTCGCGCGAGGAGGGACATGATCTCGGTGTCATCCTGAGGCCCGGCGGTCATGAGTGGAGTCCTCTCTTCAGGTACAGGGCACGTCCGACGTCGTCGATGCTGAGCCGATCGCGGCCGGCGAGGTCGGCAAGCGACCACGCGACCCGGAGGATGCGGTCGTAGCTGCGCATCGTGAGTGATCCGCGGTACAGCGCGGCATCCAGCGGCCGCCGCACCACCTCCGACGGCGCGAGGGGGCCGACCCGCAGCCAGTCCCCGCTCACCTCGGAATTGAGTCGCCACGGTGTCTCGCAGAGCCGACGCCGGGCACGCGCCCGCGCCTCGTGCACGCGGGCCCGGGCATCGGCGGTCGTCGTGACGGCATGGTCGGGGTTCGCATGGGCGACGGAGACCCGCCGGACGGACAATTCGATGTCGATGCGATCGAGCAGCGGGCCGCTCAGGCGACCGAGGTAACGGCGGATGGCGATCGGCGGGCACGTGCAGGAGGCGCCGCGCACCCCGTAGTTGCCGCAGGGGCAAGGGTTCGAAGCCAGCACGAGCTGGAAGCGGGCGGGGAACGACGCCGTGAATCCCGCGCGGTGGATCGCGATCTGCCCCGTCTCCAACGGCTGGCGCAGGGCATCGAGGGTGCTGGCCGGATACTCGGTCGCCTCGTCCAGGAAGAGGACGCCTTCGCTCGCGCGCGCAACCGCACCGGGGCGCACGACGCGGGACCCGCCGCCGACGAGTGCGGCGACGCTCGCCGAATGGTGCGGCGCCTCGAACGGCGGTGTGCGCGTCAGCGTCCGGACCGTCGTCCCGGAGAGCGACCTGATCGACGCCGCCCGCAGCGCCGCCTCGTCGTCCAGATCGGGCAGGATGCCGGGCAGCCGTTCCGCGATCATCGTCTTCCCCGCTCCCGGCGGTCCGCTCATCAGAAGGTGATGCCCGCCGGCACCCGCGACGACGAGCGCGTCGACCGCATCGCGCTGGCCGATGACCTCGGCGAGATCGAGGTGACGCGGCTCGATCTCCGCCATCTCCTCGACGGTCACCGGGTCGGCCTCGGGCACCTCGACGTCCGCGCCGTGAAATCGCACGACCTCCGCGAGCGTCACCGCACCGTGCACCTCGACGCCGGCGACCAGTTCCGCTTCGCCGCGGTTGGCGTACGGCACGACGACGCGCGTGTGGCCCGCGCGCTGCGCCGCGATCACCGCGGGCAGGATACCGGCCACCGGGCGCAGCCGTCCGTCCAGGCCGAGCTCGCCGATGTGGACGGTGCCGCCCACCGAGGCCGGATTCATGCCGTCCTCGGTCGCGAGCGCGGCGATCGCCACGGCGAGGTCGAACCCGGATCCCTGCTTCGGCAGACTCGCCGGCGACAGGTTCACGGTGAGGCGTCGCTTGGGCAGAGGGGTGCCGCTGTTCGCGCAGGCGTTGTGCACGCGCTGCACCGCCTCGCCCAGGGCTTTGTCGGCGAGGCCGATGATGTGGAAATCCGGCACCTGCTTGCTGAGGTCCGCCTCGACCTCGACCAGGGTGCCCTCGAGCCCGACGAGCGCGACGGCCCACGTCCGCGCGACGCTCACCGGATGTCCTCGAGGTGGACGAGCCGCCCCGACCAGGGATCGGCGCCCGTGATGCCGATCACGTCGAGCCTCAGCACCCGGCCGGTCGCGTGGTCCGGATGCTCGTGACGCCAGCGGTGCGCCAGCCGCCACAGCCGCGCCCGCTTGCGGGCGTCGACAGCCTCGAGCGGATCGCCGTATCCGTCGCTGCGCCGGGTCTTCACCTCGACCACGACCACCTCGCGCCCGCGGACCGCGACGAGGTCGAGCTCGCCGTCCGGGCAACGCCAGTTGCGGTCGACGATGTCGTAGCCGCTGCGGCTCAGATGCTGCGCGGCACGTGCCTCGCCCGCGCGCCCGAGATCGTCTTTCGCTGCCATGACGGCAGACTCGCAGCGATCGCCGGGCCGCGACCTGCCGGCGCCTCAGTCTGTGGAGCGGGCCCGGCCGCGTCGGGCCTGTGGACGGGTGGCACCTGCGGGAACCCGCGAAGCCCGATGCCGCGCTCAGTTGTCGAGCGAGAGCTCCTCAGGCAGGTGCAGGTCGTGACGGGACAGCTCCTCGACGTTGACGTCCTTGAACGTGAGCACCCGCACCGACTTCACGAAACGGTCGGCGCGGTAGATGTCCCACACCCACACGTCGTTCATCGTGATCTCGAAGTAGAAGTCGTGCT
>NZ_DATEJS010000025.1:0-2191 GCF_035277845.1 Microbacterium sp.
GACCTGCACGACGCCCCACCGTGGCCGGGCCGCCTCCCCGGCGACCTCGGGCGCGGCGGCATCCTCTCCCGACGACGACCCGGATGCCTCCGAGTCGATGGCCGGGCACACCACGAACGCCTGGTGACCGGCCGCGACCTCTTCGGTGACGCGCTCCCACACACGGCCGAACCAGCCCGGCCGATCCGCGAGCGGCGCCACGAACGTCTGGATGCCGGCGCGCCCGGCGGGCATGGTGCGGATCGTGGACACGTCGAGGTCTCCGAACACGGTCATCGCGACCGTGCGCGGGATCGGGGTGGCGGTGAGCACCAGCGCGTGCGGGCTCGAGCCCTTCGCCCGCAGCGTCTCGCGCTGCTCCACGCCGAACCGGTGCTGCTCGTCGACCACGACGAGGCCGAGGTCCGCGAAGGTGGTCTTGTCGCTGAGCAGCGCATGCGTGCCGACGACGATTCGGGCCTGTCCAGAGGCGACCAGCAGCGCCGCGCGACGACGGTCGGCAGCGGGCATCTGGCCGGTGAGCAGGGTGGGCATCAGCTCGGGCGCGAGGTCTCGACCGAGCATCCGCACGATCGAGCGCAGATGCTGACCGGCGAGCACCTCGGTCGGCGCGATGAGCGCGCTCTGGCCGCCGGCGTCGGCGACCTGCAGCATCGCCCGCAAAGCGACGAGCGTCTTGCCGGAGCCTACCTCGCCCTGGACCAGTCGGTTCATCGGCCAGTCGCCGACGAGGTCGGCGGCGATCTGCCCGCCGACCGCCTGCTGGTCGGGCGTGAGCGTGAACGGCATCGCCGCGTCGAACCGCGCGAGCAGGGCCCCGGCAGGGCGCTTCGTCGCGGACAGCGCCCGCACGAGCGATCGCTGCTGCAGCAGCGCGGTCTGCAGCACGAGCGCCTCGTGCATGCGCAGGGTGCGCCGCGCGGGCGGCACCTGGTCGGCGAAGTCCGGCCGGTGGATGCGCTGGAGCGCCTCGCGCGCGGTGAGCAGCCCGTCGCGCATGCGCAGCTGCTCGGGAAGCGGATCGGGGACGTCGCCGAGGCCGGTCAGCGCCGTGCCGACGAACTTCTGCAGCTGCCAGCTCGGCACCGCCGCCGTGGCCGGGTAGATGGGGATCGGCTCGTGCTCGTGGGCCTCGGCGGTGGCCCGCGCCGTGTCAGCGTCGTCGAACATCTGGTAGTCGGGGTGGGACAGCTGCTTGCCGCCCTTGTACTCCCCGACCTTGCCGGAGAAGATGCCCTGCCGGCCGGGCACCAGCTCGTTCAGCCGCCAGGCCTGGTTGAAGAACGTGATGGTGAGTTCGCCGCGGCCGTCGGTGATGGCGACTTCGAGCAGCTTGCCGGGCCGGTTGCGCATGGGCCGCTGCTGGGCGGACCGGATCTGCGCGACGATCGTCACCTGCTCGCCGGTGATGAGGGACGAGATCGGGGTCAGCTCGCCGCGATCGGCGTAGCGGCGCGGGTAGTGGGCGAGCAGGTCGCCGACCGTCTGCATCCCGAAGGCGCGGTCGAGGACGCCTGCCGTGCGGCCGCCGAGGATGCCGTCGAGGCGGGCTTCGAGACCGTGCGACGACATGCGGCAAGTCTAGGCGGGACGCCCGACATCGACGTTTGTAGGGTGGGAGCGTGCCTCGCATCATCGCCGGCCGCGCCGGCGGCACCGTGCTCGCCGCTCCCCCGAGCGGCACCCGCCCCACCAGCGATCGGGTGCGCGAGTCCCTCTTCGCCGCGCTCGAGTCGGCGGATGCCCTGGACGACGCCCGGGTCGCCGACCTCTACGCCGGCACCGGCGCGCTGGGTCTCGAGGCCGTCAGCCGGGGAGCGGCATCCGCGGACCTCGTCGAGCACGCCCCGGCTGCCGAGAAGCTCACCCGCGCCAACGCCGCCCGGGTGCACAAGGCGATGGCCGGGGCGCTGCCGGCGACGGCCGTCCGGGTGCACCGGCAGTCCGTGGGGGCCTTCGTGGCGGTCGCGCGCGGGCCGTTCGACCTCGTCTTCCTCGACCCGCCGTACGATCTCGGCGACGGCGAACTCGCCCGCGTGCTCACGGCTCTCGAGACCTCGCTCGCACCGGGTGCGCTCGTCGTCATCGAGCGCGCCGCACGCTCCGCCGAGCCGGAGGTACCGGCCCCCTGGGCGCCCGAGCGGCAGAAGCGCTACGGCGACACCGCCGTCTGGTGGTATCGCGTTCCCGC
>NZ_DATEJS010000026.1:0-7267 GCF_035277845.1 Microbacterium sp.
ACCTGGTGCCCGCAGCGCCCGCGGGCGCGGGAACGGCGCCGAAGCATCCGCTCGCTCTGGGCGTCGAACTGCGCCACCGCGTGCAGCGCTCGGCACGCAGCTGGGCCCCGCCGACCGTCGAGGCCGTCTCGCCGCGCGGCCTCGCCGCGGTTGCCACGGGCCTCCTCGTCGGGCTGCGCCCGCTCATGCGCAGCCCGAGCACCCGGCGCTGGATCCAGGGACAGGTGTCGTGGGATGCGGTGCGCCGCCCGGGCGGCCCGTTCGACGACGCCCACGCCCGCTGGATGGCCGAGCTGTACAGCATCGCGCGGGACGTGCGCGCCGGGGCGGTGTTCATGGACGTGTCCGACTGGCTCACGCTCGACACCGCCGAATCCACCCTGCTGTGGCCGCACCTGCTGACCGCGGAGGCGCTCGGCGTGCCGCTCGTGAGCACCCGGAAGGACGCGACCGTCGTGCTGGCGGATGAGGCATCCGTCGCCCTCGAAGTCGGCCGCGGCCGCGACGGCGGGCTGCGGCTGGTCCCGCGCGTGCGGATCGACGGGACAGACCGGGATGCCGCCGAGGTGCGACCCGTCGGACGCACCGGGATCTACGCGTTCACCCCGGACAGGCCGCACCTCACGCTCACCCTGGCCCCGGCGCCGCTCAGCCCGACCGCGTCCGCCGTGCTGGCGACCGGTCGGGAGGTGCAGGTGCCGGGCGCGGACGTCGACGAGTTCGTGCGCACGGCGCTTCCGCGGCTGCAGCGCACCGGCGGCGTCACGGCGGGGCCCGGCTTCGAGCTGCCGACACCCGCTCCGCCCCGACTCGTGCTCGAGGTGGGCCATCAGCCCGGGCACACGCTCGAGCACCTGCTGCGCTGGCGCTACGGCACGCGCGGCGCCGCCTACGCGCCCGATCCGTCCGACGAGCAGCGCGATCCCGCGGCCGAGGCCGCGCTGCGCGCCGAGGTCGAGTCGGCGTGGAACGCGGCGAGCGACCTGCCGTTCGCGGCATCCGGTCTGCTGCACGATGTGGACGCCGCCCGCTTCGTGGTGGACGTCGTCCCGGCGCTGAAGGCGCTCGACGGGGTCACGGTCGTCACGACCGGCACGGCCCCCGACTACCGCGAACTCACCGACGCCCCGCACATCACGGTGTCCACCGTCGAGTCGACCGACCGCGACTGGTTCGACCTCGGCGTCATCGTCACGATCGACGGCCGCCGCATCCCGTTCGGCGCGCTCTTCACGGCGCTGTCGCTGCGTCGCAAGAACATGCTCCTCGCGGACGGCGGGTACTTCTCGCTCGCTCACCCGGCATTGCAGCAGCTTCGCGACCTCATCGACGAGGCCGGTGAGCTCGTCGAATGGGAGGTCGAGTCGATCCGGGTCAGCCGGTACCAGGTGGACTTCTGGGAGGAGTTCGAGGACCTCGCCGACGAGTCCCGGCCGGCCGTGTCGTGGCGGGCCACCGCGGAGGCGCTGCGGGACGTCGACCGCATCGCGCCCACCGCGCCCCCGCACGGGCTGCGTGCGCAGCTGCGTCCGTACCAGCAGGCGGGCTTCGATTGGCTCGCGTTCCTCTGGCGGCATCGGCTGGGCGGCATCCTCGCCGACGACATGGGGCTCGGCAAGACGCTGCAGATGCTCGCGATGATCCAGCACGCACGGGAGACGGGGGAGACGCGACCGTTCCTCGTCGTGGCCCCCACCTCCGTGCTGAGCACCTGGCGCAGCGAAGCCGCCCGCTTCGTGCCCGGTCTCCGGGTCTGCGTGCTGGACGCCACCAGCGCCAAGCGCGGACAGTCGGTGCCGGATGCCGCGGCATCCGCGGACCTCGTCGTCACGTCGTACACGCTCGCGCGCCTGGACGAGCACGAGTTCGCCGCCGTCGACTGGGCGGCGCTCGTGCTCGACGAGGCCCAGTTCGTGAAGAACCCGCGCACCAAGCTGCACCGCGCGGTGAAGGCGCTGCGGGCGGATGCCGTCTTCGCGATCACCGGCACGCCGCTCGAGAACAGCCTCACCGAGCTGTGGGCGCTGCTCTCGCTGACCGCGCCCGGCCTGTTCGCCTCGGCGCGGAGGTTCCGCGAGGAGTACGTGGGGCCGATCGAGCAGGGCAAGGTGCCGGAGAACCAGGAGGGCGCGGCGTACCGCCAGGCGCGGCTCGCCCGGCTGCGCCGCCGCATCCGACCCCTCATGCTGCGCCGCACCAAGGAGCTCGTGGCCGCCGACCTGCCCCCCAAGCAGGAGCAGGAGCTGCTCGTCGAGCTCCGTCCGGCACACCGTGCGCTGTACGACGCGACGCTGCAGCGCGAACGCCAGAAGGTGCTCGGCCTTCTCGACGACCTCGACCGCAACCGGTTCATCGTGTTCCGCTCGCTCACCCTGCTGCGCATGCTGAGCCTGTCCGCCGAGCTCATCGACCCCGCCCACGCGCACATGCCGTCGGCGAAGCTCGACGCCCTGCTGGAACAGCTGCCCGATCTCACGGCCGAGGGACATCGGGCGCTGGTGTTCAGCCAGTTCACGTCCTTCCTCGACCTCGCCGAGGACCGCCTGCAGGATGCCGGCATCCCCTACGCCCGGCTCGACGGCTCCACGCGAGACCGCGCCGGCACCGTCGACGGCTTCCGCGACGGCGACGCCCCGGTCTTCCTCATCAGCCTGAAGGCCGGCGGGTTCGGCCTCACCCTCACCGAGGCGGACTATGTGTTCCTGCTCGACCCGTGGTGGAACCCGGCCGCCGAGGCGCAGGCGGTCGACCGCACGCACCGCATCGGCCAGGAACGGAGCGTCTTCGTCTACCGGCTCATCGCCGCCGGGACCATCGAGGAGAAGGTGCTCGAACTGCAGCGACGCAAGGCGCGGCTGTTCCAGTCGGTGATGGACGACGACGCCCTGTTCGCGCAGGCGCTGGACGCCGACGACATCCGCGGGCTGTTCGAGGCGTGACGGCGAGCAGACCGGGTGCCCCGAGGAGCGCCACGTAGACTCGGGATGCCAGACACGGGAGGAACACACCATGCGAATCACCGGCCTCGGACATGCGGGCATGTTCATCGAGACCAAGGGCGGCAGCATCATCTGCGACCCGGTCATCGGCCCCAGCTTCTACGGCTCCTGGTTCCCGTTCCCCGACAACCGCGGCCTCGACTGGGAGCGGTTCGGCAAGGCGGACTTCCTGTACATCTCGCACCGCCACCGCGACCATTTCGACCCGGCGCTGCTGCGCAGGTACGTCTCCACGGACATCCGGGTGCTGCTTCCCGAGTACCCCACCGACGACCTGGAGAAGGACATCCGGGCCCTCGGGTACGAGAACATCGTCTACACGCAGGCGGGCGTGCCGATCGACTTCGGCGACGTGACGATCATGGTGACGCCGCTGCGCGCCCCGAGCGACGGCCCCATCGGCGACTCGTCGCTGTCGGTCGACGACGGCACCGCCAGCATCCTGAACCAGAACGACTCGCACCCGCTCGACCTCGAGAAGCTGCTGTCGTTCTCCAAGCCGGACGCGTACTTCACGCAGGTCTCCGGCGCGATCTGGTGGCCGATGGTCTACGACCTGCCGCAGGACGCGAAGCAGAACTTCGCGAAGCTCAAGCGCGACGCGCAGAACAAGCGCGCCATGTACTACGTCGAGAAGGTCGACGCGGAGCACGTGTTCCCGATGGCCGGCCCGCCCATGTTCCTGCGCGAGGAGCTCTTCCGCTTCAACGGCTGGGGCGAGCAGGATGACGCGATCTTCACCGACCAGCGCCAGTTCCTGCGGCACATGGCCGAGCACCGCCCGGAGCAGAAGGGCTACGAGTTCCTGCCCGGCACGCAGGTGGACATCGACCACGGCGAGGTGGTCGTCACGCAGACGCTGTACACCGAGGCCGAGATCGACCGCGTCTTCGACGACAAGTGGGACTACCTCGCCGAGCAGCGCGACACGCGCCAGGCGGAGATCCAGTCCGAGGAGGCATCCCGTGCCGAGGTGCTGCCGCCTGCCGAGATGCTCGCGATCATCAAGGAGTGGTGGGAGCCGCTTCTGAAGAAGTCCCGCACGATCCGGCTCGGCGTGGGCGGCAACGTCCGCTTCCGCATCGGAGAGCTGGACATGGTCGTCGACTTCCCGAAGGCGAAGGTCCGCGAGTACGCGGGCGAGGAGTGCATCTACTGGTACACGATCCCCGCCGACCTCGTCTCGACGAACATCCGCGACCGCGAGATCGACTGGTCGAACTCGATCTTCCTGTCGATGCAGTTCGAGGTCGGCCGCAGCGGCAAGTTCAACGAGTTCCTGACGACCTTCCTCAAGTGCCTCTCGGCCGATCGCATCGAGTACGTCGAGAACTGGTACTCCGAGCAGACCGACCAGACCGAGGACGTGCAGCTGGGCGGCTGGGTCGTGCAGAGGCGCTGCCCGCACCTGCGGGCCGACCTGTCGAAGACCGGGAGGATCGAGGACGGCGTGCTCACCTGCAGCATGCACGACTGGAAGTGGGATCTGGCATCCGGCAAGTGCCTGAGCACGCAGGGCCATCCGATCCGCTCCGCCGTCGCAGACAGCGGCGATCTCGAGCAGGCTGCGATCATCGCCGGCTCCTGACGGGCCGCGCGGGTTCCTGTCCGATAGCGTCGTCTCCCAGCGCGGAGGCGGCGCTTTCGGACGGGAACGGGCCCGGCGCACTCTCTCGGACGCCGGTTTGGGATACCGATATCGACCGGCCCCGGCGACTAGACTGGGCTCACCACAGCAACCTTTAACCGCGTCCGAGAGGCGCAGAAGGGAGCGTCGGATGAGCACACGCACCGTGCTGCATGCAGCCGACATCCACCGAGCCCTGACTCGGATCTCGCACGAGATCCTCGAGTCCAACAAGGGCCCCGAGGGACTCGTGATCCTGGGCATCCCGACGCGCGGCGTCACCCTCGCCCGCCGCGTCGCCACGCTGCTGAGCGAGATCGGCGGCTCGCCCGTCCCGGTCGGCGCGCTCGACGTCACGATGTACCGCGACGACCTGCACCGGCATCCCACGCGCGCACCGCACCCGACCGAGATGCCCGCCGGCGGCATCGACGGCAAGACCGTCGTGCTGGTGGACGACGTGCTCTTCTCCGGTCGCACCATCCGCGCCGCGCTCGACGCGATCAACGACATCGGCCGCCCCTCCGTGGTGCGGCTCGCGACCCTCGTCGACCGCGGGCACCGGGACCTGCCGATCCGCCCCGACTTCGTGGGCAAGAACCTGCCGAGCTCGCGCGAGGAGCGCGTCAACGTGCACCTCGCCGAGATCGACGGCGCCGACGAGGTGACGATCGGCTCATGAGGCACCTGCTCGACACCAAGCACCTCAGCCGCACCGAGGCGATCCGGATCCTCGACGTCGCCGAGGACATGGCCCACACCCAGCAGCGCGAGGTCAAGAAGCTGCCGGCCCTGCGCGGCAAGACCGTCGTGAACCTCTTCTTCGAGGACTCCACGCGCACCCGCATCTCGTTCGAGGCCGCCGCCAAGCGCCTGTCCGCGGACGTCATCAACTTCTCCGCCAAGGGCTCCAGCGTGAGCAAGGGGGAGTCGCTGCAGGACACCGCCCAGACGCTGCAGGCGATGGCGGCGGATGCCGTGGTCATCCGGCACGCGGCCTCCGGAGCCCCGCGCACGCTCGCGACGAGCGGCTGGATCAGCGCCGGCGTCGTGAACGCCGGCGACGGCACCCACGAGCATCCCACCCAGGCGCTCCTGGACGCCTACACGATGCGCAAGCGCCGCCACGGCGCGGACAGCCGCGGCCGCGACCTCCAGGGCATGCGCGTCACGATCGTCGGCGACATCCTGCATTCGCGGGTCGCGCGCTCGAACGTGTGGCTGCTGCAGACGCTCGGCGCCGAAGTGACCCTCGTCGCGCCGCCGACCCTGGTGCCGCAGGACGTCAGCGACTGGCCGGTGCAGGTCGGCTTCGATCTGGATGCCGCCGTCGCCGACGCCCCCGACGCGATCATGATGCTGCGCATCCAGCTGGAGCGTATGAACGCCGCCTTCTTCCCGAGCGAGCGCGAGTACGCCCGCACGTGGGGCCTGACCACCGACCGTCTGGCGGCGCTGCCGGACGAGACCATCGTGATGCACCCGGGCCCGATGAACCGGGGTCTCGAGATCGCGTCGGAGGCGGCCGACTCGCCGCGCTCCACCGTGCTCGAGCAGGTGACCAACGGGGTGTCCGTGCGCATGGCGGTGCTGTACCTGCTGCTGTCCGGGTCGAACGAGAACGAGGAGTGACGATGACCGAGAACCTTCTGTTCCGCGGGGCGCGCGTCGAGGGCGGCGACGCCGCGGACATCCGCGTCGAGAACGGCCGGATCGTCGCGGTCGGTGCCGGGCTGGATGCCGCGGACGCCCGTGTCGTCGACGTCGCGGGTCTCATCGCCCTTCCGGGTCTCGTCGACCTGCACACGCACCTGCGCGAGCCCGGCTACGAGGCCTCCGAGACCGTGCTCACCGGATCGCGCGCTGCGGCCGCCGGCGGCTACACCGCCGTGTTCGCGATGCCCAACACGTCGCCCGTCGCGGACACCGCCGGCGTCGTGGAGCAGGAGCTCGCCCTCGGCGAGGCCGCCGGGCTCGTCACGGTGCAGCCGATCGGCGCCGTCACCATCGGGCAGAAGGGGGAGAGACTCGCCGAACTCGGCGCCATGGCGTCGTCCCGCGCCCGCGTGCGGGTGTTCAGCGACGACGGCTTCTGCGTCTGGGACCCGCTGATCATGCGGCGCGCCCTCGAATACGTGAAGGCGTTCGGCGGCGTGGTCGCCCAGCACGCGCAGGACCCGCGCCTGACCGAAGGCGCCCAGATGAACGAGGGCCGCGTGTCGGCCGAGCTCGGCCTCGCCGGGTGGCCCGCCGTCGCCGAGGAGTCGATCATCGCCCGCGACGTGCTGCTGGCCGAGCACGTCGGGTCACGACTGCACGTGTGCCACCTGTCCACGGCGGGAGCGGTCGACATCATCCGCTGGGCCAAGCGCCGCGGCGTGGACGTCACCGCCGAGGTCACCCCGCACCACCTGCTGCTGAGCGAGGAGCTGGTGCGCGGCTACGACGCGCGCTACAAGGTGAACCCGCCGCTGCGCCGCGACGAGGACGTGCAGGCGGTGCGCGAGGGCCTCGCGGACGGCACGATCGACATCGTCGCCACCGACCACGCGCCGCACCCGGCCGAGGCGAAGACGTGCGAATGGCCCGCCGCGGCCAACGGCATGGTGGGCCTCGAGTCCGCACTGCGCGTCGTCCACCA
>NZ_DATEJS010000027.1:0-10966 GCF_035277845.1 Microbacterium sp.
AGGTCGAGCCCGTCGTCGGCGCCCGCCATCGCCGGGTCGAGGCCGCCGAGGCTCAGCCAGGCGTCCCGGCGGATCAGGACGCCGCGCACGTCGGCGCCGAGCACGTCGTCCGCTCCGTCGTGCTGACCCTGGTCGAACTCCCCCGCGGCGAGTTCGACGGCGCGTCCCGCGTGGGTCATGGTCTGCCCGAGCGAGACGATGCGCGCCTCGTCGTCGAGGCGCACCAGCTTGGGCGCCGCGAAGGCCACCGAGGGAGCCCGCTCCAGCGCGTCGGCGAGCGCCGCGAGCGCACCGGCGCTCGGCACGGTGTCCTGCGCCAGCAGCCACACGGCATCACCGGAGAGCTGCTCGTCGGCGAGGCGCAGCGCGTGCGCATAGGACAGCTGGCGAGGGGCGGTGAGCACCTCGGCAGACGGGAAGTCGGCGACCGCGGCCGTCAACGACGGATCAGGGTCGCACAGGATGACGGTGACCCGGTCGACCGGGCGCGTCTGTGCGCCCAGCGCGGTCAGCGTCCGGCGCAGATGATGCGCCGAGGGCACGTGGGCGTCGGGTCGGGCAACCAGGACAGCATGAACTCGGGCGGGCATGACCTGCCCAGCCTAGGCATGTCCGGAGCCTGCACCCGGCCTTACGCGCCGAGGACGGCCGAGACCGGATCAGCTGGCGCGGTGCTTGAGCCGACGACGCTCGCGCTCGGACAGGCCGCCCCAGATCCCGAAGCGCTCATCGTTCTGCAGCGCGTACTCGAGGCACTGGTCACGCACGTCGCACGAGCCGCAGATGCGCTTGGCGTCGCGTGTGGAGCCGCCCTTCTCCGGGAAGAACGCCTCGGGATCCGTCTGCGCACACAGCGCGTCGGTCTGCCAGGAGAGCGGATTGTCTTCGCCGGTGTCGTCCCGGCGCACGCCGGGAACACCGCGTTCGATCGGATCGACGAACCAGTCTCCGGGAACGTCGGATCGGTATTGTGCTGCCGCCATTTTCGTTGCCCCTTTCCCCCCGAACCGCAAAAGGACGATGCACTAATTACACCGATGTCATTCCCGATGGTCAAGTCGCAGATGTTAAAGCCTCATGTGGGGGTTGAAGCTTCGCGACGCGCCGTCGGCGTGTCGCGTTCGATAACGGTCCGGTCTCGACGAGCGGGCGCGCCCGGCAGGATGCCAGGCCTCGCACGGTACCCTGATCGGCGATGGCCGTCCTCTCCAAGCATCCTGCCGGCGCGGTGCCCGGACCTCCGGCACGCGAACGGACGGGACATCTGCTGCTGCGCACCTGGTGCACGTTCGTGCTCTTCTCGGCTCTGGCCGGGCTCGGCTGGATCAACGCGATCGGCGCGGTGGCATCCGGCGTCCTCACGGTCGTCACGGCGGTCGTCTCGGCGGTGCTCTGGCTGGTGCTGCGCCCGGCCGTGCAGTGGCGGCGGCTGCCCTGGTTCGCGGTGGCGTACATCGCCTGGGCGGGGATCTCGGTCCTTTGGTCGCACTGGCCGGGGACGACGGTGCTCACCTGGCTGCTGGTGGTCATCACCACCCTTCAGGCCCTGTTCGTCGCCGCCGTGCTGACGTGGCACGAGATCGTCGCCGCGCTGGCCACGGCCCTCAAGTGGTGCGTCGGACTCTCCCTGGTGTTCGAGCTGGCGGTGTCGCTGTTCGTCCCGGGGCGCCTCCTCCCCCAGTTCGGGCTGCCGATCCCGGGACACCACTACGACCCGATCGTGTTCTGGTCCCGCGCGAACCTGCTTCGCGGCGGCTTCTGGCACGGACTCGTCGAGGGCGGACGCATCCAGGGCATCTACGGCAACGCCAACCCGCTCGCCGCCGTCTGCCTCGTCGCGATCATCGTCTTCGCGGTGCGCATCGCCGCCGGCGCGCCCCGACGCACGCTGCTCATCGTGTGGATCGCGATCGCGGCCTACCTGCTCTACCGCGCCGAGTCGGCGACGATCCTGCTCGCCGCCGTCTGCGTCGCCGCCGTGCTCGCCGCGACCCTCGCCATGCGCACCGCGCGCACCCCGAGCGCGCGCACGCGCCGCTACCTGCTGTTCGCCGCCGTCGCCGTCGTCGGCGGCCTGCTCGCGTGGGTCGAGCGCGACCGGCTGTTCACGGCGCTCGGCCGCTCGTCCGATCTGACCGGCCGCCAGAACATCTGGCAGGCGGTGCTCGAGCGCACCGCGCAGCATCCCGTGGTCGGGTGGGGATTCGCCACGCCGTGGCTTCCCTCCGACCCGGCCTTCGATCGCTGGATCGTCGACCACGGGCAGTCGGTCATGCAGGCGCACAACATGTGGATCGATGCCTCGATGCAGGCGGGGATCATCGGCGTGGTGCTGCTGGCCGGGCATTATCTGACGGGCATCTGGCGCTCCTGGTTCTTCGCGGTCGACCGCCCGCGCTGGGATCTGGACGCGGACCGACCCTATTCGGCCCTCTCCGTGCTGCCGGTGCTGCTGTTCACCGTCGTGCTCGTGCAGGGCTTCGCCGAGTCCGAGCCGCTGCTGCTGTGGGGATGGATGCTGCCGATCCTGTGCGTGTTCAAGGTCAAGCAGGCGCCCATCGTCGGCGTCGGTCCCGGCGAGAGGTCCGCGCGGCTGGAGCGCGGCGAGCACCTCGCCGGCTGACGGGGCCTCACCCGAGCCCGGCGACCGGCACTCCGAGCCACTCGCCGAGGTCGGCGATCTCGCCGCGGATCATCTCCATCTCCTCGGGCTCGATCGGCGCGACCTCGTGGAGCGCGGTGACGTGCAGCGTCTCGCGTCGGCGGTCGAGGGCGGCATCGAGCAGCGCGACGAACCGGTCGCCGACGAGGATCGGATGGGCGAACTGGCCGTACACGCGTTGCGCCTTGGGCTTGAACTGCTCGAGCACGTAGTCGAACTCGAAGACGTCGCGCAGCCGAGGGCGGTCGAACAGGATCCGGTCGTACGGGTTCAGGATGGCGACCCGTCCGCCGGGATCGTCGCCGAGCGCGGCGAGGGCCTGCGGATCGACCCGCCACCTGCCCTTGACCCCCTCGATGACGGCGGGCTCTCCGGCCTCGCCCACCGGCGTCCAGGGCGAGCGCTGCTTGGCAAGGCCGGCGGCCTGCAGTCGGCGCTCGTCGAGCAGTCGCGCGGCCTCGTCGTCGGAGTACTCGGGCAGGTCCCGCGGCCAGGCCCGTTCGGTGACGTCCCACCGGCGCAGGCGCCCCTCGCGGCCGACGACGGCGACGCGCCCCTGCCGCTCGAGGCACTCCAGCATGCGCGGCACCTGGTTCGACCCGTACCAGCCGCTCTCGGACCGCCGGGCGACCTGGGCGGTGTCCGCGATGTCGGAGGCGAGCAGCGGCCCGTCGGCACGGAGCCGGGCGAGCACGTCGTCGGCGAAGCGGGCGTTGGCCGCCATCCAGTCGCGCACCCGCGCGTACTCGGGCCAGCGGCGCATCCGCGGGATGATCAGGGGCAGCACGCTCACCGGCCGGATGGTGCCGTCGTATTCGAAGAGCACACGGTCGTCCTCGACCGCCTTGACGAGCTGCCCCGGCTCGTACCCCCAGCCGATGCGCGCCCACGCCGTGGCGTGCTGCGCCGGCGCGATCACCGCCGTCGGGTCGATCTTGATCGCGGCGAGCTGTTCGGCGACCTCGACGACGTCGCCCGGCCGGTTGGCGTCGAGCAGCTGCGCGCGCACGATGATGCGACGCGCGTCGTCGCGGCTCAGCGTGTGGGGCATGCCCCGAGGCTACGCCGCACCCCCGACGTTCAGAGGCGTCGCAGCAGCCGCCCACGACGCATGGTCGACGCGATCAGACGCCAGCCGACCAGGAACACGAACAGCACGATGCCGGCGACGATGACGAACGAGACCGCGACTCCCTGGCCGACGGCGACGCGCAGCAGCATCCCGGCGATGAGGGTGCCCGCCCAGACCTCCAGGCCGCTGCGCCAGGGTGCCAGGGGCTTGCGCCAGACGCGCCCGGCCAGCCACCCGACGAACGCACCGGCGAGGAACGGCCATGACGTGATCCAGAGCCCGGCGACGGCGTTCTCCCCGTGGCTGGCGCGTCCGATGAACGCGAACAGCACGATGAGAACGAGATCGAGCACGATGGCGAGGCCGAGCACGGCAGGGCGGGTCTTCACCCCTCCAGCCTAGGCATCGGGCGACCCGGCATCTTCATGCGCGGGAATGCATCCCGCCGACACCCGGTTGCAGGTGGTGTGCAACGCTTCGGAACACTCTCCTTCGGTCACTACGGCCCGCTCGGCGGCGGCCGCGAACTCACCGCACGCGATTCGATGCTGCAGGCCATCGACCTCGCGCAGGGGATGGACGACCTCGGCGCGAACGGCATCTACTTCCGCGTGCACCACTTCGCGCGGCAGCAGTCGTCGCCGATGCCGCTCCTGGCTGCGATCGCGGCCCGCACGCAGCGCATCGAGATGGGCACCGGCGTCATCGACATGCGCTACGAGAACCCGCTGTACCTGGCGGAGGAGGCGGCATCCGTCGACCTCATCTCCGACGGCCGGCTCGCGCTCGGCGTGAGCCGCGGGTCACCCGAGACCGTCGTGCGCGGGTATGAGTCGTTCGGCTACGCGAGCGAGGATCCCCGCGGTGCCGACGTGGCGCGCGAGCACTTCGACAGGTTCCTGCGCGCGATCGACGGGGAGGGCATGGCCGAGCGCGACCCGAACTCGCCGTTCGGCGGAGGCCGCGGACTGCAGCGCATCGAGCCGCACTCGCCCGGCCTGCGTTCGCGGGTGTGGTGGGGAGCCGGCAGCCGCGACACGGCCGAATGGGCGGGCCGCATCGGCGTCAACCTCATGTCGTCGACCCTGCTCACCGAGGACGCCGGCATGCCGTTCGACGAACTGCAGGCCGAGCAGATCGATCTCTTCCGTGCGGCCTGGGCCGAGGCCGGTCATCCCGGTACCCCGCGCACCTCGGTGAGCCGCAGCATCTTCCCGATCGTCACCCAGCAGGACGCCCTCTACTTCGGGCGACCCGAGGGCGAGGGCGTGGGATACATCGACGGAGGCCGCGCCACCTTCGGCCGCACCTACGCCGCCGAGCCGGACGTGCTCGTCGAACAGCTCAAGCAGGATGCGGCCCTGGCCTCCGCCGACACGCTGATGCTCACGATCCCGAGCCAGCTCGGCGTCGAGTACAACCTGCACGTCGTCGAGACGTTCGCGAAGCACGTCGCGCCCGCTCTGGGGTGGGTCGGCACCCGAGCCTGAGCGCCTGGACACCGAAGGGGTGGATCGCCATAGCGGCGATCCACCCCTCTTGATTTCGCCACGATGTCGATAGCTGAAAAAATCCTATGGCATACGATTGGCTGTCCGACGCGACGCAGCGGTCGCAACGCCCGAAAAGAAAGTACGGCCTGATGGCAACGAAGACGTCCTCCCCGCGCCTGGCGCGATCCCTCGGCCTGTGGGCCATCGTGGGTCTCGGCCTCGGCTACATGACCCCGACGACGGTGTTCGACACGTTCGGCGGCGTCGCCGAGGAATCCAAGAACCTGGTCCCGCTCGCGTACATCGCGGCCCTCGTCGTGATGCTCTTCACGGCCATCAGCTACGGCCGGATGACCCGCGTCTTCCCCTCGGCGGGCTCGGCGTACACGTACACGTCCGAGACGATCCACCCGAACGTCGGCTTCGTCATCGGCTGGTCCTCACTGCTGGACTACCTGCTGCTGCCGATGGTGAACGCCCTCATCGGCAAGAACTACTTCGAGTCGTTCTTCCCGGATGCGCCGGTGTGGATCTTCGTCGTGATCTACATCGCGATCATCACCGCCCTGAACTTCTGGAGCATGAAGGGCACGTCGAACATCAACATGGTGCTCGTCGCGTTCCAGACCGTCGCCATCCTGGTGTTCTGCGTCCTCGCGTGGGTGCAGCTGTCGCACGGCGCCGGGGATGCCACGCCGTGGACGATCAAGCCGCTGTGGACCGACCAGGTCTCGTTCAACAACATCGCCACCGCGGCCACCATCGTGTGCTTCTCGTTCATCGGCTTCGACGCGATCACGATGTACTCCGAGGAGGCGAAGTCGCCCAGCACGGTGCCGAAGGCCATCGTCGTGGCCCTGCTCCTCGGCGGGCTCATCTTCTTCCTGGGCGCCTGGTTCTCGCAGTCGGTCTTCCCGACGGCGACGGACATCCTCAGCTACAACCCGGGCCTGAAGCCCGACGACCTCGTGAACGAGTCGACGCTGCCGCCGATGGCCTTCGCGGTGGGCGGCACCTGGTTCAAGATCGTGTTCACGGCCGCCTCGATGGGCGCCATGGTCGCCTCCAGCCTGTCGTCGCACGCCTCCGTGTCGCGCATGATCTACGTCATGGGCCGCAACGGCAAGGGCCCCGTCTCGCGGTTCCTGTCGTTCATCCACCCGAAGTTCTTCACCCCGACCAACGCGGTGATCCTCGTCGGCGTGGTGTCCCTGCTCGCCATCCCCATGGACCTCGACACCGCCTACTCCCTGATCAACTTCGGCGCCCTGATCGCGTTCACGTTCGTGAACATCACGGTCATCGTCTACTACGCCATCCGGCGCCGGGAGGTCCACGGCTTCGTCCAGGTGTTCCGCAACATCGTCCTGCCGGGCATCGGCGTGGTGCTCACCCTGGTGCTGTGGGTGAACCTCAGCGCCGACGCACTGTGGGCCGGGTCGATCTGGCTGGTGATCGGCGTCGTCCTGCTCGGCTACCTGACGCGCTTCTTCCGCAAGCCGCTGACGATGCGCATGGAGGAGGAGACGCTCGCCGAGGAGGGCACCCCGATCCCGCACATCGTGCACGGCCACGAAGAGGCGCCCGAGCCCGACCGGGTCTGACCGGTCCGCTCGAGGCGGGTGGTCAGCTCGCGCTGCCGCCCGCCTCGAGCACGTCGCCCGCCGGCAGCTCCTGGTGGCCGCCGAACTGCAGACGCATCGCGGAGAGCACCTGGTTGGCGAAGTGGTCCTCGTCGCGCGACGCGAACCGCTCGAAGAGGGATGCCGCGAGCACCGGCGCGGGGACGCCGACGTCGACCGCGGCCTTGACCGTCCAGCGGCCCTCGCCGGAATCCGAGACGCGACCGGCGAGGCCGTCGAGCGTGGGATTGGCCTGCAGCGCGGCCGCCGACAGGTCCAGCAGCCAGGACGAGATCACCGAGCCGCGTCGCCAGAGTTCGGCCACCTTCGCGGTGTCGATGTCGAACTGGTAGTACTGGGGCTCCTCGAGCGGGGCCACCTCGGCGGAGTGCTCCGCCGACCGGATGCCGGCGTCGGCGTTGTGCAGGATGTTCAGCCCCTCCGCGAGCGCCGCCATGATGCCGTACTCGATGCCGTTGTGCACCATCTTCACGAAGTGCCCGGACCCGGTCGGTCCGGTGTGCAGGTAGCCGCGCTCCTCGGGTGCGAGGGCCCCCTCCCGGCCGGGGGTGCGCTCGATGTCGCCGGCGCCGGGAGCGAGGGTCGCGAGGATCGGCTCGATCGTGTCGAACGCCTCGTCCGGACCGCCGACCATGAGGCAGTAGCCGCGCTCGAGCCCGAACACGCCGCCCGACGTGCCGATGTCCATGTACCGGATGCCCGCCTCCGCGAGGGCCGCGGCCCGACGCACGTCGTCGCGGTAGTTCGAGTTGCCGCCGTCGATGAGGATGTCGCCGGGTTCGAGGTGCGGTGCGACCTCGTCGACGATCTTCCCCGTGAGTCCGGCCGGCACCATGAGCCACACGACGCGCGGCGCCTGCAGGGCGCCCACGAGACCGGCGATGCTGTCGGCGCCCGTGGCTCCCTCGGCGACCAGCGCCCCGACGGCATCCGCGTTCACGTCGTAGACGACTGCGTCGTGCCCGTCGCGCATGAGGCGGCGGACGATGTTGGCACCCATCCGGCCGAGGCCGATCATTCCCAGTTGCATGGATTTCCCGTCCCTTCGGGGGCCGTCGCGTGGACGCGGGCCCGCCCGGCTCAGCCTACCCACGGCCCGTTCCAGACCGTTCGACGGGACCGCTGTGGCCATACACCGCATCGACCGTTGCATCCTGCACCCCAGGCGATTTCCCAGCGTCCGTTTCACCTAGACTGATCGCCAGTAGCGGGCTCTGCCACCGGCGGCCAGAGGGCTACGGCGGGCCCGTGCGACGGAGGCCCCGTATGGATGTGCTCGACCCCCTTGCGCTCGCGCGCTGGCAGTTCGGCCTGACCACTCTGTATCACTTCATCTTCGTGCCCCTGACGATCGGCATGGGCCTGATCGTCGCCCTCTTCCAGACGGCGTGGCATCGCACCGGCAAGCTGAAGTGGCTGCACCTCACACAGTTCTTCGGGAAGATCTTCCTCATCAACTTCGCCATGGGCGTGGTCACCGGCATCGTGCAGGAGTTCCAGTTCGGCATGAACTGGTCGGACTACTCCCGCTTCGTCGGCGACGTGTTCGGCGCTCCGCTCGCGTTCGAGGGCCTCATGGCGTTCTTCCTCGAGGCGACCTTCATCGGCCTCTGGATCTTCGGGTGGGATCGCCTGCCCCGCGCGCTGCACCTGGCATCCATCTGGATCGCCTGGCTCGGCGCCACCTTCTCCGCGTACTTCATCCTCGCCGCGAACGCGTGGATGCAGAACCCGGTCGGCTACAAGATGGTCGGCGGCCGCGCCCAGCTGACGAACCTGTGGGCGCTGCTCGCCAACAAGGTCGCGCTGGCCACCTTCCCGCACACGATGTTCGCGTCGTTCATGTTCGCCGCCGCCGTCGTGGTCGCCGCCGCGGCATGGCAGATCAAACGGGGCCGCAACGTCGAGATCATGCGCCCGGCCCTGCGCTTCGGCCTCTGGGGCGTGCTCGTCGCGTTCGTCGGCGTGTTCATCGCCGGCGACCAGCTCGCGATCGCGATGGTCGAGACGCAGCCGATGAAGATGGCCGCCGCGGAGGCGTTCTACAACAGCGGGTGCGGAGCGAACGCCTCGTTCTCGCTGTTCTCCCTCGGCACCCCCGACGGCACGAGCGAGATCTTCTCGGTGCGCGTCCCGTATCTGCTGGCCCTGCTGTCGACGCACACCTTCACCGGATGCGTGGAGGGCATCAACGACCTGAACGCCCTGTACACGCACCGGTTCGCGGCCACCGGTCGCACCGACTTCGCCCCGACGATCTGGATCACGTACTGGGCGTTCCGCTGGATGATGGGCCTCGGCGCGCTGGCCGCGCTCATCTCGCTCGCGGGTCTGTGGGTCACGCGCCGGAAGGCGAAGCGGCCGGTCGCGGGCTGGATGTGGACGGTCGCGATCTGGGCGGCTCCCCTGGCGCTGCTCGCCAGCCTCGTCGGGTGGGTGTTCACCGAGATGGGCCGGCAGCCGTGGATCGTGTTCAGCCTCATGCTCACGCAGGACGGCGTCTCGCCGAACGTGCCGGGATGGCAGGTGCTGGTCTCCCTCGTCGTGTTCACGGCTCTGTACGCCGCCCTGTTCTTCATCGAGTTCGGGCTCATCGTGAAGACGGTGCGCAGGGGTCCCGATCCGCTTCCGGATCCGGATGCCGTGCACGCGCCCGGCGACGGCGCCGCACATCCGCAGCTGACGACGACGGTCTACTGAGAGGGGACGCATCATGGATCTCGCACACCTGTGGTTCTGGATCATCGGCATCCTCTTCATCGGGTACTTCGTGCTCGACGGCTTCGACTTCGGCGTCGGCATGTCGCTGCCCTTCCTCGGCCGCGACGATGTCGGGCGTCGTCAGGTGATCAACACGATCGGTCCCGTGTGGGACCTCAACGAGACGTGGCTGATCGTCGCCGGCGCGTGCCTGTTCGCCGCCTTCCCGCAGTGGTACGCGACGCTGTTCAGCGGCTTCTACCTGCCGCTGCTCGTGATCCTCGTGACGCTCATCCTGCGCGGCGTCTCGTTCGAGTACCGCCACCAGCGCGACTCGCTGCGCTGGAAGGCGGGCTTCGACACCATGATCGTCGTCGGCTCCGCCGTGCCCGCGTTCCTCTGGGGCGTCGCGTTCGCGAACATCGTGAACGGCGTGCCGCTGGATGCCGGCCACAACTTCACCGGCTCCCTCTTCACGCTGCTGAACCCGTACTCCCTGCTCGGCGGGCTCACCACGCTGCTGCTCTTCTTCGTGAACGGGCTGCTGTTCGTGGCCCTGAAGACCGACGGGCAGGTGCGGGAGGATGCCCGGTCGCTGGCGTTCCGCTCCGGCATCCTCGCGCTCGTGGTGGCCGCCGGCTTCCTCGCGTGGACGGTGCTGGCGCACTTCAGCACGCCGGTGCTGCTGTTCGCGGTCGTCGCCGCCGTGTGCCTGCTCGTGTCGATCGCCTGCAACCTCCGTGGCGTGGAGGGCTGGGCGTTCGGATTCGGCGCGGTCGTCGTGCTGACGGCGGTGCTCACGCTGTGGTGTGCCCTGTACCCCGACGTCATGCCCGCCTCGAACGACCCGGCGCACAGCCTGACGATCGAGAACGCCTCCAGCAACACGTACACGCTGCAGGTCATGTCGTGGGCGGCGCTCATCTTCCTGCCGCTCGTGGTGCTGTACCAGGGGTGGACGTACTGGATCTTCCGCCGGCGCGTCACCCGCTCGCACATCGAGAACGCCGCCGCAGCACATTGACCGGCCCCACGCCCCCTCCACCCGTCGGCGGCGCGCCGCGCGGAGCCTCCGGGCGTGTGGGCCCGCCGATCGACCGGAGGCTGCTGCGGTACGCCTCGGCATCCCGCTGGTTCTTCGCGCTCAGCGCGTTGGTGACCGCGGCGCAGACGGCGGTGATCATCGCGTTCGCGGCCGTGCTCACGCATCTGCTCACCGGCGCGATCGGCGGGATGCCGGTCGGCGCCCTGTGGCCCTGGCTCGGGGCCGCGACCGTCATCGTGCTGGTGCGCGGTGCGCTCACGGTGGCCTCCGATGCGGCGGGGGCGATGGGCGCGGCACGGGCGCAGGTGCAGCTGCGCGCAGCGCTCACCGCCGCGCTGCGCCGGCTCGGAC
>NZ_DATEJS010000028.1:0-11025 GCF_035277845.1 Microbacterium sp.
CTCTGCGGCGCGTTCGGGCTCGGCCGGCTGCTCGGGGGCGGCATCCGCCTGGGCGGGTTCGGGGGTGACCGCTTCCGGCACGTCGTCGCGGGCCTGCTCCTCCGGCTGAGGCTCCGTGGCGGCGCGGCCGGCCGCCTCCGCGTCGGCGAGCCCGGCATTGGCACGCTCGACGACGTCATCGATGTCCGGCTTCTCCCCCGGGGTCTGCGGGTCAGTCATGACAGATCTCCTCACGCGGGCGCGCCCCGCACCCGTCACCGTAGCGCGCGGACCGGGCCCGGCCGCGAAGCCATGCCGCGGGATACGGCAACTGTCGGCATCCCATCGCGCTCACCTCTTCGGATGCGGCCACAGCCTGTCGACGAGCCCGTTCACATACCCGCCCGGCTGCCACCCGGCCTCGGCGGTCGACAGCCAGTACCGCCCCGCGATCACCTCGGTGTCGGTCACGGCGGCCCGCGTGCGGGTGCAGGTCAGCACGGCGGCCTGCGTCGGGGACGTGCTGCAGGCGAAGCCGAGGTCACCCAGCGCGGTGGCGATCCGCGCCTGCGCGGCGGCGGCGTCGCTCAGGTCGACGAGGCTCGTGCGCACGGTGCCGCCGTCGGCGGCCCGCCACCCGCACGTCATGCGCGGGGCCGGATGCCACGGCGCCATGGCCGTCATGAGTTCGGACGCCGGCGGGGTCATGTCCTGGCTGAGCACCGTGTGCGGGTCGAGCGTCAGCTCGATCCACAGCGCCGACGGGTAGAGCGAGACGCAGTCGTCGGTCAGCGCCGTGCCGATCTCGCCCACCGGCTTCGCGGTGGGCTTCGATGCGGCCGTGGAGCGTGCGCCCTGCTGCAGCAGCTCGATCGTGTAGGTGACGACCCCGGGAACGGCCGGGAACGCGAGGTACACGAGACCTGCGACGATCCCCGCGCACAGGATGCCGGCCGGCCACGCCAGCCACCAACGCCGTCCGCCGATCATTCCCCGCCTCCCCGCGATCCACGCTAGGTCGCGGCATCCGATCCGGGGCGTCGGCACGCCGCAGCCGGGCGGGCGAAGGCGTCCACCTGACAGCAGTGTGCATCCGGTCCGGACGCCCGCGGGCGGGTTGCGGGAGTTGCACAGCGAACGTGCATCGGACAGCGCGTTTCGGCCCGCTCCGCTCGCTCGACGGCCGGAGACGCAACGGGAAGGGCCCCGGATGCCGAAGCATCCGGGGCCCTCCGGGATCCTCACTCAGTTATAGCTCGTGAAGTCCCCGTCGCTGAAGCTGTCGAAGTCGACGTACGACAGGTCCTCGTCGGAGTAGGCGCCGTCCGACGCGAAGATGCGGTTGGGGTACCGCTCGCTCTTCGCCTCTTCGGTGGCCTCGACGGTCACGTTGCGGTACTTCGCAAGGCCGGTGCCCGCCGGGATCAGCTTTCCGATGATCACGTTCTCCTTGAGGCCGACGAGCGGGTCGCGCTTGCCCTCCATGGCCGCCTGCGTCAGCACGCGGGTGGTCTCCTGGAAGGAGGCCGCCGACAGCCACGACTCGGTCGCGAGCGAAGCCTTGGTGATACCCATGAGCTCCGGACGCCCCGAGGCGGGACGCTTGCCCTCGGCCACGGCCTGACGGTTCAGGTCGATGAAGCGGCGCGAGTCGACGAGC
Source organism: Microbacterium sp. (assembly GCF_035277845.1). Taxonomy (GTDB): domain Bacteria; phylum Actinomycetota; class Actinomycetes; order Actinomycetales; family Microbacteriaceae; genus Microbacterium. The sequence continues at coordinate 1,640 of NZ_DATEJS010000028.1, forward strand.
TCACCCGGGAGCATCGCCGTGTCGCCGTGGTCGACCACGGTGACCTTGCGCAGCATCTGGCGCACGATGACCTCGATGTGCTTGTCGTGGATCGGCACACCCTGCGAGCGGTACACGCCCTGCACGCCGCCGACGAGGTACTTCTGCACCTCGCGGGCACCCTGCACGCGCATGATCTCCTTCGGGTCCAGCGTGCCCTTGATGAGGGGCTGGCCGACCTCGACGTGCTGGCCGTCCTCCACGAGCAGCTCGGCGCGCTTGAGCACCGGGTACACGTGCGGCTCGTCGCCGTTGTCGGGGGTGAGGATGACCTTGCGGCTCTTCTCGGTCTCGTCGATCGTGACGCGGCCGGCGGCCTCGGCGATCGGCGACGACCCCTTCGGGGTGCGGGCCTCGAAGAGCTCCTGCACACGCGGCAGACCCTGGGTGATGTCCTCGGCCGACGCCGAACCACCCGTGTGGAAGGTGCGCATCGTCAGCTGGGTGCCGGGCTCACCGATCGACTGGGCGGCGATGATGCCCACGGCCTCGCCGATGTCGACGATCTTGCCGGTGGCAAGCGACCGGCCGTAGCACTTCGCGCAGACGCCGACGGCCGAGTCGCAGGTCAGCACCGAGCGGACCTTGATGGTCTCGACACCGGCCTCGACGAGGCGGTCGATGAGCACGTCGCCGACGTCCTCGCCCGCCTCGGCCAGCACCGTGCCCGAGCCGTCCACCACGGCAGCGGCGAGGGTGCGGGCGAACACGGAGTTCTCCACGTTCTCGTCGCGCGTGAGCACGCCCTGCGAGTTCGGCGCCGCGATGACGAAGTCGAGACCCTTCGACGTGCCGCAGTCCTCCTCGCGGATGATGACATCCTGCGAGACGTCCACCAGGCGTCGGGTCAGGTAACCCGAGTCGGCGGTGCGGAGAGCCGTGTCGGCCAGACCCTTGCGGGCACCGTGCGTCGCGATGAAGTACTCCGCCACCGACAGACCCTCGCGGTACGAGGAGATGATCGGACGGGGGATGATCTCACCCTTCGGGTTGGACACCAGGCCACGCATACCGGCGATGTTCCGGATCTGCAGCCAGTTTCCACGGGCGCCCGAGGACACCATGCGGTTGATGGTGTTGTCCTCCGGGAAGTTGTCGCGCATCGCCTGCTGGATGTCGCGCTCCGCCTCCTGCCAGATGTCGGTGAGCTCCTTGCGGCGCTCGGCATCCGTGGTGAGACCCTTCTCGTACTGGGCCTGGACCTTCGCGGCGGCCTTCTCGTGCTCCGCGATGATCTCGCCCTTGTTCGGCGGGGTCAGGATGTCGCTCAGCGCAACGGTCACGCCCGAACGGGTCGCCCAGTAGAAGCCGGCGTCCTTGATGCGGTCGAGGGATGCCGCGACCTCCACCTTCGGGTACTCCTCGGCGAGCTTGTTGACGATCTGCGACAGCTTGCCCTTGTCGGCCTGCTCGCGCACGAACGGGTAGCCCTTGGGCAGGGTGTCGTTGAAGATCGCCTGGCCGAGCGAGGCGTCCAGCAGACCGTGGCGCTCGTAGCCCTCGGGCGCTTCGCCCTCGAGGAACGTCAGGCCGGGGACGCGGATGCGCACCTTGGCCTGCAGGTCGAGGGTGCCCTCGTCCTTGGCCAGGATCGCCTCGGAGACCGAGCCGAACACGCGACCCTCGCCCTTGGCACCGGCCTTGACCGTGGTCAGGTGGTGCAGGCCGATGATCATGTCCTGCGAGGGCAGTGTGACCGGGCGGCCGTCGGAGGGCTTCAGGATGTTGTTCGACGCCAGCATCAGGATGCGGGCCTCGGCCTGGGCCTCGACCGACAGCGGCAGGTGCACGGCCATCTGGTCGCCGTCGAAGTCGGCGTTGAACGCCGCGCACACGAGCGGGTGCAGCTGGATGGCCTTGCCCTCGACGAGCTGCGGCTCGAAGGCCTGGATGCCGAGGCGGTGCAGCGTGGGCGCACGGTTCAGCAGAACCGGGCGCTCGCGGATGATCTCCTCGAGCACGTCCCAGACCTCGGGACGGGTGCGCTCGACGGCGCGCTTGGCGGCCTTGATGTTCTGCGAGTGACCGAGGTCGATCAGGCGCTTGATCACGAACGGCTTGAACAGCTCGAGCGCCATCTGCTTGGGCAGACCGCACTGGTGGAGCTTGAGCTGCGGGCCGACGATGATGACCGAGCGGCCCGAGTAGTCCACGCGCTTGCCGAGCAGGTTCTGGCGGAACCGGCCCTGCTTGCCCTTGAGCATGTCGGACAGCGACTTCAGCGCACGGTTGCCGGTACCGGTGACGGGGCGCCCGCGGCGGCCGTTGTCGAACAGCGCGTCGACGGCCTCCTGCAGCATCCGCTTCTCGTTGTTGACGATGATCTCGGGGGCACCGAGGTCGATCAGGCGACGGAGGCGGTTGTTGCGGTTGATCACGCGACGGTACAGGTCGTTCAGGTCACTGGTCGCGAAGCGGCCACCGTCCAGCTGCACCATCGGGCGCAGCTCCGGCGGGATCACCGGGACGACGTCGAGCACCATGGCGGCCGGCGACATGCCGGTCGACAGGAACGAGTTCACGACCTTGAGGCGCTTGATCGCACGGATCTTGCGCTGGCCCTTGCCCTCGGCGATCTGCAGGTGCAGGCTCTCGGCCTCGGCCGCGAGGTCGAAGGACTCCAGGCGGCGCTTGATGGACTCCGCGCCCATGTAGGCCTCGAAGTACTGGCCGAAGCGGTCCTGCAGCTCCTGGAAGACGTCGTCCTCCGCCTTCAGCTGACCCACCTCGAGCGTGCGGAAGTCCTCCCACACGCGCTCCAGGCGCGCGATCGCCTCGTCGGCGGTCTTGCGGATGGATGCCATCTCCTTCTCGGCGGCATCCTTGGTCTTCTTCTTCTGGTCGGCCTTGGCGCCCTCCTCCTCGAGGGCAGCGAGCTGCTCCTCGAGCTTGGCGAGACGGGCGGCGACGCGGGCGTCGCGGCGGTCGCCGAGCGTCTTCATCTCCAGGCGCAGGTTGTTCTCGTGGGTGGGGAGGTCGCGGTGGCGGGCCTCCTCGTCGACCGAGATGACCATGTAGGCGGCGAAGTAGATGACCTTCTCGAGGTCCTTCGGGGCCATGTCGAGCAGGTAGCCGAGGCGCGAGGGCACGCCCTTGAAGTACCAGATGTGCGTGACCGGGGCGGCCAGCTCGATGTGGCCCATCCGCTCGCGGCGCACGGAGGACTTGGTGACCTCCACGCCGCAGCGCTCGCAGACGATGCCCTTGAAGCGGACGCGCTTGTACTTGCCGCACGCGCACTCCCAGTCCCGCGAGGGGCCGAAGATCTGCTCACCGAACAGACCGTCCTTCTCGGGCTTCAGGGTGCGGTAGTTGATGGTCTCGGGCTTCTTGACCTCACCGTAGGACCAGCGACGGATGTCGTCGGCGGTGGCCAGGCCGATGCGAAGCTCATCGAAAGTTGTTGCGTCGAGCACTTAGTTCTCCTGTGTGCTTTGAATCTTGCGTTTGCCTGGCCGGGTTCAGATCTCGTCGATCGACGACGACTCGAACCGGCTGGAGATGTTGATGCCCAGCTCTTCCGCTGCGCGGAACGCCTCGTCATCCGTGTCGCGGAGGTTCACCGCGGTGCCGTCGGCGCCGAGGACCTCGACGTTCAGGCAGAGCGACTGCATCTCCTTCATGAGCACCTTGAAGGACTCGGGGATGCCGGGCTCCTGGATGTTCTCGCCCTTGACGATGGCCTCGTACACCTTGACGCGGCCGAGGATGTCGTCGGACTTGATGGTGAGCAGCTCCTGCAGGGCGTACGCGGCGCCGTAGGCCTCGAGGGCCCACACCTCCATCTCACCGAAGCGCTGGCCGCCGAACTGCGCCTTACCACCGAGCGGCTGCTGGGTGATCATCGAGTAGGGGCCGGTGCTGCGGGCGTGGATCTTGTCGTCCACGAGGTGGTGCAGCTTCAGGATGTACATGTAGCCGACCGAGATCGGAGCCGGGAACGGCTCGCCGGAGCGGCCGTCGAAGAGCTGCGTCTTGCCGGAGCGGTCGATCAGACGCTCGCCGTCGCGGTTGAGCAGCGTCGAGTCCAGCAGACCCGCGATCTCCTCCTCGTGGGCGCCGTCGAACACCGGGGTCGCGACCTTGGTGCCGGGGGCGGCCTCGCGGGCGCCCTCGGGCAGGTGCAGCGCCCACTCCGGGTCGCCCTCGACCTTCCAGCCCTGCTTGGCGATCCACCCGAGGTGGGTCTCCAGCACCTGGCCGAAGTTCATGCGACCGGGGATGCCGAGCGGGTTCAGCACCACGTCGACCGGCGTGCCGTCGGCGAGGAACGGCATGTCCTCGACCGGCAGGATCTTCGCGATGACGCCCTTGTTGCCGTGACGGCCGGCGAGCTTGTCGCCCTCGGTGATCTTGCGCTTCTGGGCGATGTAGACCACGACGCGGCGGTTGACGCCCGAGCCGAGCTCGTCGTCGCCGTCCTCGGCGTTGAACTCCTTGACCGCGATGATCGTGCCCTGCTCGCCGTGCGGCACCTTCAGGGACGTGTCGCGCACCTCGCGGCTCTTCTCGTTGAAGATCGCGCGCAGCAGGCGCTCCTCGGCCGAGAGCTCCGTCTCGCCCTTCGGGGTGACCTTGCCGACGAGGATGTCGCCGGGACGCACCTCGGCGCCGATGCGGACGATGCCGCGCTCGTCGAGGTCCTTCAGCAGGTCCGGGCTGACGTTGGGGAGGTCACGGGTGATCTCCTCCTTGCCGAGCTTGGTGTCGCGCGCGTCCACCTCGTACTCCTCGATGTGGATCGAGGAGAGGGTGTCGTTCTTGACGAGGTCCTGGCTGAGGATGATGGCGTCCTCGAAGTTGTGGCCCTCCCACGTCATGAACGCGACGAGCAGGTTCTTTCCGAGCGCCAGCTCGCCGTTCTCGGTGGCGGGGCCGTCGGCGATGACCTCGCCGACCTCGATGCGCTCGCCCGCCGAGACGATCACGCGCTGGTTGTACGACGTGCCCTGGTTGGAGCGGTCGAACTTGCGCAGGTAGTAGTCCTGCGTGCCGCCCTCGTCGAGCTGCACGGTGACGCGGTCGGCCGAGACCTCCGAGACCACACCGGCCCTGTCGGCGGTGATGACGTCGCCGGCGTCGATGGCCGCGTAGCCCTCCATGCCGGTGCCGACGAACGGCGAGTCGCTGCGCACCAGCGGAACCGCCTGGCGCTGCATGTTCGCACCCATGAGGGCGCGGTTCGCGTCGTCGTGCTCGAGGAACGGGATCAGCGACGTGCCGACCGACACCATCTGGCGCGGCGAGACGTCCATGTAGCCGATCTCCTCGGCGTGGAAGAGGTCCACCTCGCCGTCCTTGCCGGAGCGTGCGAGCACGCGGTCCTCGGCGAAGCGGTTGTCGGAGGTGAGCTCGACACCGGCCTGGGCGACGATGTAATCGGCCTCCTCGGCGGCGGTGAGGTACTCGATCTCGTCGGTGACGTGACGGTCCACGACCTTGCGGTACGGGGTCTCGATGAACCCGAACGCGTTGATGCGCGCGAAGGACGCGAGCGAGCCGATCAGGCCGATGTTCGGGCCTTCCGGGGTCTCGATCGGGCACATCCGGCCGTAGTGCGACGGGTGCACGTCACGGACCTCGACGCCGGCGCGCTCACGGGACAGACCGCCGGGGCCGAGCGCCGACAGGCGGCGCTTGTGGGTGATGCCCGCCAGCGGGTTGTTCTGGTCCATGAACTGCGACAGCTGCGACGTGCCGAAGAACTCCTTGATCGCGGCCACGACGGGGCGCACGTTGATCAGGGTCTGCGGGGTGATCGCCTCGATGTCCTGCGTGGTCATGCGCTCGCGGACCACGCGCTCCATGCGGGAAAGACCCGTGCGCACCTGGTTCTGGATGAGCTCGCCGACCGCGCGGATGCGGCGGTTGCCGAAGTTGTCGATGTCGTCGACGTCGAGGCGCATCTGCGCCGGCTGGCCGTTGCGCAGACCCTCGAAGGTGTCGTCGCCGCGGTGCAGGCGGACCAGGTACTTGATGGTCGCGACGATGTCGTCGCGGGTCAGCACCGAGTCGCGGATGTCGGTCGACAGGCCGAGCTTGCGGTTGATCTTGTAGCGACCCACCTTGGCGAGGTCGTACCGCTTCGGGTTGAAGTAGAAGTTGTCGAGGAGGTTGCGGGCGGCCTCCGCGGCCACCTGCTCGCCCGGACGCAGCTTCTTGTAGATGTCGCGGAGGGCCTCCTCCTGCGTGAGGATGGTGTCCTTCGAGAGGGTGTCCTCGATCGAGTCGAAGCCGGCGAACTCGGCGAGGATGTCCTCGCTGGTGAGGCCCAGGGCCTTGAGGAAGACGGTCACCGACTGCTTGCGCTTGCGGTCGATGCGCACGCCCACCTGGTCGCGCTTGTCGATCTCGAACTCGAGCCAGGCGCCGCGGCTGGGGATGACGCGGGCCGAGACGATGTCCTTGTCGCTCGTCTTGTCGGCGACGCGGTCGAAGTACACGCCGGGCGAGCGGACGAGCTGCGACACGACGACGCGCTCGGTGCCGTTGATGATGAACGTGCCCTTGTTGGTCTGCAGCGGGAAGTCGCCCATGAAGACCGTCTGGGTCTTGATCTCACCGGTCTGGTGGTTCATGAACTCGGCCTCGACGTACAGCGGGGCGGCGTAGGTCTTGCCGCGCTCCTTGCACTCGTCGATCGAGTACTTCTCGGGCTCGAGGTAGGGGTTGGTGAAGCTCAGCTGCATCGTCTCGCTGAGGTCTTCGATGGGCGAGATCTCCTCGAAGATCTCTTCCAGACCACTGGTGTTCGGCACGTCGGTGCGACCCGCGGCCTGAGCCTCGGCGACGCGCGCCTTCCACGCCTCGTTGCCGACGAGCCAGTCGAAGGACTCGGTCTGCAGCGCGAGAAGGTCGGGGACCGTCAGCGTGTCGGTGATCTTGGCGAACGAGAGGCGGGATGCCCCGCGGCCGTTCTTGGGAGTGGTGGATGCGTTGGGCGCAGCAGCCAAGGGGATAACCTCCATGGGCCCGGCGGGGCCTCGAGTTCCTTGTCGTGGGTGGACTGCTCATTCCTCCCCCGGCACCGCGCGTCACACCCCGCCGTGAAGCGAGGGAGCGCAGGCACAGCCGACCACCATATGAGGGCAGGGGGAATCCAAGAGCGCAACCACCCACAATACGCGAACACGGGCGGTGTGTCCAGTCCGCTGCTTGACATTCCCTGAGAGCAGGTGGACAATGCCCCGTTTCCGGATCCCGCGGCATCCGGAGACGGGACGAGCCCGCGCTCGTCAGGACGAGTGCGGGCTCGGGTGTGCGCGAGCCTTCGGCTACGGACCTGCCGGCGCTCCCGCCGTGGGATTGCAGGCGACGCCCGGCGAGGGCACCATCGACTTCAGCCCGGCGCGGACGAACGAGCCGTAGCTCTGCACGCCGTGATAGCCGTTCGCCTGGCTGCCGCGCACGGCGATCGCGTCGTCGTCGAAGCCGGGCGGGTTCCCTTCGAGCGAGTCGGCCCTGTCGAGCCCCGAGTACGCGCATTCGGATGCTGCGTGCGATGTGCCTTGCGGATACCCTCCGCTGCCGGTGTACTCGCCGGCGTTCGCAGCGCCGGCTCCGGCGAAGACGAGCCCGACCGCAAGGGCGCAGCCCGCCACCATTCTCTTCATGTCCCCAGACCTTCCCCAGAATCGCGTGAGCGCGGATGCGCCCCCGTCGGCGCTCACCGTACCCCTGCCGGACCGTCTCCGGTAGACCACCGACGCGCAGCTCAGCGCTGAGCGGGCTTCAGCAGGGACGGGGGCAGGAGGCTTCGGGGACGGCGGAACCACCACACCACCAGCAGGGAGACGAGTCCGCCGAGCGTCCCCCCGATGATGTCGCCCATCGTGTCGGCGTTGTTCAGCTGGGCATGCGTGCCGATCGTGTGGTCGGCGATGAACTCGCAGATCTCCCACGCCGCGGCGAACGACATCGCCACGAGCTGGACGAACACGAGCGACATCCAGCGGCGCAGCACCGCTCCCCCGCGCAGCTCCGACTCGCGAAGCGTCCACAGCGCGAGCCACGCCAGCATGATGCCGGAATCGAAGTGCACCACCTTGTCCCAGCCCGGGATGAGGCCGTAGACCGCCAGGGCGCTGCCGGCGTACGGGCCGATCGACATGAACACGAAGTAGTGCAGCTGCAGCATCCTCGGCATCGGGAAGCGCACCAGCAGCCCGATCGCGCCCGGCACCCACAGGGCCGGCACGAGCAGCAGCGCCAGAGCGGGCTTGACGTGCGGCACATGGGCCGCGTCGAGGGCGAGCGTCAGCACGATGAACACGACCTGGAACGGCATGGCCAGCAGCACCGCTTCGCGCAGGATCCTCTGCCACGGCACCGTGACCGATGATGCTTCGCCCGTCATCCCTCTCCCTTTCCGTCGTCGCGCGCCAGGGCGATCGCCGCGGCCCGGTCGCGCACTCCGAGCTTGCTGAAGATCGCGTTGATGTGCGTCTTCACCGTCGCCACGCTCACGAACTGGCGTTCGGCGATCGCGCCGTTGCCGAGGCCGTCGATCATAGCCCCGAGAACTTCGGCCTCCCGCCGGGTCAGGGCGGGGAAGCGGGTCAGGATGCCGGCCACCGGATCGGGCGCCGGGGCGGACGCCGTCATCGCGCCGATCACGGCATCCCCCACGCTCGCGCCGAAGGTGCGCTGCCCGCGCGCGACGGCGCGGACGGCCGCGGCGAGCTCGACGCGGCCGGCATCCTTCGTCAGGTAGCCGCGCGCGCCGGCGCGCAGCGCCTTCACGATCGACTCGTCGTCGGAGTACGTGGTGAGCACGAGCACCGCCGCATCCGGTACGTCGGTGCGCAGCTGAGCGGTGGCGGCGACGCCGTCGAGCACCGGCATCCGCAGGTCCATGAGCACCACGTCGGGCCGGTGCTGCACCGCGAGGGCGACCGCCTCCCGGCCGTCGGGCGCGGTGCCGACCACCTCGACATCGGGCAGGAGCCCCAGGATCGTGGCGAGGCCGTCGCGGATGATCGCCTGGTCGTCGGCGATCAGCACGCGGATGGGGGCGTCCGGGGGTCCGTCGGTCACAGCCGCGCCTCGGCGGTGAGGGTGAAGGTGGCGGGCACGCCGGCGGTCTCCGCGCGCACGGTGCCGCCGTGCGGCAGCGCGGCGAAGCGCTCACGCATGCCGACGAGCCCGAATCCTCCGCCGGGGCTCGGCGCGGTGCCGGGGGCGACCGGATTGGAGACGGCCAGCACCACTCCGCCCGGCCGCCAGTCGAGCGTGACGCTGGCGGGCAGGCCGGGGGCGTGCCGGCGCGCGTTGCTGAGCGCCTCCTGCAGTGCACGCTGCAGGGCGGTCGCGGTGACGGCGGGCACGGGCACGGCAGCGCCCTGCTC
>NZ_DATEJS010000029.1:0-3040 GCF_035277845.1 Microbacterium sp.
AGCGCGTCATGTTCCCGAAGAAGGCCGACCGGGACATGTCCGAGGAGGACGAACTGCTCGACGATCTGCACGGCCGGCGCTGACCGGCCGCGCCTCCTGCTGCCCCCTCAGTCGGTCCAGGGCATGGGCCGGTCGGGCAGCCGCGCACTGTCGTCGGGCAGGTGCGGCAGCTGGTCGCCACCGGCGCGGATGCAGAGCCAGCGCAGCTCCTCGGGGCTGTCCGGACGCGCACGCCAGGTGCGGGCCACGCCCTGTCCGACGCGCACGACCGTTCCCGGACCGACCTCGACGACATCGTCGTCGAGCCCCATCTGACCGAGCCCGCCGAGGAACACGTACAGCTCCTCGATGCGCTCGTGCACGTGCCAGTACCCCGCCTCTTCACCGGGGACGAGGGCGTTCGCCGTCATCCCGATGTACTGCATCGTCAGCTCGTGGTCGACCACCCGGCGCCCGTCGCGGGAGCGCGACTCGACGAAGCCTCCGTAGTGGCGGCGCCACTCGTCCAGCGCCCCGATCTGTGCGACCTGATATCCGCTCACCGCTGCTCCCTCGTCCCGATCCCGCTCGTCGATGATCACGACACCCCAGACTAGGCGGCGGCCTCGCGTCCGGTCGAGCCGGGAGCGGATCAGGCGAGGGTGATCAGGTCGATGTAGTCGCGACCCCAGATGTCCTCGACGCCGTCGGGCAGGATCAGCACCCGCTCGGGGTTCAGCGCCTGAACCGCGCCCTCGTCGTGGGAGACGAGCACCACCGCGCCCTCGTAGTGCGCGAGCGCGCCGAGGATCTCGTCACGCGACGCCGGGTCGAGGTTGTTGGTCGGCTCGTCGAGCAGCAGCATGTTGGCGCTGGAGACGACGAGAGTCGCGAGCGACAGGCGCGTCTTCTCACCTCCGGAGAGGACGCCGGCCGGTTTGAGCACGTCGTCCCCGGTGAACAGGAACGAGCCGAGCACCTTGCGGGCCTCGGTGGCGTTGATGTCGGGGGCGGCGGACATCATGTTCTCGAGCACGGATCGGTCGACGTCGAGGTTCTCGTGCTCCTGCGCGTAGTAGCCGATCTTCAGGCCGTGCCCCGGCTCGAGCTGCCCGGTGTCGGGCTCGTCGACCCCGGCGAGGATGCGCAGGAGCGTCGTCTTGCCGGCGCCGTTGAGGCCGAGCACGACGACCTTCGAGCCGCGGTCGATCGCGAGGTCGACGTCGGTGAAGATCTCCAGCGATCCGTACGACTTGGACAGCCCGGACGCCATCAACGGGGTCTTTCCGCAGGGTGCCGGCTTCGGGAAGCGCAGCTTGGCGACGCGCTCCTCCTGGCGCACCTCGTCGAGGCCGGAGAGCATCTTCTCGGCGCGGGCGACCATCTGGTGCGCGGCCGCGGCCTTGGACGCCTTGGCGCCGAAGCGGGCCGCCTGCAGCTGCAGCTGGGTGGCCTTCTTCTCGACGTTGGCGCGCTCCTTCTTGCGGCGCTCCTCGTCCGCCACCCGCTGGCGCAGGTAGTTCTTCCAGTTCATGTTGTAGACGTCGATGACCTGGCGGTTGGCGTCCAGGTAGAACACCCGGTTCACGGTCTCGCCGACGAGCTCCACGTCGTGGCTGATGACGATGAGTCCGCCCTTGTAGCCCTTGAGGAACTCGCGCAGCCACACCACGGAATCGGCGTCGAGGTGGTTGGTCGGCTCGTCGAGGATCATCGAGTCGGCGTCGGAGAACAGGATGCGGGCCAGCTCGATGCGCCGGCGCTGACCACCGGACAGGGTCTTCAGCGGCTGGTCGAGGATGCGGTCGGGCAGCGACAGGTTGTGCGCGATCGACGCCGCCTCGGACTCCGCCGCGTAGCCGCCCAGGGCCTCGAAGCGCTCGGTGAGGCTGGCGTACCGGCGCATCGCCTTGTCGGCGGCGGCCTTGTCGTCGTGCGCCATCGCGAGGGACGCCTCGTGCATGCCGATCGCGAGCGAGCCCAGGCCGCGGGCGTCGAGGATGCGGGTGCGGGCGAGCATCTCCGGGTCGCCGGAGCGCGGGTCCTGCGGCAGGTACCCCAGTTCGCCGGCGCGGTCCACCTTGCCGTCGGCGGGCAGCAGGTCGCCCGCGAGCACCTTCGTGAGCGTCGTCTTGCCGGCGCCGTTGCGCCCCACGAGCCCGATCTTGTCGCCGGCCGCCACGCGGAACGACACGTCGCTCATCAGGGTGCGGGCGCCCACGCGGATCTCGAGGTCTTGGACGGCGAGCACGATGATCGTCCCTTCGGGGCAGGTGCGCGGGGCAGGTAGGCGGGTCGGCCGAGAGGCCAGCCGCCAAGTCTAGTGCCGTCAGCTGACCGGATGCCGCATCGGCCCTCGCCTACCGGGCCACCTCGGCGTCCTCGTCCACAAGCCGGAGGCCCGGGACGAACGCCAGGAGGGCAAGCGCGAGTGCCAGCCCGAAGACCGCGGGAAAGCCCGCCGCGGGCGTGAGCGCCGTGAACACGATGCCCATGACGGCGGTGGCCGAGGAGGATCCGACGGCGTCGAAGATCGACAGGGCGGACGAGTTGAACCCCTGGTTCTGCGGGGTCGAATAGCGCAGCGTGAGCACGGTCAGCCGCGGATACATGAGGCCCATCCCCGCACCGGCGAACGCCCACCCCGTGATGAGCACGGCCGGGTGCAGATGCCACAGCGCGGTGGCGGTGGCGGCCGCCGCCGCGAGGGCGAGGCCGAGGCATCCGTAGACGGCGATGCGCGTCGACCCGAGGCGCTCGCCGATGCGTCCCTGCACCTCGGACGCCGCCCACCAGGTGATCGCCGATGCCGTCAGCGCGAGTCCCGCCCACGCCGGATCGAACCGGTAGCCGTCGACCAGCAGGTAGGGGATGTAGACCTCCGACCCGAACAGCGCCCCGGCGATCATCGCGCGCATGAGCACGACGCTCGGCAGTCCCCGCCGGGCGCGCAGCGTGCCGCGCGGAAGGAGCGGCGGGCTCACCACCAGCACCACGAGGATGGCCGCGGCGCCGAGCGCCGAGGGCAGCCACGGCGCGACGGCGCGGGTCTCCCCCGCCA
>NZ_DATEJS010000030.1:0-9018 GCF_035277845.1 Microbacterium sp.
GCCCTGCTCGCCGCGGTGCGCCGCGCGGCGACGGCCGCGGCGGCATCCGGCATCCGCTTCCAGGTCAACAGCGGCTGGCGCTCGCCGAGACTGCAGGAGTGGATGCTGCAGCAGGCGATCGCCGAGTACGGCTCGAAGGCCGCGGCCGAGCGGTGGGTGGCGACACCGGAGGCCTCCGAGCACGTGAAGGGCGAGGCCATCGACCTCGGGCCGGATTCGGCCGACGAATGGCTGACCCGGCACGGCGCCGCGTACGGCGTGTGCCGGATCTACGCCAACGAACCGTGGCACTACGAACTGCGGCCGCGGGCCGTGACGGACGGATGCCCGGCGATGTACGCCGATCCGTCGCACGACCCGCGGCTGCAGCAGTGATCCGCGGGGGTCGTCAGCGGGCGACGATGCCCTCGCCGCCGGCGGCATCCGGCACGAGCACCGAGCCGATCGCGCTGAGCGAGCCGTCGCTGCCGACGTGGAACTCGTCGACCATTCCGGCGACGCCGGTCTGCACGTACAGCGAGCCGCCGTCCGCGCTGACCGCGGCATCCACCGTTCCGGCGTGCGTCGAGGTGACGCCGACGGAGGTCAGCGAGCCGTCCGCGCCGATGCGGTATCCGCTCAGGGTGCCGCTGCCGGCGTTCGACGCGTAGACGTACGAGCCGTCGACGACGATCCAGCAGGTGGCCGCCTGCCCGGTCGCGACCGTGGCGAGCGTGGTCAGTCGTCCGTCCGCCCCGACGGCGAACGTGGCGACCGAGTTGGTGCCCGCCTCGCTGGCGACGAGGTGCCCGGCGGCGTCGAACTGGAACCCGAACGGAACGGCTCCCGGCACCGGGGTGACGACGGGCGCCGCCGACAGGCCGGCCGGCGTCGCGGCGAACACGTCGAACGAGCTCGTGTTCCCCTTGGTCGAGATGACGAGTTTCGTCCCGTCCGGCGTGAACGCGATCTGCGCGGGCGTGTGCGTGAACTCGGGTGCCGCGTTCGGGTCGAGTCCGAGCGCGCGGTGCCACGACGGGACGGCGATGAGGTACCCGCCCAGGTTCAGGTAGCCCTGGATGGAGCCGCCGTCGCGCGCGTTGAGCACGAACACGCGGTTGTCGTGGGTGGCGATGCTCACCGGGGCGTCCCCGCGGGTGCCGACGATCTGGCGGCGCACCAGGTGGTCGCCGACGATCGCGAACGAGGTGAGGGTGTCGCTGCCGCCGTTGACGGCGAAGAGCGTCGCGCCCATGCGGGCGAGCGAGCTCTGCGAGGCGAGGTGGTCGGCGACCGACCCCGTGAGCTGCAGGCCGTCGCCGCCCGTGGCGTAGGTGCCGGCCTGGCGGAGCGTGCCGTCGGCGAGCCGGTCGTACGCGACGACGGTGTTGCCGGCGAGGGCGTCCGTCTGCACGAACACGGCTCCGGTCGTGCTGCCGTCGTCTCGGGTGGCGGCGTTGGCCGCGGTCGCGCTCGCCCCGAACAGTGCGGCGGCGGCCAGCGCGGCGGCGCCGGCACGGTATCTGATCTTCATGGTGGTTCCCTCCGTGGGAGTGGTCAGGGATGATGCGGGATCCACGGTCGCACCGCGCGGGCGGCAGGGGAACGGCGATCCGCTTACCGACCGATGACGTCCGGTGTCACGGATTCGTAAGGGATGTCCGGACGCGGGGGAGGCCGCCCGACCTATCCTGAGCGCATGGCGAAAGGGCAGGTCGGTGGGGCATCCGACGTCGCAGCGGATGCCGGCGCGCTCGCCGATCGCCGCATCCTGCTCGTGGAGGACGACGAGACCGTGCGCGAAGTGGTGCGCACCTACCTCGACGCGGCCGGGTACATCGTCGACGAGGTCGCCGACGGATTCGCCGCCATGGCGCTCATCGACGACCGCCCGCCCGACCTCATCGTGATGGATCGCATGCTGCCCGGCATCGACGGGATCGAGGTGTGCCGGCGCATCCGCGCGCAGCACGACATCCCGGTCGTCATGCTCACCGCGCTCGGCGCCACCGACGACCGGATCGACGGCCTCGAAGCCGGTGCCGACGACTACGTCACCAAGCCCTTCTCGCCGCGCGAGCTGGTGCTGCGCGTGGGCACGGTGCTGCGGCGCAGCCTCGCCGAGTACGCGCCCGAGGCGCCGTTCGACCTGGGCGAGTTCACGCTGCATCCGTCGGCGCGCTTCGTGCTGCGACGGGGGACGCCGCTGACCCTCTCGGCGCGCGAGTTCGACCTGTTCGCGTTCCTGCTGAAGCATCCGCAGCGCGCCTTCACCCGGGAGGAGCTGCTCGAATCGGTGTGGGGCTGGCGGTACGGGGATCTGTCGACCGTGACCGTGACGATGCGCCGGCTGCGGGAGAAGGTCGAGGAGGATCCCGCGCACCCGAGCATCCTGCAGACCGTGTGGGGCGTCGGATACCGGCTCGACGTCGGAGCGGCGACATGATCCGGCCGGGCGATCTCGCCGCGATCGTCGGGGTGGCGCTCGCCTGCGCGCTGCTCGTCGGCGCCGTCGGGCTGCTCGCGCTGCGATTGGCCCGGCGTCGGTCGATCCTGCTGCAGGTCTCGATCGTGGTGCTCACCGGAACGATCGCGACCGCGGTCGGGATGGCGGCGGTCGCGCGGGCGATGTTCCTCTCGCCGCACGACCTGCTCGTCAGTCTGTGGGTGGCGGGGGTGGCGGCCGTCGTGTCGCTCGGCGTCGCGGTGGTGCTCGCGGCGACCTTCGTGCGGCAGGCGCGACGGGTGCGCAGCATCGCCGAGGCGCTCGGGGCCGGCGGGGCGGTCGTGCCGCCTGACGCCTCCACCTCGGAGCTCGCGGCAGTCGCGGAGGAGCTCGCCCGCACGAGCCGGCGGCTCGAGGATGCCCGGTCGGAGGTCGCCACGCTGGATGCGTCGCGGCGCGAGCTCATCGCGTGGATCTCGCACGACCTGCGCACGCCCCTCGCCGGGCTGCGGGCCATGGCCGAGGCGCTCGAGGACGGCCTGGCCGACGACCCGCAGCGCTTCCACCGGCAGATGCGCCTGCAGGTGGACCACCTGTCGGACCTCGTCGACGACCTGTTCGAGCTGTCCAAGATCCAGTCCGGCCGGCTGGTGCTGACGTTCGAGGCGGTGTCGCTGCACGACCTCGTCAGCGACGCCGTGGCCGAACTGCGCACCCTCGCCGAGTCCCGCGACGTGACGATCCGGGAGTCCCCGAGCCCGGACGTCTTCGTGCGGGGGGATGCCCGCGAGCTCGGCCGCGTCGTCGGGAACCTGCTGATGAACGCGATCCAGTACTCGCCCCCGGGACGGTCGGTCTCGGTGACGACGGAGCAGGATGCCGAGGGGCGTGCCGTGCTCAGCGTCGTCGACGAGGGCGGCGGCATCCCCGCGGAGGACCTCGAGAACGTGTTCCGCGCGGGCTGGCGGGCGGCGGCATCCCGCACCCCGCGCTCCGCCGCGGACCGGGTCGTCTGGGGACGGTCGAGCGGAGCGGGACTCGGACTCGCGATCGCGCACGGGATCGTCGTGGCGCACGACGGTGAGATCCGCGCCCGCAACGTCGGCGGCGGATCCCGGTTCGATGTGATCCTGCCCGGCGTTCCGGCCTGAGGGCGGGTCAGGGGACGCGCAGCTCTTCGGGCTCCACGACGACGTCGACGAGAGCGCCGTTGCGCCACACCGTCATCTCCATGCGGCGGCCGATCGCCCCTTCCACCATGGCGCGCTGCACGCCGGTCGGGTCGAGGATCGGGATGCCGTCGAGCGAGATGACCACATCCCCGGGGTGCGCTCCCGCGCGTGCGGCCGGGCTCCCGGCGACCACCGACGACACCTGCATGCCGGCGGGCGAACCCACCTTCGCGGCGGCGGCGGGACTCAGCGGCACTTTCGCTCCCGCGATGCCCAGCCACGCGCGGCGCACCCGCCCGGTCAGGCGCAGAGAGTCGATGATGGCGCGCGTCGTCTCGTTGATCGGCACGGCGAGCCCGAGGCCCATGCCGGCGACGGCGGTGCTGACGCCCACCATGCGGGCGGCGCTGTCCGCGAGCACGCCGCCGCTGTTGCCCGGATTGAGCGCGGCGTCGGTCTGGATCACCTCGTCGATGGTGCGTCCGGAGCGCGTCGGCAGCGACCGGCCGAGGCCCGACACGATGCCCGCGGTCACGCTGCCGGCAAGGCCCAGCGGGTTGCCGACGGCGACGACGAGCTGACCGACCTGCAGCCGTGCGGCGTCACCCAGCGGCACCGGCGGGGGAGTGGGGTCGTCCGCCCGCAGCACCGCGAGGTCCGACAGCAGGTCGGCGCCGACCACGTGGGCCGCGGTCGAGGTGCCGTCCGAGAAGGCGAGTTCGATCCCGGACGCGTCGCCGACCACGTGGGCGCTCGTGAGCAGGTGGCCGTCGGTCGTGATCACCGAGGCGCTGCCGGCGCCGTCGCCGCGCCGCGTGCGCACCGTCACCGCGGCGACCGACGGGAGCACGGTTCGCGTGACGCGCATGACGGTGGCCGAATACGCATCCAGGGCGTCCGGATCCGGCGTGCTCTCGCTCACGCACTCAGTCTGCGCCGGCCGCGGCGGCCGGGACGCGAGTTCGCTGACGGCGCACGGCTGCCGCCGATCCGGGGCCGCCGCGGCGCCGGGCCCACCGGCATAGAGTGTGCGCATGGCCGACGACGTCCGTGACATCCCGCTGAGCGATGTGCCGCCCCCGTCCGGCACCGGATGCGCCGAATGCGAGGCGGCCGGGGGCTGGTGGTTCCATCTGCGCCGCTGCGTGGAATGCGGTCACGTCGGATGCTGTGACGACTCGCTCGAAAGGCACGCCCGCTGGCACTTCGAGCAGACGGGCCACCGGTTCATCCGCAGCTTGGAGCCCGGCGAGGCGTGGTTCTGGGACTTCGTCACCGACAAGGCGGTGCGGGGCGTCCCGCTGCCGCCGCCCGATCACCGTCCCGTCGAGCAGACGGCTCCGGGTCCTGCGGACCGCGTGCCGGCGGACTGGCAGGAGCAGCTCGGGCGTGGGCGCTGACGGATCATCGTCCGGCGCGTCGAGGATGCCGTGGTGGGGATCGAGCGGTCCGCTCCGGTCAGGCGTCCGCGTTCCCGGCACTCCGGCTCGCGGCATCCTCTGCACGTCGGGGGCTGCCCGGTGCGAGCAGCGAGTGCCGCTTCGAGTACGCGAAATACACGATGAGCCCCAGCACGAACCAGACCGCGAACCGCACCCACGTCTCCCAGTGCAGGTATGAGATGAGCCAGATCGACGCGATCACGCCGATCGCCGGCACCACGGGCATGAGCGGCAGTCGGAACGCGCGGGGGATCTCCGGATGCCGGTACCGCAGCACGATCACGGACGCGCACACCACGACGAACGCGAGCAGGATGCCGATGTTCGTGAGCTCGGCGACGGTCGCGATCGGGATCACGCCCGCGAGGATCGCGGACGCGATGCCGACGATCCACGTGACGCGGCTCGGCACGCCGTGCTTGCGGCTCGTCTGGGCGAACCACGCGGGCATCAGTCCGTCGCGGCTCATCGAGAACCAGATGCGCGTGACACCCAGCATGAAGGTGAGCAGCACCGTGATGATGCCGATGATGGCGCCCACCGCGATGATGTTCGCCGCGCCGTTCAAGCCGACCGACGCGAACGCCGACGCGAAGCCGCTCTTCGGATCGATGTGGCGGTAGTTCTGCATGCCGGTGAGCACCAGGGTCGCGAGCACATACAGCACCATCGCGATCGCGAGCGACAGCAGGATGGCCTTCGGCATGTGCTTGCGGGCATCCTTCGACTCCTCGGCAGCGGTCGACATCGCGTCGTAGCCGAAGACCGCGAAGAACACCGTCGCGGCCCCGGTCATCACCCCGCTGAACCCGAACGGGAAGTACGGGTGGTAGTTCGCACTGTCGATGTGGAACACGCCCAGCACGATGATCAGCACCACGATGAGCACCTTGATGCCGACCGTCACGAACTCGAACCGCGCGGCGTTCCGGATGCCGCGGGTGAGCACGAACGCCGTGAGCAGGCACAGCAGCACCGCGAAGACGTCGACCACGCGGCCGGGACCCGTGCCGACGGCGCCCAGCATCCAGTTCGGCAGGTCCACGCCGAACTGCTGGACGAGGAACCCGATGTACCCGGAGATGCCGATCGCCACCACCGCGACGATCGCCGTGTACTCGAGCAGCAGGTCCCAGCCGATGAACCAGCCGACGAACTCGCCGAGCACCGCGTACCCGTAGGTGTACGCGGATCCCGCCTTGGGGATCATGCCGGCGAACTCCGCGTACGAGAGCGCGGCCGCGGCGCTCGCGATGCCGGCGACGAGGAACGAGATCAGCACGGCGGGGCCGGCGGTCTGATTGGCGACTTCGCCTGCGAGTGTGAAGATGCCGGCTCCGATGATGCCGCCCACGCCGATCGCCGTCAGCTGCCACAGACCGAGCTCCCGCCTCAGTCCGCTCGTGCTCGTCTCGTCTTCGATCTGGTCGATGGGCTTGCGACGGAAGATGCCGTCGGACCCTCTGCTGCTCGCTTCGCTCATGTGCGATGACCTCCCTGGGCGTCCTGGTCGTCACGGTACGCCGGGCGGCTCCCGCGCACAGGTGCGTGAGCGCTTCCTCATGGACGGCGCGAAGGATGCAGGTTGGTATACCATTTGTCGAGTGACTGCTACGTGGATTCTTCGCAACGTCCGGCCGCTCGGGGCCGCGGCATCCGACATCGTCATCATGGGGGAGTCGATCGGCGCGGTCGTGCCCGCCGGCACCGCGACGGCCGCGGATGCGCCGGTCGTCGACGGCAGGGGCCTGCTGGCGCTGCCCGGCTTCATCAACGCGCACGCGCACGTCGACAAGTCCTGGTGGGACCAGCCGTGGGTGTCCTACGGCGGGGTGCCGTCGACCCAGGGCCGCATCGAGCACGAGCGGGCTCACCGCGACGAGCTGCAGATCCCGTCGGTGGGCGGGGTGGAGAAGATCCTCCGCCAGTTCCTCCGCCACGGCACCACCGCGACCCGGTCGCACGTCGACGTCGACCTCGGTCTCGGACTGCGCGGGGTGGAGGACGTGCTCGAGGCCGGCCGCAACCTCGGCGGCGCGATCGAGATCGAGATCGTCGCCTTCCCGCAGGACGGCGTCATCCGCCGCCCCGGCGTCGTGAAGCTGCTCGAGGAGGCGGCCTCGATGGGCGTGAAGAACATCGGCGGGCTCGACCCGGCCGGCATCGACCGCGACCCGGTGGCGCAGCTGGACGCCCTCTTCGACATCGTCGACCGCACCGGCGTCGGCCTCGACATCCACCTGCACGACGGCGGCGAGCTCGGCAAGTTCCAGATCGAGCTCATCGCCGACCGCACCCTGGCCGTCGGCGCGCAGGGCCGTGTGAACGTCGCCCACGGCTTCGCCCTCGGCGAGATCTCCGACCGCGAGCAGCAGGAGCTGCTGCCGCGCCTCGCCGAGGCCGGCATCTCGTGGACGACGGTCGCGCCGGTGCGGACGGCACCCCTGCCCTGGCGCACGATGCGCGAGAGCGGGATGGGTCTGGGCCTCGGCACCGACGGCATCCGCGACCTGTGGAACCCGTTCGGCGACGGCGACCTGCTGAGCGTCGCGCTGACCTTCGCGCGCCTGCACGGCATGCGCACCGACGACGACCTCGCCCGCGCGGTGTCGCTGGCATCCACCGAGGCCGCGCCGTTCGTGCACCGCGACCAGCACGACCTCACCGCGGGCTCGCGCGCCGACATCGTGCTCGTCGACGCGCAGAACGTCCCCGACGCCCTGGTGCTCGGCCCGCGCCGCGAGACCGTGGTGGCCGGCGGACGCGTGGTCGTGGAGGATGCCCAGGTCGTCATCTGACGATCGTGCCGGAGGCGCCGCACCCCGGTTACCGTGGGAGCGGACGGGAGACACCATGGACATCGAGGCAATCGACCTGACCCTCAGCACGGCGCGCGGGGACGCCGTCTACCGCGACATCTGGGAGGCGATCGTCGATGGCCGGTTCATGCCGGGCAGCCGGCTCAAGGAGCGCGATCTCTCGGATCTGTTCGAGGTGTCCCGCATCCCGGTGCGCCAGGCGCTGCAGCGGCTGGAGGCCGAGGGCTTCGTGGTCACCCTGCCCAACCGCGGAGCGCGGGTCGCGGACGTCTCACGCGCCGACATCGACGAGCTGTTCGACGCGAGGCTGTGCGTGGAGCCCTTCGCGGCGCGGCGTGCGGCGATGCGTGTGGCATCCGGGGTCGCCTCGCTCGACAAGCTCGCCGACGCGCTCCAGCGCAGCGTCGAGCCGGGCACCGACGACCTGCCCGGGGTCGGCACGCTCGAGTTCCATGCCGAGGTCGTGCGCCTGTCCGGCAACTCGATCCTGATGCGGGCGCTCGGGCCGATGCTCGGGCGCATGGAGTGGGTGTTCCGCCTCACCCGGGCCACGCGCGAGACCGAGCACGCCGAGGAGCACCGGCAGATGTTCCGGGCGATCGCAACCGGCAACGCCGAGCTCGCCGGCGCCCAGACGCACGCGCACATCGAGCTGGCCCGTGGGCCGGTGACCGAGGCGCTCGCGGCGCAGCTCGGCTGGTAGTCCCGCCGGGCGGCGCGGCGCCGACTCAGGCCGGGATCGATCGCCCGTCGCGCTCACCCAGGGCGAACGATTCGGGCTGGCCGGCGGCATCCAGCCGGCGCTGACCCGCGCCGAGCACGCGCAGATCGCTCGGCAGCACGGTGACGACCTCGGCGCCGCCCGCCCGCAGCATCCGGACGTGGTCCTCCAGCGGCGGCCGCGGGTTCGGCACGATGATCGTCACCCGGTCGTACCCCGCGGCGAGGTCCGCGCTCGTCGTGTCGGCGACGCCGGCATCGAAGTACGCGGAACCGCCGATCGGCACGGCGCCCACGAGGGCCGGGATCGCGGTGCTCGCCGCCACAGCCCGGGCGAGCGGCACTCCGGCATCCCGGTCGAACACGTGCCGGATGCCGGTGCGCCCGTCGATCGCGACGATCCGGAGCGGGCTGGGCCACGTCGCGCGGCCCAGCTGATC
>NZ_DATEJS010000031.1:0-17036 GCF_035277845.1 Microbacterium sp.
GTGGGGTCGATGCCGAACCCGAGGAAGCCGAGCCCGGCGAGGGTCAGCAGAGCCTCGGAGGCGTTCAGCGTGATCACGACCGGCAGCGACCGGGTGGAGTTGCGCAGCACGTGCCGCACCAGGATGCGGCCGGTCGGCACGCCGATGACGCGAGCGGACTCCACGAACGGCTCCGCCTT
The DNA here is from genome assembly GCF_035277845.1 of Microbacterium sp. GTDB lineage: Bacteria > Actinomycetota > Actinomycetes > Actinomycetales > Microbacteriaceae > Microbacterium. The sequence continues at coordinate 180 of NZ_DATEJS010000031.1, forward strand.
GACCCGCACCACCTCGGAGCGGATGACGCGGAAGTACTGCGGCACGAACACGACGGTGATCGAGATCGCTGCGGCCAGCACGCCGCCCCACAGCTGGGACTGGCCGTGGCTGATCACGATCGACATCACGATCGCGAGCAGCAGCGACGGGAACGCGTAGATCGCATCCGCCAGCATCACCAGCGTCCGGTCGAGCCAGCCGCCGAAGTATCCGCCGATGAGGCCGAGTGCCACGCCCAGCACGATCGAGAACGCGATCGAGCAGCAGATGGCGAGGAGCGCCGTCTGCGCCCCCCAGATGGTGCGCGAGAGCACATCGAACCCGGACACCGTGGTGCCGAGCAGGTTGAGGTGGTTCGGCGGCAGCTGCGTGCCGAACGAGTGCCCGTTCACGGCCTGCTGGGCGAACCCGTACGGGGCCAGCCACGGCGCGAACGCCGCGACGAGCACGAAGATCACGGTGATCGTGAGCCCGAGCACGAGCATGAACCGCTGCAGTCCGACGCTCTGGCGCAGGTGCGAGATCACCGGCAGCTTGCCGAAGCGGCTCTTCCGCTTCGGGGCGGCGGCGGGGGTTGCCTGAGTGGTCATCAGTACCTCACTCGCGGGTCGATGAGCGCGGCGATCACGTCGACGATGAAGTTCGTCACGGCGACGATCACGGCGATCATGATGACGATGCCCTGCACGGCGACGAAGTCGCGTGCCTGCAGGTACTGGTTGAGCATGAAGCCGATGCCCTTCCACTCGAACGTCGTCTCGGTCAGCACCGCGCCGGACAGCAGGATCGCGATCTGCAGCCCGATGACGGTGACGATCGGGATGAGCGCCGGCCGGTACGCGTGCCTGGTGAGCAGGCGGTATTCGCTGACGCCGCGCGAGCGTCCGGAGGTCACGTACTGCGCGCCGAGCGTGCCGATCACGTTGGTGCGCACGAGCCGCAGGAAGATCCCGGCGGTCAGGATGCCGAGGGCCAGCGCGGGGAGGATCGCGTGCCACAGCACGTCCCCGACGGCATCCGGATCACCGAGGCGGATCGCGTCGATGATGTAGATGCCGCTCGGGTTCGGCATGGCCTGCAGCTCCAGCTCGATGCTGGTCGACGCCCGGCCCTGGACGGGCAGCACCCCGAGCCACACCGAGAAGACGAGCTTGAGCACGAGCCCGAGGAAGAAGATCGGGGTCGCGTATCCGAGGATCGCGCCGATCCGGAGCACCGCATCCTGCCAGCGGTCCCGCTTGTAGGCGGCGATGAGCCCGAACGGGATGCCGATCAGGAACGCGACGATCAGGGCGTAGCAGGCGAGCTCGAGGGTCGCCGATCCGTACTGGACGAGCACGTGCGTGACCTGCTGGTGGTCGGTGAGAGTGGTGCCGAAATCGCCGTGCAGCACACCCCCGAGATAGTCGAGGTACTGCACGATGAGCGGCCGGTCGTAACCGGCGTCGTGGATGCGCTGCTTGAGCTGAGCCGGAGGGAGCCGGCCGCCCAGCGCGGCGGTGATCGGGTCGCCGGTGATCCGCATGAGCAGGAACACGACGGTGACGAGGATGAAGACGGTGGGGATGATGAGCAGCAGACGGACCAGGATGTAGCGCCAGAGCCCTCCGCGCCCGCGGGCGGAAGCGGCAGGGACCAGGTCAGCGGCGTCGATGGCAGTGGCCATGGGTGAACCTCACGGGGGGGATGCCGCAGGGCCCGGCCGCTCGGTGGAGCGGTCGGGCCCTGCGGAAGGCGTCACTTGTGCAGCGGCGCGTAGTGGAAGAGGAACGACGCGTCGAGCACGGTGCCCTTGACGTCCTTGCCGACGACGGCGACCTGCGTGCCCTGCGTGAGCGGCAGGGTGGGCAGGTCCTTCGCCACCAGATCCTGGATCTGCTTGATGGTGTCACCGCGCTTGGTGGGATCGGTGATGCCGACCTGCTCGCTGATCAGCTTCTGCACCTCGGCGTTGTCGTAGTGGTTGCCGAGGAAGTTGTTCTTCGAGAAGAACGGCGTGAGGTAGTTGTCGGCGTCCGGGTAGTCCGGGAACCAGCCGAGCTGGTACGCCGGGTAGACGTCGGCGGTGCGGTCCTTGGAGTACTGCACGTACTCGGTCTGGGCCAGGTTGACGGTGAACAGGCCGCCCTGCTCGAGCTGCGACTTGATGGCCGCGTACTCGTCGCCGGACGAGGGACCGTAGTGGTCGCCCGTGTACTGCAGGTTCAGCGTGACCGGGGTCTTGACGCCCGCCGCGGCGAGCACCTGCTTGGCCTTGTCGAGGCTCGGCGCACCGGAGCCGTCGCCGTAGAGCGACTTGAGCGACTCGGTCGCGTTCGGAACGCCCTGCGGCACGTAGCTGTACAGCGGGGTGTAGGTGCCCTTGAAGACGTTGGTCGACAGGGCCTGACGGTCGACCAGGTCGGCTGCGGCCTGACGCACCGCGAGCGCCTTCGCCGCGCTCGCGTTGCTGGTCTTGGCGCCGTACGGCATCGTGTTGAAGTTGAACACGATGTAGCGGATCTCGCCGCCCGGGCCGGTGATGACGTTGACGTTCTTGTTGGTCTTCAGCGACGCGATGTCGGTGGCCGACAGGCTGCGGTACGCGACGTCGATGTTGCCGTTGCCGATGTCGAGCTTCATGTTCGACGGGTCGGCGTAGTACTTGACGTCGACGCCCGAGTTCGCGGCCTTGGGCAGGTTGCCGCCGTAGCCCGCGTAGGGCTTGTACGAGATCAGCTGGTTCACCTTGTAGGAGGTGATCTTGTACTGGCCGGCGAAGGCATCCGCCTTGACGATCGTGTCGTCGGGCGTGACCTTGTCGGGCGAGAAGACCTTCTGGTCGACGATGGGGCCGGCCGCGGTGCCGAGGATCTGGGGCCACGTCTGGTCGTTCGGCACCTTCAGGTGGAAGACGACGGTGGTGTCATCCTTGACCTCGGTCGAGGCGAGGTTGCCGAGCAGGGATGCCGGACCGTTCGGGTCGTTGATCTTCAGCTGCCGGTCGAACGAGAACTTGACGGACTCGGCGTTCAGCGGGTCGCCGTTGGCGAACTTGAGATTCGGCTTGAGCTTGACCGTGTACTCGGTCGGGGTCGTGAACGAAGCGGATGCCGCGATGCTCGGCGTCATCTTCGGCGACCCGTACTGCGCGTCCATGATGAACGGGTAGACCTGCGTCATGACGGCCAGGGAGCCGTTGTCATAGGCGCCGGCCGGGTCGAGAGACGTGATCTTGTCCGTCGTGCCGATGACGATCGGCTTGCTCGAGCCGCCTCCGCTCGTGCCGCCCTTGCTTCCGGCGCAGCCGGAGAGCATGACGGCGGTCGCTCCGATCGCGGCGACCGCCAGAAGCAGGCGCCCGCGGGATGACGTGTGCAATGACATGTGATTCCTCTTCGTCGAGGGGTGAACGCCGCGAAGGGTGACGCGGTGCAGGGCATCCATTCTCGTCCATTCTTCGGGGATCCTGGGGACCGGCTGGCAGTTCGTGATCAGACTGAGACCCGCACCCGGTGAGACTGAGTGCCACGCGGCATCCGCCCCCGCCCCCGCCGCCCCCGGTCGGCGCATCCCCCCGCGCCGAAACCAGTCCCGGCCCGTTCAAGTGTCACGAAATGCCCCCTGAACCCGCAGATCGTGACCCCTGAACGAGTCGTGGTGGGGGGTTCGCCGCGCCGCCGTCCACGCCGATCAGCCCGTCCCCGCTTCTCCGTCGAGTTCGTCGAGTTCCGCGACGATGCTGTCGAACAGCGCCGGCAGGCTGTGCGGAAGGGTGTTCACCGTCCCGATCACGCCTCGATCACGCCCGTCGATCAGGGTGGTCCCGTCGCCCTGATCGAGCAGGCCGAGGACGATCGTCTCGTACCCGATGCCGGCGACGGCTCGATAGCCGATGTGGGCGGACTTCTCCGTCAACGCGGTGAGCACCAGGCGCCGCGTCCGGAAGACGGCGCGCCTGATCAGAGCGACGAGGTCTGCGCCGGTGATCGGCACGACGTAGCTGCACCTCATGCCGAGGTACCGATCCCATGAGACGCACGGATCGCTCGGGTACGTCGTGACGGTCATCTGCGCCGCGCCCACAGGTGACCGCTGCGCACTCCGGCCAGCAGGATCACGGCGGTCGATGCGATGAGCACGCCCCCTGTGAGAAGGAGTGCTTCGCGATAGGGACTGCCGACGAATACCGCAACGACGAAGCAGATCGCGGCGTTCACGCCGAGGGTGCCCGTGTATCCGAAGACCCGGATGCGAACCGCTCGACGCACTCTCCGGGCGTCTTCCGCGGACCGGCTCGCGATGCTCGCGGTATTCGCGCGGCGGACAGCGGGCCTCCTCCTCAGCCGCACGACGCTCAGGACGAGCCCTCCCACGGCCGCGACCGCGAGCCCGATCAACAGAGGCACTTTCTGCTGCGGAGCCATGTGCTGACTGAGTATCGCGAAGACCACGACCGCGACGAGCAGGACAGTGCGCAGCAGCAGGTCGACGAGTCGCGCTCTCAGCGCCGATCGCTCCGGGCCGACCCCCATGGCATGCTCCCGTCGGCAGGGGCATCCCGCCTCGCTCGGAGCGTACTCCCGGGTGGTGGCGACGTCACGTCCTCCGCCCAGATGCGCGGCCGCGCCGTCGTGGTCCCAAGACGTCCCGGCCCGTTCAAGTGTCACGAAATGCCCCCTGAACCCGCAGATCGTGACACCTGAACGGGCCGTGGTGGGGGTCCGGAACCGTGACAAACGTCACGGGGATGTCGTGACGGGGGTGTGCGGATGCGGCATCCGGCTTCGGGCACTCTGGAGTCATGATCAACCCCACTCCCACTCCGCCTGCCGCTGACGCGTCGCACGGAGCCTCCGGCCGCGGGACCCCGGCGGTAGCCGCATCGGGCATCTCCAAGAGCTTCGGCAAGGTCCGCGCCGTCGACGGCATCGATCTCACCATCGATCAGGGCGAGATCGTCGCGTTCCTCGGGCCGAACGGGGCCGGCAAGACGACCACCATCGACATGCTGCTCGGCCTGTCGCACCCCGACACGGGCACCGTGCAGGTGTTCGGCCGATCCCCGCGCGGGGCGATCGCGCACGGGCTCGTCTCGGCGGTGCTGCAGACCGGCGGCCTGCTCAAGGACATCACCGTCCGCGAGACCCTGCAGCTGACGGCGAGCCTGTTCGCCGACGCGCGCCCGGTCGACGAGGTGATGAGCCGGGCCGGCATCTCGTCGATCGCGAGCCGGAGGGTGGGCGTGTGCTCCGGCGGACAGCAGCAGCGCCTGCGATTCGCGATGGCGCTGCTCAGCGACCCGGGCCTGCTGATCCTCGACGAGCCCACCACGGGCATGGACGTCGAGGGACGCCGCTCGTTCTGGAGCAGCATCCGCGCCGACGCCGCCCGCGGCCGCACGGTGCTGTTCGCCACGCACTACCTCGACGAGGCCGACGAGTACGCCGACCGCATCGTGCTGATGGCCCGCGGGCGCATCGTCGCCGACGGCACCACCACCGAGATCAAGAACATCGTGTCCGGCCGCGTCGTGCACGCGACCCTGCCGGGGGCGGATGCCGCGGCCCTGGCCGCGCTCCCGGGCGTCGACGGCGTCGACACGAAGGGCGATCGCATCTCGCTGCACACGAAGGACTCGGATGCCGTCGCCCGTCACCTGCTCACGCAGACCGCGGCCCGCGACCTCGAGATCACCGCGCAGAACCTGGAGAGCGTGTTCCTCGCGCTCACCGCCGACACCGAGTCCGACGCGTCCTCGCTCACCGGAACCTCGACGAGCCCGGCGCGCACCGCCGATGAAGGAGCCCTCTCATGACCAGCATCAGTCTCGAGCGCCGCGTCCCCCCGTTCGGCGGCTTCAACCTCACCTATCTGCGCATCGAGCTGATGCGCAAGCTCCGCAATCGCCGCGGGATGCTGTTCACCATCGCGTTCCCGATCCTGATGTACGTCATCGTCGGTGCGCGCTTCGTGCACACGCAGCTCACGGCGACGCCTCTGTCGCAGGGCGGGCCGTCGGTCGCCGCGTACATCATGGTGTCGATGGCGATGTACGGCGCGATGATGTCGGCCACCCAGACCGGCGCCGCGGTCGCCCTCGAGCGCACCCAGGGCTGGAGCCGGCAGCTGCTTCTCACCCCGCTGAACCCGCTCGTGAACGTCGTCATCAAGATGATCGCGGGGATGCTGCTCGGCCTCATCGCCGTGGTCGCGACGTATGTCGCCGCGGCGATCAGCGGGGTTCACCTGTCGCTGCTGCAGTGGCTGGGCACCGGGGTCATCGCCTGGCTCCTCGCCGGCGCGGTCTTCACGACCCTCGGCCTGATGATGGGGTACATGGTGCCGGGCGAGAACGCGGCGCAGATCACCAGCTTCGTGATCGTGATCCTGTCGTTCCTCGGCGGCCTGTTCTACCCGCTCAACCAGATGCCGGAGTTCCTGCAGACCATCGCGAAGTTCACCCCGGTCTACGGCATCAGCGCGATCGCCCGGGCGCCGATCACCGGCGACGCGTTCGACGTGGGGACGCTGGTCAACGCGATCGTGTGGCTGGCGATCTTCGTGGCCGGAACCGTGTTCTTCTTCCGTCGCGACACGAAACGGGTGTGAAGCCCGCGCTCTATGGTGAACACCATGACTGACAGGGCCGGCCGGGGCGACGAGATGGTGCCGAATCATCCCGTCGACCCCGGCTGGCCCATCCTGCGGCCGACCGACGTCCCTGGTCCCGCGACCTGGCACGCCGTGCGCGCGTCCTTGTCGTCGCGCGGGGCGCGCAGCTGGTACCTCGGCGCCGGGATCTCGCTGATCTGGCTGATCAGCCCGGGGCAGGGGATCCTGCAGGTCGCCGCAACACCTCTGTCGGCGACGATCGGGATCGCCGTGCTCGTCCTCTACGGCGCCGCGTTCCTCCTCAGCGGTCCGCTCCAGTGGCCCCTTCCGGCGTGGGGCCGGATCATCGTGTTCGCGGCGCTCCTCGGGATCTCGCTGCTGCTCACCCCGTGGCTCGGGTGGCAGATCGCGGGCGTGTGGACGTACGTCGGCGTCGCGTGGGGCATGGCCGCGATGCCGTGGCGCGTGACCTGGCCGGGCATCCTGGCCCTGTCGGCCGTGGCCGTCGCGTTCGAGTTCATCGCCCACGGCGGGTACACCGACAACGTGCTGTGGGTGCCGGCGATCGTCCTGTCGGTCTCGCTCATGATGTCGGCGTTCGCGCACACGCAGGCCACCACCGCGCGGCTGCGGATGACGCAACGCCACGTCGAGGCCCTCGCCGCCGAGCGCGAGCGCGGCCGGGTCGCCCGGGACCTGCACGACATCCTCGGGCATTCGCTCACCGTGATCGCCGCGAAGTCCGAGCTCGGCGAGCGCCTCGTCGACCTCGACCCCGAGCGCGCGAAGGCGGAGATGGCGGATGTCGCGGGGCTCGCCCGCGGCGCCCTCGCCGATGTGCGGGCGACGGTCGCGGGATTCCGCGGGGTGTCGGTGGGAGGCGAGCTCGCCGCGGTGCGCGTGGCGCTGGATGCCGCGGACATCGCCCTCGACGCGCCGGTGAGCGCGGACGCCGTGCATCCGGAGCATCGCGAGCTCGCCGGGTGGGTGCTGCGCGAGGGCGTGACGAACGTGATCCGGCACGCGCAGGCGACGCGGTGCCGCGTGCGGCTCGGTTCGGCATCCATCGCGATCGACGACGACGGCGTGGGCCCGGCGCCGGCCGCCGGCGGATCGGGGCTCACGGGACTGCGGGAGCGGGTGGACGCCGCGGGCGGCACCCTGTCGATCGGACGCAGCGACCTCGGCGGCTTCCGCCTGGAGGTGCGCCTGTGATCCGGCTGCTCATCGCCGACGACCAGGCCCTCGTGCGCGGCGCGCTGGCGGCGCTGCTGGATCTCGAACCCGACATCGAGGTGGTCGCGCAGGTCGGCCGGGGCGACGAGGTCGCGGATGCCGTGACCTCCTCGGGCGCCGACGTGGCCCTGCTCGACATCGAGATGCCCGGCATGGACGGCATCGACGCGTGCGCCGAAGTCCGTGACCACGCACCGGGGTGCCGTGTGCTCATCGTCACGACCTTCGGCCGACCGGGCTATCTCAAGCGCGCGATGCGGGCCGGGGCATCCGGATTCGTCGTCAAGGACACGCCGGCGACGCAGCTCGCCGACGCCGTGCGTCGGGTCGCGCAGGGGCTCCGCGTCGTGGATCCCGTGCTCGCCGCGGAGTCGCTCGCGCAGGGCGATTCGCCGCTCACCGAGCGGGAGACGGACGTGCTCGCCGCCGCGCAGACCGGCGGGTCGATCGCCGACATCGCCGGGATGCTGCACCTCTCCGAGGGCACGGTGCGCAACCACCTCTCGAGCGCGATCGGCAAGACCGGGGGACGCAACCGGGCGGATGCCGCCCGCATCGCCGACGAGAACGGCTGGCTGTAAGAGCGACGGGCGCCCGGCATCGGGTCGGTCAGCCGGCGCCCGGGCCCAGGCCGAATGCCTCGAGCTCCACGGCGTCCAGCATCCGGGACCGGATCAGGAACCGCATCCCCGTCGGACCCTCCACCGAGAATCCGGCCCCGCGACCGGGCACCACGTCGATCGTCAGGTGCGTGTACTTCCAGTACTCGAACTGCGACTGGGACATGAACACCTCGATCGGGTCGAGCCCGTCGACGTGCAGCTCACCGAGGCGCACGTCGCCGGGCCCGATGACGAACATCCCGACCGGGTAGCACATCGGAGAGCTGCCGTCGCAGCATCCGCCGGACTGGTGGAACATGAGCGGCCCGTGCTGCGCGGTGAGCCGCCCCAGCAGGGCCGCCGCGGCATCCGTCACGGCGACCCTGCTCGGTGCGAACGTGTCGTCCATCTCAGAAGAAGCCCATCGGGCCTTCCGCGTACGAGACGAGCAGGTTCTTGGTCTGCTGGTAGTGGTCGAGCATCTTGAGGTGGTTCTCACGCCCGATGCCGGACTGCTTGTACCCGCCGAACGCGGCGTGCGCGGGGTACTGGTGGTACGTGTTCGTCCACACGCGGCCGGCCTCGATGGCACGCCCGGCGCGGTAGGCGGTGTCGATGTTGCGGCTCCACACCCCGGCGCCGAGGCCGTAGAGCGTGTCGTTCGCGATCGAGATGGCGTCGTCGAAGGTGTCGAACGAGGTCACCGAGACCACCGGGCCGAAGATCTCCTCCTGGAAGATCCGCATGTCGTTCGTGCCTTCGAAGACCGTCGGCGCCACGTAGTAGCCCTCGCTGAGGTCCCCGCCGAGGTCCACCCGCTCGCCGCCGGTGAGCACCTTCGCGCCGCCGTCCTTGCCGATCTGGATGTACGACAGGATCTTCTCGAGCTGGTCGTTGGACGCCTGCGCCCCCACCATGGTGTTGAGGTCCAGCGGGTTGCCCTGCACGATCCGGCCGACCCGCTCCAGTCCGTCGGCGAGGAACCCGTCGTAGATCGACCGCTGGATGAGGGCGCGCGACGGGCACGTGCACACCTCGCCCTGGTTGAGGGCGAACATCGCGAAGCCCTCCTGCGCCTTCTCGTAGAACGCGTCCCGGCTGCTCGCGACATCCTCGAAGAAGACGTTCGGGCTCTTGCCCCCGAGCTCGAGCGTCACCGGGATGAGGTTCTGCGACGCATACTGCATGATGAGGCGCCCGGTGGTGGTCTCGCCCGTGAACGCCACCTTGCGGATGCGCTTGTGCGAGGCCAGCGGCGCGCCCGCCTCGATGCCGAACCCGTTCACGATGTTCACGACCCCCGGCGGGATCAGGTCGCCGATGATGTCGAACAGGAACAGGATGGATGCCGGTGTCTGCTCCGCAGGCTTGATCACGACGCAGTTGCCCGCGGCGAGCGCCGGCGCGAGCTTCCATGTCGCCATGAGGATCGGGAAGTTCCACGGGATGATCTGCCCGACCACACCCAGCGGCTCGTGGAAGTGGTACGCGACGGTGTTCTCGTCGAGCTGGCTGATGCCGCCCTCCTGGGCGCGCAGCACGCCGGCGAAGTACCGGAAGTGGTCGACGGCGAGCGGGATGTCGGCGGCCAGGGTCTCGCGCACCGGCTTGCCGTTCTCCCACGTCTCGGCGACCGCGATCGCCTCGAGGTGCTCCTCGATGCGGTCGGCGATCTTGTTCAGGATCACGGAGCGCTCGGCGGGCGTCGTCTTGCCCCACGTGCGGAACGCGCGCCACGCGACCTCCACCGCACGGTCGATGTCTTCGGCGGTGCCGCGTCCGACTTCGGTGAACGGCTTGCCGGTGACCGGGGTGACGTTCTCGAAGTACTCGCCCTTGACCGGCGCCACGAATTCGCCGCCGATGTAGTGGCCGTAGCGCGCACGATAGTGGGCCTTCGCGCCGGGCTGCCCCGGTGCGGCATAGGTGGCCTGCACCTCTTCTTCGACGATGGTCATGGTGTCTCCTTCGACAAGGGCGGCGGTCATCGCCGCGCTTGCCGTCGACGGTAGGCCGGGCGACGTTGCATCCTGTTGCAACGGACGTGCGCCCCTGCCGTCAGGCGTCGGCGTCGAGGCGCTCGATGCGGGCCACGAGCGCGGCACGCTTCGGCGAGCGCGCGGGGAGCATGCTCAGGCACAGCCGCAGCAGGTCGGCATCGTCTGTCCCGGCCTCGGTGTCGGCGTAGGCGAGGAGCACGTCGACGGATGCCTCCGCCATGAGCGCCTCGCGCAGGGCCGTGCGCACCAGGTCGCGGAACTCCTCGACGCCGGGAGCGGTGGATGCCGGCAGCACGTCGCCGCGGTAGGCGGCCAGCGCGACGCGATGCGCGCCGCGATCCAGCAGCGAGAGCACCTGGTGCGCGTCCGACTCGAGCGCCGCACCGAGGCGGTACGGCCGCGATTGCGGCACGAGGTGCGGCGCGTGCCGCTCGAGCGCCTTGCGCAGGCGCACGATCTCGGCGCGCAGGGTGACCGTGGCCGCCGGATCGCCGTACACGAGTTCGCTCAGCCGTTCGGCCGAGACGCCCTCGGGATGGGTGGCGAGCACGAGCAGCAGCTCGGTGTGACGCGCGCCCAGCTCGGCGACCGTCTCGGTACCGTCCCCGGTGACCTCCAGCTGCCCGCGGTCACGGCCGAGCACCCGCAGCGACGCCCGCACGGATCCCGCCGCGGCGCGCCTCGGGGCGCGACGGGCGGGCTGCTCCGCCCGCGACCGGATGCGTGCCAGCAGCAGCTCTCCCTCGACGGCGCGGGCCGTGGCATCCACCAACAGCTGCGCCTGCGGCGTCACGACCGGGTCGCCGCCGGTCACGTCGATGACCCCGAGGATGCGACGGGTCTCCGGGTCGTGCACGGGAGCCGCGGTGCACGACCACGGCTGCACGAGTCTGTTGAAATGCTCGGCCCCGCGGATCTGCACCGACCGGTCCAGGCGAAGGGCGGTTCCCGGCGCCGCGGTGCCGACGGAATCCTCCGACCAGGATGCTCCGGGCACGAATCCCATGTCCCCCGTCAGGGTGCGCACGTGACGGTCGCCTTCCACCCACAGAAGGCGTCCGGCGGCATCCCCGACCGCGATCACCACGCCGGATTCCGCCGTCTCGCCGGGGATGAGGAGTCCCCGGATCATATCGATCACTCCGGCGAGCGGATGCTCGAGACGCAGCCGTTCGAGCTCGTCGGCATCCAGCGCGAGCGGCGGGAGCGCCTCGACGCCGACGAGGTTCTCGACCGATCGTCGCCAGCTGTCCCGCACGATGCCGCGCACGTCGGACACCCGGGGATCGCTCCGATTGCCGCTGACGAACTCCTCGTGGGCGCGCTCGATCAGCAGGCGGGAAGCATCCGGCGCTCCTCCGCGTCTCGGCATCCACGGCGAGGACATGCTGCTCCGATCCCGACGAACGGTGCTGGAGCCAGTCTAGGTCGGCGGCGATCCCCGACGGGGAGCGTCCCGGGCCGGCATTGTCCTCCCGGGGCGCGTCGGTGTGCAACCCTCTGGCCGGCGGGGCAAGCCCGGGCGAACATCGCCAAAGCGGGTACCGGAGGGAGCGAGCATGGGACGCGGCGTGGCAGTGGTGACCGGCGGGTCCGCGGGACTCGGCCGGGCGATCGTGCGGGAACTGGCCGCACGCGGCTGGGATGTCGCCGTGCTGGCCCGCGGACGGGAGGGCGTGGATGCCGCGGCCGCCGAGGTGCGCGAGGCCGGTCGCCGGTCGCTCGCCGTCGAGGCGGACGTGACCGACCGGGATGCCGTCGAGCAGGCGGCCGCCCGGGTGGAGGCCGAGCTCGGCCCGATCGACCTGTGGGTGAACAACGCCATGGCGGGGGTGTTCGCCGAGTTCCTGGACACCGACCCGGACGACTTCGAGCGCGCCACCGCGGTGGACTACTTCGGCTTCGTGAACGGCACGCGCGCGGCGCTCCGGCGGATGGTGCCGCGCGGTCGGGGCCACGTCATCCAGGTCGGGTCCGCCCTCGCGCATCGCGGCATCCCGCTGCAGGCCGCGTACTGCGGCGCGAAGCATGCGATCGCGGGCTTCACCGAGTCGGTGCGGACCGAGCTCGAACACGACGGGCACCGCGTGTCGCTGTCGGAGGTGGACATGCCGGCGCTCAACACCATCCAGTTCGACTGGGTGAAATCGAAGCTTCCGAAGCATCCGCAGCCCGTGCCGCCGATCTTCGCGCCGGAGGTCGGCGCCCGCGCGGTGGCGGACGTCGCCGACCGGCCGCGCCGGCGCACCTGGGTGGGCGAATCGACGGTGCTCACGATCGTCGGCAATCGCCTGATGGGCGCGTTCTGGGACCGCTACCTCGCCAAGACCGGGTATTCGGGCCAGCAGACCTCCGACACGGGTCGGCAGATGCTGCCCGCGAACCTGTACGAGCCGGTGCCGGGCGATCACGGCGCCCACGGCGGCTTCGACGACCGCTCGCTGCGCTGGACCCCGCAGACGTGGGCCATCGGGCACCGCCGCGGCCTCTCGATCGCGGCGGGCGCCCTGCTCGTCGGACTCGCCGCGGTCAGCCGATCTGCGCGACCGCGTGGGCGATGACGAGGGCGAGCATCACGAAGCCGGCGAACGACTCCAGCGCCATGAGCGCCTTCGCGCGCGACGTCAGCGGCATGGTGTCGGTGGCGCTGAAAGCCATCGAGTTGCTCAGCGAGAAGTACAGGTAGTCGATGAAGGTGGGCACCCAGTCGCTCTTCTCGGACGACCCGCGCGCCACCTCGTCGATCGTGTCGGCATCCTCGTCCTGCGGGAACCGGAAATCCGCCGCGCGCATCTTCGATCGCGGCACGGTGGTGCGGGCGACGGGCCCGGCCCGGTCGATGCACCAGTACAGCAGCGCGAACGCGATCACGTTCGTCACCCACACCTGCAGCGAGGCGAGCAGCAGCCCCCCGCCGCCGTTGGACTTGTGCACCAACTGCACGATCAGCAGCACCAGCGTCAGCTGGTTCGCCGCGACGATCACGAGGGCGAGGGCGACCTCGGCGAGCCGCGAGAACCGGGTCTGCCGCGTGTAGTGGTGCGGGTTGATGACGATGAGCGGCACGAGCAGCAGCAGGCCGATCCCGACGACGACGTAGCGCTGCACGGGGAAGAGGCCGCTCGGCAGGAACGTGTACAGCGCGAGCGCGACGAGCACGGCGACGACGACCGGCCACCGGTGCTCGGGGCGCGCCGTCCGCTCGTCCCGATTTGCGCAGCGGCCCTCCTGCACGGATTCGTCGCCTGCCATGTGCTCGACGGTAGCGCGGGTCGATGCCGCGACGACCCCGGGTTGACAGCACCGTCGTCTTGTAGCACTGCGGCCCGCCACGGGGCAACCCCGTCGCCGGGCACGGCCGCCGCACCTACCGTCGGTCGCGAGGAGGAATCATGGCGAACACCACGAAGAAGAAGTCGGCGTCTGCGAGCGCCACCAAGAACCGCCGCAAGACCGCCCGGGGCGGCATGGGCGCGCAGCTGACCGACGAGCGCGACGCCGAGCACGGCTTCGCGGCATCCCAGGCACTCGGCAAGAACCTCCAGCGCGTGCTCGTGGACCTCATCGAGCTCTCGCTGCAGGGCAAGCAGGCGCACTGGAACGTCGTCGGCGCCAATTTCCGCGACACCCACCTCCAGCTCGACGAGATCATCGAGGCGGCTCGGGCGTTCGCGGACACCGTGGCGGAGCGCATGCGGGCGCTGCACGCGCTTCCGGACGGTCGCAGCGACGTCGTCGCCGAGACGACGACCCTTCCTGAGTTCCCCCAGGGGGAGATCGCGACGACCGAGGTCGTCGACCTGATGACCGAACGGCTGGACGACGTGGCCGGCACCTGCCGCACGGTGCACGACGCGGTCGACCAGGAGGATCCGACGAGCGCCGACATCCTGCACGACGTCCTGGAGCGGGTCGAGCAGCTGTCGTGGATGGTCAGCGCCGAGAACCGGGCGCCGCGCGCCTGATCCGGGCAGCCGCGCTCACGCGGTGCGGGCGGGGCGGCGCATGGGGTCCTGGTGCAGGGCCGGGGTGAGCGTGATGTCGCTCGCGTCGTCCATCCAGGTGTGCCGGCCGCGACGGCTGCGCAGCGTGCGGGCGAGGAGGATCGCCTTCGCGACCGGGGTGCCCACGGCGAGCGCGAACGCCCCGCTGAGGGTGCGGTCGTGGTCGCCGAGCACGCTCTTGCGGTGCCAGGCGAGATGGAGCGCCCCTCCGCGCGGCGCCGGCACGTGCCGAGCGGCGAGGTCGCCCCGGCGGCGGCGTGCGACGAGCCGCTGCGCCTGCTCCCACCAGGTCGAGTCGATCTCGCGGTGGAAGTAGTTCTGCTCCCGCCACGTGGGAGAGGGATGCCGGAACCGGCGGGCCACGACGTCCGCGGCGTCGCCCAGCACGCCGGACCCGGCGAACACGGTGTTCAGGTTCGTCTTCTTGATGCCGAACGTGTCCATCGCGATGACGGGCACCCCGAACGCCATGGCCTCGATCGCAGCCGTGGAGCTGACGGTGACCAGCCCCTCCGCGTGCTCGAGCGCCTCGCGCATCGGCGCGTGCGAGAACACGAGGTTGTCCGGCCGGTCGCGCAGCAGATCCTCGTAGCTGTCGCGCTCCAGGTGGGTCTCCTCCTCACCCGCCGAGCGGCTGGCGCGCAGCTTCACGACCACGCGACGGGTGGGGTCGGCGAGTGCGGCGTCGCGCAGGATGCCGGCCACCCGCTCGCGCTCCGCCCGCTCCCGGGGGATGAGCGCCTGCGCCGCGAAGACGAGGTCCGTGCCGCGCGGGCGGCGGGCCTGCGCCAGATCCACCGGATGCGGCGCCTCCCGGTGCGCGAACGGGAGGGTGGCGAGGGCCAGTTCCATCGACAGGCCGAGCTGCGCGAACAGGTCGTGGAAGGCGCGCTTCTCCCGCCGCGAGTGCACGACGAACAGATCGGCGTACCGGCGGTACGTGGCCGCACCGCGCTGGGCCGGGATGGAGATGCCGGGAAGCCCCACGACGATGACGGGCCGGGGATCGACGTGGTCGAGCTCGCGCTGCAGCAGCCGCACCAGCGGGCCGCGCGCCGAGATCACCACCACGTCCGCCTGCGTGCGTTCGACGAAGCGGCGCACGTCCTCGAACGCGACGCGGGTGACGTCGTCCGCCGTCAGTCCGGTGCCGAGCAGGGCTTTGCGCTGCTGGTCCTCGCTGACGGTGAGCGGCGTCTGCACGATGCCGAGATGCCGCGACACATCCGGTACCGACCCGATGAGGGCCGCGGCCCACTTCACGAACGAGTCGGCGTCGGCGAGTGCCGCGACACGCAGGGGGCGCGTCGCGGGTGTCGCGGCATCCCGGCGGGTCACGCGCCCACTCGGCGGAGCTTCGCCATCGGCGCCAGCTCGCCCGGGAACACGCGCTTCACACCGTCGCCGACGGCCGCCTCGATGACGCGGATGTCGCGCACGAGGTGCTCGAGGCCCGCCGGCTCGAGGGAGGCGGCGTGGTCGGAGCCCCACATCGTGCGGTCGAGCGTGATGTGACGCTCCACCGCCACGGCGCCGAGCGCGACGGCGGCGGTGGAGATCTGCAGGCCCCGCTCGTGGCCCGAGTAGCCGACCGGCACGCCGGCATAGCGGTCGCGCAGCGTGGCGATCACCTTGAGATTGGCCTCGTCGGGCTCCATCGGATAGGTCGAGGTGGCGTGCATGAGCACGACGCGGTCGGTGCCGAGCACGGCCAGGGCGCGGTCGATCTGCTCGATCGTCGACATGCCCGTGGACAGGATGATCGGCTTGCCCGTGGCACGCAGCGCCTCGAGCAGCTCGAGGTCGGTGAGGCTCGCGGAGGCCACCTTGTGCGCGACGACATTGAGGTCCTCGAGGAAGTCGACGCTCGGCACGTCCCACGGCGATGCGAACCAGTCGAGGCCCGCCATGGTGGCGTAGTCGCCGATCTCGATGTATTCGGCCTCGCCGAACTCGACGCGGTGACGGTACTCGAAGTAGGTCATGGTGCCCCACGGTGTTTCACGGGGAACATCGCGCATGTGCTCCGGGGTGGAGATCTCGGGCGTGCGCTTCTGGAACTTCACCGCGTCCGCGCCCGCCCGGGCGGCGACGTCGATGAGCTTCTTGGCGATGTCCACATCGCCGTTGTGGTTCAGGCCGATCTCGGCGATGACGTAGGTCGGGTTCCCGCCGCCGATGACGTGCGATCCGATGGTGACGGTCATTTCGATGTCCTCTCCTCAGTGCTGATTCCAGGCAACCGGGAGGGGGTGAACGGGCGGCGAATCCGACGTGACCGCGGGCGGACGCGCTGGCGTCGGGATGCCGCCGATCCTTCAGCGACCGCGTTCGGCGCGGGCGTCCAGCACGCGGTCGGCGAGCTCGCGCACGGCTCCGTGCCCGCCGCTGCGGTCGAGCACGACGCGCGCGGCCCTCCG
>NZ_DATEJS010000032.1:0-5769 GCF_035277845.1 Microbacterium sp.
GCGCCCGCAGTTCGCTCAGGCTGGCTTCGTCGACGCTCTCCGGATTCGCCTCGGTGGTCACCTCGGCCCCGGGCGCCAGGCCGAACTCGGCGTCGATGGCCCGCAGGATGGCGCCCAGCGCGGACGGCGGCAGCAGCGTGGGGGTCCCGCCGCCGAAGAACACCGTCGCGGCCGGCCGCAGCGGCCCCCGCGCCGCGAGCACGGTGCGGGCGAGGTCGACCTCGCGAAGCAGGGTGTCCGCATACTGGTCCTGACGGGCGCCGCGCAGCTCCGACGACGTGTAGGTGTTGAAGTCGCAGTAGCCGCACCGCACCCGGCAGAACGGGACGTGCAGATAGACACCGAAGTCGGTGGCGGCATCCACCACCGCCTCGTCGGGCAGGGAACCGTCGTCCGGAGCCGGTTCCCCCTCGGGAAGAGCGGAGCCCATCAGGCGGGAGTCGAGTACAGCGGCGAGATCGCGCGCAGGTACCGCTGCGACAGCGCCCGGCGGCGGCGCTTCACGAGGAACGGCAGCAGCTTGTAGAAGAAGGATGCCGGCCGGTCGAACGCCCGCACGGTGAACCACACCTCGTCGTTCTCGTACCAGTCGACCATGAAGGACTCCTCGCCCGAGACGACCGAACGCCCGACCGTGCCCAGGGCGAACCCGACATGGTGGGAGTCCTCGGCGACGAAGATCACCCGCAGCTCGCCGTCGGCCTTGAGGCCTTTGACGCGGCCGCGCAGATGCAGCGTCGCCCCGGGGCTCACCCACGGCGTGCCGTCCGCATCGAACCGCTGCTCGGGCTCCGACTTGCTCGGGGCGATGGGGTGCCCCTCGTGATCGAAGCTCACCCCCGAGTAGACGGGGCCGGATGCCGGACGGATGTCGGTGACCGCGAGGCCGCCGTCACGCTGGGCACGCCATTCGAGCAGGGCGTCGCTCGCTGCGCGGAACCGCGCCTCGCCGCTGCCGATCCGCCACGACTCCGTGAACGGGGTGCTCTTCTCCGGCGGATACTGCATCAGATCCGCTGCCTGCGTTGCACCCACGGCGGCGTAGTCGACGGTTTCGTCTCGAAATGTCCCGCGGCGCATGACCTCCAGCCTACCGAGGAGCACTCTGGACGGTTCGTGGGAAACTCGCCGGCTCGCGGCTCAGCGCGGGCGATGAGCGGCCAGGGCGTCGCGCAGGGCCGTCTGCACGGCCGTGATCGCGCGGCTGTCCCGCGACGAGGTGCGCACCGCGGCGAAGATCTCGCGGACGGGGGCGCCCGGCAGGTCGATGAGCCGAACGGTGGCCCGGTCGCCCGTCCACACCATGTCCGGCAGCATCGCGACGGCCCGTCCCGCCGCGGCCATCCGGATATGGGTCGTGAGGTCGGTGCCCTCGAACCGGACGTCCGGGTCGAAGCCCGCCGCCCGGCACTGCTGCACGGCCCAGTCGCGCACCGCGGTGCCGCGGGGTTCCAGGATCCACGGCCGATCCGCCAGCTCGGCGATGTCCCGGGCCGGGTCGTCCGGGCCGATCGCGAGCCGCACCGGGTCCGGGCCGAGCAGCACGCGGTCGAACCCCTCGCGGAACTCGCGCGCGTGACCCGGGTACTGCTCGGCGACGACGAGGTCGAAGGCGCGGGTCGCGAGTTCGCGGAGCCCCTCCTCGGGCGACATCTCCACCGACTCGAGGCGCAGGGTCGGCTCGCGCTCGTCGAGCAGTCCGAGCGCGCGCGGGACGAGCGCCTGCGCCGCGGTCGGCATCACCGCGATGCGCACGACGGTGGGCGCCCCGCGGGATGCCGCGAGCTCGGCGTGGGCAGCCTCGTCGAGTTCCAGCATCCGGGCGGCGTGGCGCGCCAGCGTGCGCCCGGCCTCGGTGAGCCGCACCCGGCGGCCGTCGCGCTCGAGAAGCGCGGTGCCGGCCTCCCGGGCGAGGATGTCCAGCTGCTGGGACACGGTCGACGGGCTGTACGACGTGGCCGCGGCCACCTCGGCGATGGTGCCGCGCTGGGCGAACTCGTGAAGCAGCCGCAGCCGCCGGAGCTCGAAAGGACGAGCGACGTCATTCATCGACATATCCGAAGCGTACCGGCCGAAAACAATCGCTTTTCATAGTAGGTGCCGGAACTGAGACTGGAGGCATCCCCACGACGACAATGGAGTTCTCTTGACCTCTCTCGACACGGCAGCGGGCTCCCCCGCGTCCACGGCCTCCGCCGATCTCGCCGAACTCGCCGACGAAGCCGTCGCGCTCGTACGGCAGTGGCTCATCGAGAGCCGCAGCATCCCCGTCGACAAGGCCGCCAAGCGCCTCGCCGGCGTGCTGCGCGACGAGAACGGGCTCGATTTCGTGGTCGGCTTCGTGGACGGCGTCGTCCGCCCCGAGGACCTCCGGGTCGCGGCCCGGAACCTGCACGATCTCGTGCCGCTCACCCCGGCGTTCCTGCCCGCCCCGCTGCGCAGCCTCATCCGGCTCGGCGGCGCGCTCGCACCGGCGTTCCCCGGCGTCGTCATCCCCCTGAGCCGTCGCGTGCTGCGCGGCATGGTGCGCCACCTCATCGTGGATGCCACCGACGGCCGGCTCGGCGGCAGCATCCGGCGCCTGCGTGCGACCCCCGGCGTGCGGCTCAACGTGAACCTCCTCGGCGAGGCGATCCTCGGTCGGAACGAGGCCTCCCGGCGCCTCGAAGGAACCCGCCGCCTGCTCGCCCGGGACGACGTCGACTACGTCTCGATCAAGGTCTCCTCGACCGTGGCCCCGCACAGCCCGTGGGCATTCGACGAAGCCGTCGACCACGCGGCGAACGCGCTCATCCCGCTGTACCGCATCGCGGCATCCGCCCGGAGCGGGGCGAAGTTCATCAACCTCGACATGGAGGAGTACAAGGACCTCGACCTCACCCTCGCGGTGTTCACCTCGATCCTCGACCGGCCCGAGTTCCACGAGCTCGAGGCGGGGATCGTGCTGCAGGCGTACCTGCCGGACGCTCTCTCGGCGATGGTCCGCCTGCAGGAATGGGCCGCCGCGCGCGTCGCCTCCGGCGGTGCGCCGATCAAGGTGCGCGTCGTCAAGGGCGCCAACCTGCCCATGGAGATGGTCGACGCCGAAGTGCACGACTGGCCGCTCGCGACCTGGCACAGCAAGCAGGCGACGGATGCCTCCTACAAGGCCGTCCTCGACTACGCCCTGCGGCCTGAGCACACCGCCGCGGTGCGCATCGGCGTCGCCGGCCACAACCTCTTCGACATCGCCCTCGCCTGGCTGCTCGCGAACCGGCGCGGCGCCGCCGAGGGCGTCGAGTTCGAGATGCTGCTCGGCATGGCCTCGGCACAGGCGGCCGTCGTCCGCGGCACCGTCGGCCGGCTGCTGCTGTACACGCCGGTCGTGCACCCGAAGGAGTTCGACGTCGCGATCGCCTACCTGATCCGGCGGCTGGAGGAGGGCGCCTCGCACGACAACTTCATGTCCGCGATCTGCGACCTCGACGAGGACCCCGCGCTCTTCGAGCGCGAGCGCGACCGCTTCCTCGCGGCCGTGGCCACGATGCCCACCGACGTGCCGGCGCCGAACCGCACGCAGGATCGCGCCGCCGCCCCCGCCCCCGCACTGCGCGACGGGTTCCGCAACACCCCCGACACCGACCCGAGCCTCGGCGCCAACCGCGCCTGGGGCGACGACATCCGCATGCGCATGCCGGCCTCGGAGCTCGGCGCCGAGACGGCGGCATCCCACGTCATCGCAGACGCCGCGGTGCTCGACGAGACGATCCGCCGCGGCGTCGCGGCCCGTGCGACCTGGCAGGCGCTCAGCGCCGACGAGCGGGCCGAGATCCTGCACCGCGCCGGCGATGTGCTGGAGAGCCGGCGCGCCGAGCTGCTCGAGGTGATGGCCTCCGAGTGCGGCAAGGTGCTGGAACAGGGCGACCCGGAGGTCTCCGAGGCGATCGACTTCGCGCACTACTACGCGGAGCGCGGGCGCGAACTGGTGCGCATCGACGGCGCGCGGCCGAAGCCCGTCGGGATGACGGTGGTCACCCCGCCGTGGAACTTCCCCGTGGCGATCCCTGCAGGCTCCACCCTCGCGGCGCTCGCCGCCGGATCCCCCGTGATCATCAAGCCTGCGCGTCAGGCCCGACGCTCCGGCGCGGTGATGGTCGAGGCCCTGTGGGAGGCCGGCGTGCCCCGCGATGTGCTGCAGTACGTTCAGCTGGACGGACGCGAGTTCGGACGTCGGCTGATCAGCGACCCCGCCGTGGAACGCGTCATCCTCACCGGCGGCTATGAGACCGCCGAGCTGTTCCGCGGTTTCCGCACCGACCTGCCGCTGCTGGCCGAGACGAGCGGCAAGAACGCGATCATCGTGACGCCCAGCGCCGACCTGGATCTCGCCGCGAAGGACGTCGCCTCCTCGGCCTTCGGCCACGCCGGCCAGAAATGCTCGGCGGCATCCCTCGTCGTGCTCGTCGGATCGGTCGCCACCTCGGAGCGCTTCCGCCGTCAACTCGTCGATGCCGTTCGCGCCTACCCGGTCGGGATGCCGTGGGAGGCGTCCTCCCGGATCGGGCCGCTCATCGCACCGGCCGAGGGCAAGCTGCTGCGCGCGCTGACCACGCTCGACGCGGGCCAGACGTGGCTGCTCGAGCCCGAGCGCCTCGACGACGACGGCGCCCTGTGGCGCCCCGGCATCCGCGAGGGCGTCGCCCCCGGCTCCGAGTTCCACCTGACCGAGTACTTCGGCCCGGTGCTCGGCGTGATGACCGCGGAGACG
The DNA here is from genome assembly GCF_035277845.1 of Microbacterium sp. Lineage (GTDB taxonomy): Bacteria > Actinomycetota > Actinomycetes > Actinomycetales > Microbacteriaceae > Microbacterium. The sequence continues at coordinate 4,748 of NZ_DATEJS010000032.1, forward strand.
CTCGAGGAGGCCATCGGCCTCGTCAACGCCATCGAGTACGGCCTCACCTCCGGCCTGCACTCGCTGGACGCGGCCGAGATCGACACGTGGCTGAACACGATCGAGGCGGGCAACCTGTACGTCAACCGCGGCACCACCGGCGCGATCGTGCAGCGGCAGCCGTTCGGCGGATGGAAGAAGGCCGCCGTCGGCACCGGCACCAAGGCCGGCGGCCCGAACTACCTGTTCGCGCTCACCGACTGGACGGACGAGCCGGTGGCCGGGGCCCCGGCCGATGCGCTGACCGATGCCGCGCTCCGTGCCGCCGCGGGCGCGTCGGTCGAGGAGCGTGCGTGGCTGAGCGGCGCACTCGCGACCGACGTCGCCGCCTGGGAGCACGAGTTCCGCACGGTCACGGATGTCACGGGGCTCCAGACCGAGCAGAACGCGTTCCGCTACCAGGCGGTGCCGGTCACGATCCGCTTCGAGGGGTCCCGGCTCATCGAACTCGTGCGCGTCGCCGCCGCCGGCATGCGCGTGAGCGCCCCGCTGGTCGTGAGCCTCGCCACTCCACTGCCGGCTGAGCTCATGTCCTGGCTGCGCAGCACAGGGGCATCCGTGCTCGTGGAGGGCGCCCCGGAGTGGGAGCGCCGAGCCGAGCGCCTGGCGAGGGAGGGCGGACGCATCCGCCTCGTCGGCGGATCGGTGTCCGACGTCGCGCGGGCCGTCGGCGGGTCTCCGGCCGTCGCGATCCACGCGGCACCGGTCGTCACCGCGGGGCGGGTCGAACTGCTGACGTTCGTCCGTGAGCAGGCGATCTCGATCTCTGCGCACCGCTTCGGCACGCCGCGCCGCGTCCCGATCGCAGCGCTCGTCGCGGGCGGTGTCACGCTGCAGCCCTGACCGGGAGGGAGGCGCGTTTCGGCTCGCTCCGCTCGCTCAACGACCGGGAGGCAGACGCGTTTCGACTCGCCGCGCTCGCTCAACGACCGGAAGGCAGACGCGTTACGGCTCGCTCCGCTCGCTCAACGACCGGGAGGCAG
>NZ_DATEJS010000033.1:0-8144 GCF_035277845.1 Microbacterium sp.
GGCTCTTCGCGAACGAGGGTGTAGCCGGGTGAGCTTGGCGTTGGCGGGGTAGGGGTCGAGGTCTCCCGGAGGATGGAAGTTCCTACGCTCGCCATCCGCAAAGAGACCTCGACGTGTCCCACCCTACTTTCGCGTGCCCTGACCTGACCACGTTCTGCCGCCTTGACGATCTCGGCCTCGTCGCGGTCGGCCAGCATCTCGAGCCTGATCGGGCTGTGTTGGAGTGTCGGGTCGTGGCTGATGACCGGTGGTGCCGGAAGTGCGGCGCGGAGGGCGTGCCTCGCGATACGCAGACGCGCAGACTCGCCCATGAGCCGTTCGGGCACCGCCCGACCACGCTGTTGATCCGGGTGCGGCGTTACAAGTGCACCGGGTGCGGGCGGGTCTGGCGGCAAGACACGTCGAAAGCAGCGCCGGCGCGGGCGAAGATCTCCCACGGTGGGCTGCGGTGGGCGCTGGAAGGCATCGTGCTCGACCACCTCACCGTGACCCGGATCGCCGCCGGGTTGGACGTGTCCTGGTCGACCGCGAACGACGCCGTCCTCGCCGAGGGGAAGCGGCGTCTGATCGACGACGCGCACCGGTTCGACGGGGTCAGGGTGATCGGTGTCGACGAGCACGTGTGGCGGCACACCCGGAAGGGCGACAAATACGTGACCGTGATCATCGACCTCACCCCGATCCGTGACAAGACAGGCCCGGCACGCCTGTTGGACATGGTCGAGGGCCGCTCGAAGGCGGTCTTCAAGCAGTGGCTCGCCACACGCCCGCCAGAGTGGTCGGAACGGATCGAGGTCGTCGCGATGGACGGGTTCGCCGGGTTCAAGACCGCCGCCGCGGAGGAACTCCCGAAAGCGGTCGCGGTGATGGATCCGTTCCACGTGGTCCGACTCGCCGGTGACGGCCTGGACCAGTGCCGACGCCGCATCCAACAGGAGCTGCACGGGCACCGCGGCCTGGCCCGCGACCCGCTCTACATGTCCAGGCAGACTCTGCACACCGGCGACGATCTGCTCACCGAGAAACAACGCGACCGCCTCAGCGGCCTGTTCGGCACCGAGGACCACGTGCAGGTCGAGGCGACCTGGGGCATCTACCAGCGCCTCGTCGCCGCGTACCGGGAACCCGACAAGAAGAAGGGCAAGCAGAAGATGCAGGCCGTGATCGACGCGATCAGCACCGGCGTCCCCGCCGCTCTCGTGGAGGTCCGCAAGCTCGGCCGCACGCTCAAACGCCGCGCCGCCGACGTCCTCGCGTACTTCGACCGGCCCGGCACCAGCAACGGCCCGACCGAGGCGATCAACGGCCGCCTCGAACACCTCCGCGGCAGCGCCTTGGGCTTCCGGAATCTGACGCACTACATCACACGGTCGCTGCTCGAAGCGGGCGGCTTCAGACCAGCGCTACACCCTGCTTCGTGAAGAGCCACTTTGATGCTGGTTGCGACTGCCGTCACGTCCCGTGCGACAGGGTCGGTGATCGAGTTCTGGAGTGCCGTCTCGGCCAGCGCCGACGCGTCGAGCTCGAACACCCAGCCCGTGAGCCGCCCGGCAGCATCGCGGATGAAGTCCTCGTCGTTCAGATCCGGCGTGGTAGTTGTGATTCCCATTGCAGCGAGCGCCGCGGTGTTTAGCCAGCGGTTGTGCATCGTGGTGTCGCGCAGCAGGACCGGGTGCCCGAGAGATGCCTCGTCGAGGTCGTCGAGAGCGGACGCATCGGCTCGTGTCTTTTCGACGACGATCGATCCCACGACGCCGCCGACGACCCACTCGCCGGGTCGAAGGTTCGCGGCGTGCGCGCGTACCTTCTCCATGACCTGTTCCGTCGTGTCGTTGGCGTCGATGATGAGTTCCCACGCGAGCATTTGCCCGCCGATGTCCAAGTGGAGGTGGACGTCGACCAAGCCCGGCATGATGAATCTCCCACCAGCATCGACAATCTCCGTCTGCGGACCGGCGAGTGCGCGGATCTCTGCAGAATCGCCGATCGCACGGATTCGGCCGTCGCGGACGGCGAATGCTTCGGCCCACGGGTTCGCAGCGTCGACGGTGTAGATGCGACCGTTGACGACGACGAGATCAGGTGTGATGACAGGGGACACTGGACGACTCCTTGGGATTGGGATGAGCTGCCGCGACGGCGAAGCGGGCCACATCGCCCGACTTCGTCCTTGAGTGGTGATTGGGTGTAACTGCGGCCGAGCTTATTGAGCGATTGTTTGAAAAAAGGTTGCAATTCTGTTTCGATCGCGTTTCGCCGTGTGCGGCACGGTTCACGCACTGGGGCAGAATCGAGTGGTGCCGAAGATCGTCGACCATGACCTGCGCCGCGCGAGTATCATCGATGGCTTCCTTCGCGTCGTCGCCCGCGACGGCATCGACGGTGCCACGACGCGATCGGTATCGGACGAGCTCGGGGTTTCCACTGGATCCCTCTGGCACTATTTCCCGAACTTCGATGCTCTGATCACGGGGGCCGCGGCCCGTGTGATGGAGGACACAACGCGTCGCATATCCGCCGCATCTGCGGGCGCGCGCGGCCTCGCGCGACTGTACGCGATCATGGGGGAGCTGCTGCCGCTGCGTCGCGACACGCGCGATGAAGCCGCGATCATTGTCAATTTCTGGGGCCGTGTCAGTACGCGATCGGTGCTGGCGCATGCAGTCGGCAGCGATGAGACGTGGTGGCTCGACGTACGGGAGGCGATCGGGGAGGCGGTCGCCGACGGCGAATTGCGCGAGGACGTTTCGGTCGAGGGCCTCGTGCATCTGCTCGCTTCGGTGACATATGGACAGCAGGTCGCTCAGGTGGCTGACCCGACAGTGGCGCCTGAGCAACACCTCGCGGTCGTCGACGCAGCGCTCTCGCCCTGGCTCCATCATCACTAACACCTTCACATCTGTTCCATGAGGGCGATGCAGCCGACCATCGCGATGATGTCCAAAGCGTGCATCAGATGGCGCCGCCGATCAGCGGACGACGCAGCGCCGTAGGCAGCCCGCGCCGCCTTCCAGGCGAGCCAGGCGGACATCGCGACGAAGGCCAGGCAGCCCACGACAGATGCGTCATGCAGCGTGCCAGCGCCATGCACGTGCCCACCAGGTGAAGCGTGGCCAGTGCCGGTTGAGACGCTTGTGACGAAGATCCATGCCATGATCAGTGAGCCCACTCCGCGGTGTGCGTCGAGGGCGGAGGCGCTCCCGCGTCGCCCGAGGACCGCGATTGGCGCCAACAGGACCTGCGCCGCAGCAAGGACGAGCATAATATCGGCGCGATGCTCGGTCGCGAGGGCGATCAGCATACTGGCGAGCATCACGATCGCGGGAACGGATCGATACCGCGGCGTTGTCGTGATGATCGCGCACAGGGCCGACAATGCAGCGAGAGCGATCATCACGACAGTTCGCACGGTGCTCAGTGGCAGGCTGCGCTGTTGTCATCGCCCGGAGCCGTCTGTGACGGCGATGTGCCGGTGCTGAGATCATTGTTCGCACTGCCTTCGGCGTGCGCGCCTGCGCCGTACGGACCGATTACCGGGTGCGGGGTCGCCGGCGCATGACAGCTGTCGCTGCCGGCGAGGACGGGCACATCCAGTGTGGGGTTGCGGTCGAAGAACCCGTGCGGCTTTAGGGTGAAGCCGGCATAGTCCACCGGCATGATGGGCCAGTCCTCGAGCCGTGGATAGTGAGTGAGTCCGAAGGTGTGCCATACGACGATGTCTTCGCCGTCGATCGCGCGGTCCTGCGCGGCATAGGCGGGAAGGCCCGCGCCGCCGGGGTGCTGGTTGACGGTGTAGCCGCCCGCCCACAACTCGTCGCGCTCGTACTGGGTGACCCACAGGTGGTGCGCCGCGAAGCCGGCGCGGCGGCGCGAGGACGAGTCCGGCGCCGTGAGGAGCGTGGGCTTGCCCTCGGGGTACAGCACGAACGCCGTCGGCGCTCCGACGCGGTTGACCCGATCGCTCGAGGCGATCTCCCACACGCGGCCCAAGGCTCCGTCCGCGTCGCGCCGCGCGGCGGACTCGGCGGTCAGCCGGGTGCGGGTGCGGCCGATCGCGTTGCCCCAGGGATTGGTGTCGCTGGTGGGAAGCCGCTTCACGTCGAGCTCGTCCACGTGGTTGCGGAGGCCGTCGATGGAGACGTCCAGGCGCGCGCAGAAGAGGTGCTGGTGGACGGGAGCGCCGAGCTCCGGGGTGAGCTTCGTGGCGAATTCGGTGACCCCGTCATGACCCGACGTGAACACGATTCCTGTGGCCTTCCCCTCGAGCTGGATAGTGCCGTCCAGGTAGAGGTACCAGTAGAAGCCGTAATCGTAGTTGCCGACCGTGACGAAGAACGAGACGACCAGGCGCCGCTGGCGACGGGTCTCGCTCGTGCCCGAGAAATCGTCGCGGTGCTTCCAGAGGATGCCGTAGTCCTCTTCGTGGATGCAGATCGCGTTCGTGATCGTTCGCGGCGCGCCGTCGTCGTCGACCACCACTGCATCGACGTAGGTAATCTCGCCGAGGCAGTCGCAGCCCAGCTCCAGCGAGTTCGCGAGACGACCGAACTGGTACTCGCCCACGTCGAAGTAGTTCTGCCAGGCGTGGGTGGGTGAGGGGTCGCCGTAGTTGACGACCATCTCCGACACCGACGCACGGTGGATGATCGGCCGCTCCTCTTCACCCTGCGTGAAGGACAGCTGGTGGAGCGTGAGCCCCTCGCGGCCGTTGAAGCCCACGCGCACCCGCCAGCCCTCCCACGACAGCACGCCATCCTCGAGCGTGAAGCTGACACCCTCGGGCTGGGTGATCGTGATGGGCTTAAGAGTGGTGCGTTCGGGGCCGCGCACCTCGGGGTCGCGGTAGTCTCCGGACTCCTCAGGAACGTGAGTGACCGGTGTCTCCACAACGCGCAGGACCTTCTTGGCATCGATGTCGAGGTGCGCGACCACGCCGTCGATCGGATGGGCCCACGCCGAGTCCGTCGCATACTTCTGTTGGAACGCCAGAACGCGGTAGACCCGGTGGCCCACCTCGTCCTCGTAGCCGAACACTCCGGCGGACAGCGGCACCGTGCGCACGGTGGTCAGATCGGTGACGCCGCGACGGGCGAGCGCGGCGACCCACTCGGCATCCTCTTTGAGGATGTTGTCGGCGTACAGGAAGTCCTCGTCGAGAGTGGGGCCGAAACCCTCGGCGACGGGGTCGAGCGTGCGGCGGGAGACGACCGTCCGCGACGTCAGATCGGTGATCGTCTGGACGAGCGAGCCAGTCGCCAGATCGGTGAGTAACGCCGTGATCTCCCGTGCAGGGGCCTCGGGCTGTTCGCCGGCTGCGGTCTCCCGGTCGTAGCGGAGCACCTGGGTCTTGTCCGGCTCGCGGAGCATCACGTACGAGAAGCGCGTGGACGGCGCCACGAGTCCGTCGGACCCGAGGATCTCGCGGTGCGCGATGATCTCCTCGGAGGTGAGAGGGCTCAGCGGATGGCGCACACGCGGCGGCGAGGGGACAAAGGGCTTCGGTGACATGTCGATCCAATCTGTGTTGAAAGGAACTATATTGAGCGATTGGTCGAAAATAAACCCTCGATGTATCGTCGCGGTTTCCTCCCGTGAAATATCCAGGCCTCTGCGGCTGACCACCGGCGAATGAAGCGCGACCTGCCCGGTCGGATCTTCCGCTCCTCGGAAAAGTAGATGGCTGTTCTTCCATCCACCGCATGCGGGCTGAGTCCGGCGCCCGCCGCTCGGTAGACGAGCGAGGGCCGATCAGCGCTGGCCTTCTAATGAGCGGGCTCAGCGCCATTTCTCTGCCGTTCCGGTCGAGCCGTCGACAAGTGGGGTGTGCGCCGCGTTACCCCAGCGACCGCCCATCCAGTGCAAACGGCTCGGTGAACTCGTCTTCAACGGATTCTCCGGTGCTCGAGGCGTATGAGCTCGGGCTGGTCGACGGAACGGGGGCACCGAGCGATCGACGGCCTGTCGTTCTCGGCGCGACCCGGCGAGTTTGTCTCAATCGCGAGCCTTCCGGCGCGAGCAGACCACGCTCCTGCTGCCTCTCGGGGTTGATGTGACCGACGGAAGGCGAGGTGCACATGCAGGGACGCGCGATCGTCTCGGTTCCCCAGGAGCTCACCCTCTTCTTCAGGCCTGCATCCGCTCGCTGTACCCGTGGAAGACCGTCGCACGCAACATCGCCTCCCGCCGCTCTTTGACAGGGCTCATCTTGCCGGGTAATCTGTGAGCGCACAACATGTTCTGTGAGAGAACATTGTCGCGACCTGACCGGCCGCGCGAAAGCCCAACGGAGGGACACCATGAGCAATTTGCAGTCTGTGGCGCCGCACGCCCGGGTGCGGACCAAAGCAGAGGGCGGCGCCGCCAGGCGCGTTGCCGCCGCGAGCCTTGTCGGGACCGCGATCGAGAATTACGACTTCTTCATCTACGGCACCGCAGCAGCCCTCGTCTTCAACGGGCTGTTCTTCGCCGAGGCGGACCCCGCCGTTGCGACTATCGCCACTTTCACCGTCTTCGCAGCTGGTTTCCTCGCGAGACCGCTGGGCGCTGTCATCTTCGGAAGCTGGGGCGACCGCATCGGGCGAAAGTCCATGCTGGTGGCGACCATCCTCATAATGGGTCTGGCGACTGCCGCGGTGGGTCTACTTCCCACGTACGCTGCTATCGGCGCTTGGGCGCCGCTGCTGCTGGTACTGCTGAGGATCGTGCAGGGAATCGCCGCGGGCGGCGAATGGGGCGGCGCAGCGCTCATGACCGTCGAGCACGCTCCTGAGGGCAAGCGCGGGCTGTTCGGGGGGTTCACGCAGGCGGCGATTCCGGTCGCGTTCATCCTCGCGAACCTCGTCTTCCTTCCACTCACCTTGCTGCTGACCAAGGAGCAGCTCGCGGCCTGGGGATGGCGCATCCCGTTCCTCGCCAGCATCGTCCTGGTGGCAGTGGGTGTCTTCATGCGCCTCAAGGTCACCGAGAGCCCGGTGTTCGAGGACGTCCAGAACGCCGGTGCCGCGGAGAAGTCGCCGTTCCGGCAGATCCTCCGGCGTGACGCCGGCACCGTTCTGCTCACCGCGTTGACGGTGGCGGCCACAAGCGCCATCGGCTATATCAAGAACGTGTACTTCCTGTCGTACACGACGCAGATCCTCGGCATCGACAACGCGATCGTGCTGACCGCGATCCTCTGCAACGCAGTGCTGGAGATCTTCCTGACCCTGTTCTTCGCGCACCTGTCGGACCGCCTCGGCCGACGCAGCGTATTCCTCTTTGGCGCAGTCTTCTCTGCACTCTGGGCGATCCCCTTCTTCCTACTCGCGGACGCCGGTCAGTTCTGGACGGTGCTCCTGGCCCTCGTCGGATCGGGAATCGGATCGACCGCCATGTTCGGCCCGCTGGCGGCGCTTCTCGCCGAGAAGTTCCGTGCCGAGGTGCGCTACACCGGCGTCTCGCTGGGGTACCAGGTGGGCAGCATTCTCGGAGGGGGCTTCGCGCCGCTCATCGCAGCGGCCCTCTTCGCCGCGACTGGAACCATCCTCAGCGTCTCGATCTACATGATCGCGCTCTGCATCATCAGCGGCACCGCCGCATTCTTCGTCGGCGAGACCCGGAACACGTCGCTCGCCTACCAGTCGGCAGCGCCGGCATCCGATCGGAAGGGGGCGCGGCGATGAGCCTCGTCAGCGGTAATCGTCTCTTGGTCGACACGCTCATCGAGTTTGGCGTCGATACCGTCTTCACGCTTCACGGCGGGCACCTCGACGGCATCTACAGCGGCCTCATCGAGTCCGGCATCCGTCTCGTCGACACGCGTCACGAGCAAGCAGCGGGGTTCGCCGCGCAAGGCCATGCCAAGGTCACCGGCGGCGTCGGCGTCGCAATGGCCACTGCCGGCGGCGGAATCACCAACCTCACAACACCCATCGCCAACGCCTGGTCGGACGGCGTGCCGGTCGTCTTCCTCGGTGGGGCCCCACCGCTGCGCGATTTTGACTCGCTGCCGGTTAACAGCGGCTACGACCAGTTGGCGATCATGACCGGGATCACCAAGTGGGCGCACCGCGCTACGGTGACGGAGATGCTTCCGCAGGTGATCGCGCGGGCGTTCCAGATCGCCGCCTCCGGCCGGCCCGGGCCGGTCTACGTCGACCTGCCCA
>NZ_DATEJS010000034.1:0-2402 GCF_035277845.1 Microbacterium sp.
GTCGCGGGTGTAGAAGCGGGACGAGGCCGACACGTCGCCGGGCAGCGTGAACCCCGGCAGGGCGGCGAGCGCGGCGTTGGCCGCCCGCCCGATGCCCGTCTCCAGCATCCCGCCGCACCACACCGGCACACCGGCATCGAGAGCGAGGTCGTGGATGCGCACCGCCTCGAGGTACCCGCCCACGCGCCCCGCCTTGACGTTGATGACGCGGCACGAGCCGAGGGCGAGGGCGTCGTGCGCGGCTTTGAGCGAGACCACGGATTCGTCGAGGCAGACCGGCGTGCGCAGGCGCTTGGCGAGGGTCGCGTGGTCGACGAGGTCGTCCTCCTGAAGCGGCTGCTCGATCAGCAGCAGGTCGAACCGGTCGAGCTCCGCGAGGGTGTCGGCGTCGGCGAGCGTGTAGGCGGAGTTCGCGTCGACCTGCAGCGGGATGCCGCCGAACGCGTCGCGCACCGCGGCCGTGTCATGCACGTCGCGGCCGGGCTTGATCTTGATCTTGATGCGCACGTAGCCCTCGTCGAGATACCCGCGCACGGCCTCGACGAGCGCGGCCGGATCGCGCTGGATGCCGACCGAGACGCCCGACGGCACGCGGTCCCGCACGGCGCCCAGGTGTGCGCCGAGCGGGATGCCGTCGCGGCGCAGCGCGGCATCCAGCACCGCCAGCTCGAGGCCGGCCTTGGCCATGCGGTGCCCCTTGAAGGGGTCGAGCACGTCGGCGACGTCGGCCGGAGCGAGCGTGCGCCGGTCGAGCAGCGCCGGGATGAGGAACCGCTGCGCGACATCCCACGCGCCCTGCGTGTACTCGCTGGAGTAGAGCGGGTCGTACTGGGTGACGATCTCGCCCCAGCCGTCGCCGTCGGCGGTGAGAGCCCGCACCACGATGACCTCGCGCACCGTCTCGGTGCCGAAGGAGGTCGTGAACGGCGAGACCAGCGGCAGATGCAGCACCCGCAGCTCGAAGCCGTCGACGGTGACCGGGGCGAGCGCAGCAGTGGGCATGAGTTCAGGCTACGGTCATGCCGGGACCTGCGCCGGGCGCGCCCCGCCCGACTCGGTGTCGTCGATGTTGAGCGAGTCGATTCCCACCAGCGCGGCTCCCGCGTCGATCAGCGCCTGGGCTGCCTCGCCGGTGAGGAACGGGGCATCGGTCGCGTACGCGGGGGTGCCGAAGTGGCGGCCCACCCGGTGTGCAGGAGGACGGCGGCGCCGCGCACGTCCCGGTCGGCGTGCGTCTCGGCCCGGATGCCGCGGGTCGCTGCGTCCTGCAGGTGGAACACCTCGGCACGCAGGCCGACCGGGCCCGCCAGGTCGAGGCCGGCGAGATCCCGCCCGTCCGCGTACCGGTGGAACGGCGCGTCGAGGTAGGTTCCTGTGTTGCCGATCATCGTGATGACGTCCATGGCGAGCTCGGTGCCCGGTGCGTACTTCGCGCGGGAGTCCTCGCGCGTCCGATGCGGGGTGATCACTGGGACCAGGAAACCGGGGTACGTGACCAGCCCCGCGCGGATCGGGTGGCTGAGGTCGACGATCCGGGCCGTGTCCGAGAGCCTTGGCTCGGCCACGACGCCGCGGCTCCCCCGGTGCTGCTCCTCGACGATCCGGAGGTCGCGCAGGGTGACGTCCTGCACGAGCGCCAGCCCCAGGTGCTGGATGAGCAGCCGCCCGATCGCGGACTCTTCGACGGAGGCCGCGGGCAGGTCCATTCGGAACCCGGTTCAGGACATGCCGCCGCCGTTGGCGAAGGTGATGTCGAAGTCGAAGTGGGCGCGATACTCGGGCTTGAGCGCCATGCGTATCGGGGCATCGGCCGGCGTCTATCGTGAGGGCATGCCGATCGAATGGCTCGAATCCCCTCGCCGCTTCCGCGCGGAAGACGGGCGGCAGTTCACTCTCGTCCGGCCGCTGACGGTGCGCGAAGCCCGGAGGATGAGCCGAGGACACCGGGTGCTCGCGAGCGACTTTCCGCTGTTCGAAGACGTGACCGGTGACGCGGAGCGAATTCACGGGATGCTGCACGGCGTCCGCGAGGATCGAGAGCTTTTCGCTTGGTCGGCGGCCCTCTACGCCGCCGGCGACGAGAAGATCGTCGTGTTCGACTGGGGCCACTGAATTCGGTGCGCAGCGCCACCGAAAATCGCGGCACAGTCGGAGCCGCATCGTATTTCTCTACGGACCTCGAGGCCGAAGGACGCTCGGCATGCGCGTCGATTTCCGTGCGATGACGGACGGCGCGGCACCGGAATTCGTCTGCAGATCCCAATGATGCTCCTATTGGTTGTCAAGCTGTGAGGAGCCATGCGCGGTAGCGGTTGGCGAGTTCGTCGTCGCGGCGTTTGCCTCGTTCAACGGTGGAGATGTGCATGGGCCAGACACCGAAGTGGCGAGCAACGGTTTCGAGG
>NZ_DATEJS010000035.1:0-13004 GCF_035277845.1 Microbacterium sp.
TCGCCGACGGCTACCTCGGCGATCCGGACCGCACCGCGGACGCGTTCCCCGCCGCCCCGGACGGCACCCGCTGGTACCGCACCGGCGACGCCGGCACCTTCGACGGCCGCGCCCTCGCCGTGACGGGGCGCCTCGACAACGTGATCGTGTCCGGCGGTGTCAACGTGTCGCTCGACCGTGTCGAACGGGCTGTGCGGGAGGTGCCCGGGTTCGCCGGCGCCGTCGTCGTGGGCGTGCCCGACGACCGCTGGGGCGAGGCATCCGTCGTCGTCGCGGCACGATCCGACGTCGCCGGAACCGAGGCCGACCTGCAGCGGGTGCGGGATGCCGCGGCCGCCGCGATCGGTGCGCACGCACGGCCGTCGCGCCTTCTGGTGTTGGCTGAGCTGCCGCATCTGTCGAGCGGCAAACCCGACCGTGCGCGGATCCGCGATCTGGCCCGAACCGCCGCGACCGAGTCCCACCACCCCTGACACTCGGTTTCGGACGGAATGTCCGGCGGGTCTCGACGACGGGACGGATCACCCGTTCCCGCCCCCGGCGGACCAGCGACAGAATGATCGACAAGCGGCATCGTGGCCCCGCCACGCTGCGGCGCATCCGTTCCTCGATCGCTGGAGACCCGTCGTGACAGAGCCCTTCGATACCGCCCCGCCGGCCGTGAGCCTCAGGCATGTGAGCAAGTCGTTCGCCGAGACGCGGGCGGTGGACGACATCGACCTCGAGCTGGGCCAGGGGGAGTTCTTCGCGCTGCTGGGACCGTCCGGATGCGGCAAGACGACCACGTTGCGCATGGTCGGCGGGTTCGAGCTGCCCACCGAGGGGCGGATCCTCCTCGGCGGCCAGGACGTCACCATGCTGCCGCCGTACAAGCGCGACGTGAACACCGTGTTCCAGTCGTACGCGCTGTTCCCGCACATGACCGTCGCCGACAACGTCGCGTTCGGACTGCGCCGCAAGGGCGTGGCATCCGCCGACATCGCACGCCGCGGCGAGCGGATGCTGGAGCTCGTCGGCCTCGCCGGTTTCGGCCGGCGCCGCCCGCACCAGCTGTCCGGCGGCCAGCAGCAGCGCGTCGCGCTGGCCCGCGCGCTCGTCAACGAGCCCAAGGTGCTGCTGCTCGACGAGCCGATGGGAGCCCTCGACGCCAAGATCCGCAAGTCCATGCAGGTCGAGCTCAAGCGCATCCAGCAGGAGGTCGGCATCACGTTCCTGTACGTGACGCACGACCAGAACGAGGCCATGTCGATGGCCGACCGCCTCGCCGTGATGAACGGCGGCCGCATCGAGGACATGGGCGCCCCGCAGCGCGTGTACGACCGGCCCGCGACCCAGTTCGTCGCCGAGTTCCTCGGCTCCTGCAACATCCTGCCCGTGCAGTACGACAGCACGGGCATCCTGCGCCTGCCCGACGGATCGTCCGTGCTCGTCGCGACCGACGAGGACTACCATGCCGTCACCGTCAGCGCCGCGCGCGTGGGCCTGCGCCCGGAGAAGCTCGTCGTCACCCGCGGCGAGGCCGTCACCACGACGGCCCCGAACGCCGTGCGCGGCACCGTGCGCACCGCCACGTACCTCGGCGCCAGCACCGAGTACGAGATCGACACCGCGTGGGGCGGGGTGCTGAAGGCGTTCGCGCAGAACCTGTCCGAGATCCACCGGGCCCGGCCCGGCGAGCAGGTGACGGTGTCGTGGGATGCCGGCCACGGCTTCCTGCTGCCGTCGACCGCCGACACGGTGCCCGAGGCCGCACCCGTCACCTCGACGGCACGGACGGTCGCCTGATGGGGGAGTTCGATCCGGCCCGCTTCCGCGGGATGACCGAGTCGCGGATGTCGCGCCGTGGCCTGCTCCGGGGCGCGCTCGCCGGCGCCGGCGGTCTTGCGATGGCCGCGACCCTCGCCGGCTGCTCGATCCCCGGCGCGAAGGCGAACGCCGCCGCGCAGAAGGTCGACTGGACGGCGTTCTGGAAGCAGCAGAAGCCCACCAAGCAGCTGAATTTCGCCAACTGGCCCCTGTACATCGACCAGGACAAGGGCAAGTACCCCTCGCTGCAGATGTTCACCAAGGCGACCGGCATCAAGGTCGACTACCAGCAGGTCATCCAGAACAACGCCCCCTTCTACGCCACCGTCGCCCCCCAGCTGCGCGCCCACCAGGACATCGGCTACGACATCGTCGTGATGACCAACGGCTGGGAGCTCACGGAGATGATCGACAACGGCTTCGTGATGCAGCTCGACCACTCCCGGCTGCCCAACTTCGCGAAGTACGCCGCGGACAGCGTGAAGAACCCGCCGTACGACCCGGGCAACACGCATTCGCTCACGTGGCAGACCGGCTTCACCGGGCTCGCGTACAACAAGAAGCTCGCCCCCAAGAAGGTCACGAGCTTCCAAGACCTGCTCGACCCCGCGTTCAAGGGCCGGGTGAGCATGATGAACGACAACACCGAGCTCGGCCACGCCGGACTCCTCGCGATCGGCGTGGAGCCCACCACCTCGACCGCGGCCGACTGGCGGCGCGCGGCGGAGTGGCTGAAGAAGGTGCAGCCGAACGTCGCGGGCTACTACGACCAGAGCTACATCGACAAGATCCAGAACGGCGACACGTGGCTGACCCAGGCCTGGTCGGGTGACGTGTTCCAGGCGCAGGCCAACGGGGCGACCGACCTCGAGTTCGTCACCCCGGTCGAGGGCCAGATGGTCTGGCACGACAACATGCTGATCCCCATGCAGGCGCAGAACCCGCTGTCGGCTCTGCGCTGGATGGACTTCTACTACACCCCCGAGATCGCGGGCACGGTGGAGGACTGGGTCAACTACGTCTGCCCCGTCCCGGCCGCGAAGGACTACATCCTGCACGAACTCGACGATCCGGATGTCGCGAACAGCCCCCTGGTGTTCCCCGACGCCGCCATCGACAAGGTGACCCACAACTTCCGCGTGTTCAAGGGCTACGACGAATACGAGGAGTGGAACTCGATCTTCAACCCGGTGATCCAAGCATGACGACTCTCGCTCCCAGCGCTCCCGCCCTCGGCGGTGCGCCGGCCCCCACGCCGGGGCTGAAGAACCGCATCCGCCGCAACCCGGCGCCGTACCTGCTCGCCCTCGCCGGCGGCGCGTGGCTGCTCATCCTGTTCGTGATCCCGCTGATCTCGGGCCTCGCCGTCTCCCTGATGAGCGGCAACCCGCAGGACGGCTACACCTTCACCTGGAACTGGGCCGTCTACGGACAGCTGTTCGGTCCGGGCGCCGCGACCGACAACTGGCTGTTCCTCGGCCGGGCGGTCTTCTACGGCGCGACCGCGACCGTCGTGACGATCCTGGTCGGGTTCCCGATGGCCTACTTCATCGCGTTCCGGGTGAAGCCGCAGTGGAAGAACGCGCTGCTGCTGCTGGTGATGCTGAGCTTCCTGGTGTCGTTCGTCATCCGCACCGACATGTGGGCGTTCCTCCTGTCGGATCAGGGGCCGGTGCTCACGGCGCTCCGCGGCATCCACCTCGTCGGCAAGGATTTCCACATCCTGGGCACGGACTCCGCGGTGATCGGCGGCATGGCGTACAACGACCTGGCCTTCATGGTGCTGCCGATCTACGTCGCCCTCGAGCGGATCGACCCGCGGCTCATCGAGGCGTCCGCCGACCTGTACGGCAAGAAGTCCGCGACCTTCTTCCACACCGTGCTGCCGCTGACCCGGTCGGGCATCTTCGCCGGCATCCTGCTGGTGTTCATCGACTCGGCCGGCGACCCGGTGAGCCCGTCGCTGCTGGGCGGCACGCACACCTACACGATCGGTCAGGCGATCCAGGATGCCTACCTGACCAACCAGCAGTACAACGTGGCGGCCGCGCTGTCCACGGTGCTGATGATCGTGCTCGGCGTCATCCTGTTCGCCTACGCCCGGATCGCGGGCACCGACAACATCGAGGACCTCGTATGAGCGCCATCATGACGGATGCCCCGGCGACGGGACGCGCGCCGGAGCAGGTGCGGGCGAACAGGCAGCCGAAGCAGCGCATGCGCCCGTTCCTGCCGATCTTCTTCTGGGTGTTCCTGGTGATCACCCTGCTGCCGATCGTCACGATGGTCGTCTACTCGTTCAACAACACCCCGACGAACCGCATCACGTTCAACTGGCACGGGTTCACCCTGTACTGGTACCAGAACCTCACGCAGGTGCAGGGCCTGCCGCAGGCGTTCCTGCTGTCGGTGGTGATCGCGATCCTGTCCGCGGTGATCTCGATCGTGCTGGGCGTGCCGCTGTCGATGGCACTGGAGCGCTACCGGTTCTTCGGCAAGTCCGCGATCTCGGCGACCGTGTTCGCGGACATCGCGGCGCCGTCGAT
The DNA here is from genome assembly GCF_035277845.1 of Microbacterium sp. Classification (GTDB taxonomy): domain Bacteria; phylum Actinomycetota; class Actinomycetes; order Actinomycetales; family Microbacteriaceae; genus Microbacterium. Next base: position 4,353 of record NZ_DATEJS010000035.1, read on the forward strand.
CGTGGTCGGCGCGGCATCCCTGTCGTTCTTCCTGTCCACGAGCATCCCGCTCGGGTTCTGGACCGTGCTGATCGTGCACATCACGTTCAACCTCGCCTACGTGGTCGTCGTGATCCGGGCCCGCCTGTCGGGTACGGGCACCCAGCTCGAGCAGGCCGCCGGCGACCTCGGCGCGACGCCGTGGGTCGCGTTCACCAAGGTCACCCTGCCGCTGCTGGTGCCCGGCATGATCGCCGCCGGCGCCCTGGCTCTCGCCATGTCGATCGACGACTATGTCATCACGAGCTTCGTGGCCGGCCCCGCCGTCACGTTCCCGCTGTTCGTGTACGGCGCCGCGAAGGTCGGCCTGCCGCCGCAGGTGCTCTGCTTCGGCACCATCATCTTCGTGATCGGCCTGCTCGTCATGCTGCTCAACAGCTGGCTCACCCGCCGGGGGCAGCAGCGGATGTGACACCCGGCCCGGAACGACGGACGCCCCGCCATCGCGCGGGGCGTCCGTCGTTCCGGCACCCGTCACTCGAGATCGTCGTCGTCGAGCACGGTGACGCTGTGCACGCCCTGGAGCGCGGTGAGCGAGGCGACGAGTGCCGCGGCGTCGCCGGATCCGACGAGTTCGAGCGACAGCGACGCGGTATCCGTGTCGTCGGTGCGGTGGGGAACGGCGCGCAGCACGCTCCAGCCGCCCGCGGTGATGCTCTGCAGCAGGTCGCGCAGCAGACCGCGGCCGTCTCCGTAGACGATCTCGAGCTGGGTGCGCGTGTCCTGGGTGTGGGGGAGGTGTGCGGTGATGAACGCGAACAGGTACGCGATCACGAAGTGGATGACGGTGACGAGGCACGCCAGCACCCAGAGGCCCGCGGCGGCGGCCATGCCGATCGCCGCGGTCTCCCAGACGGACGCCGCGGTGGTGAGCCCGCGCACGGCGCCGCGGCGGGTCAGGATGATGCCGGCGCCGAGGAACCCGATGCCGGTGACCACCTGCGCCGCGATCCGCGACGGGTCCAGTCGCACAGAGGTGCCGAGCACGTCGGCGAAACCGTATTTCGAGACCAGCAGGAACAGCGCCGACGACGTGCCCACGATCGCCTGGGTGCGGATGCCGGCGGCCTTGCCGCGCAGCTGTCGCTCCAGGCCCACCAGCGAACTGAGCAGGAAGGCCAGGAGCAGCTCGCCGACCTGCAGCAGGCCCTGGCCGAGGAACACGCCGTCCATTCTCCCGACGCTACGCCCGCTGCACGGCCCGAGGGCCGCCGGGCGCCGCTCACGGCAACCCCGCAGGCGGACGACGTCGTGCCGGGATGCCCCGTGCACCGAGACACCGCGCTGTGGCCGAAACCTCGCGCGCTGCCCGGTGCGCCGGCCGGAACGAGGTGTCTCGGCCCCGCCTAGAATTGCCCTTCGTGGCAGCACGCTCGCGAAACCCCCGCACCCCGGCCCATCCCGGCAGCAAGAAAGCCGCGCAGCGCGGCCCCGCCCCGTCCCGGGCGACGGCGCGCGACTGGGTCTCGGCTGCCCGCCTGCGCACCCTGCCGCTCGCGGTCACCCCGGTGCTCATCGGCACGGGCGCCGCGCACGTCATCGACCCGGCCTGGCACTGGGTGCGTGCGCTGGCGTGTCTTGCCGTCGCGGTGTTCCTGCAGATCGGTGTGAACTACTCCAACGACTACAGCGACGGCATCCGCGGCACGGACGACTTCCGCGTCGGCCCCGCGCGCCTCACCGGCGCCGGCAAGGCGACGCCCCGGACGGTGCTGGTCGTCGCCCTCGCGTTCTGCGCGCTGGCGGGTCTCGTGGGACTCGGGCTGATCATCGTCACCGCGCAGTGGTGGATGCTGATCGTCGGCGCCGCCTGCATCGTCGCCGCGTGGTTCTACACGGGCGGCAAGCGACCCTACGGGTACTACGGCCTCGGCGAGGTGTTCGTCTTCGTGTTCTTCGGGCTCGTGGCGACCGTCGGCACGACGTGGATGCAGGTGCTCGCCGCCCCCCAGGAGGCGTGGTTCGGCGGCATCGCCGCAGGCCTTCTCGCCTGCGCGGTGCTCACCGCCAACAACATCCGCGACATCGACCAGGACCGCAAGGCCGGCAAGCGCACCCTGTCGGTGCTGATCGGCAAGCGCGGGTCGCAGGTGCTGTTCACGGCGTTCGTGCTGGTCGCGTTCGCGATCGCGGCGTGGTTCGCGTTCTTCTACCCGATCGCGTGGCTCACCATGCTGGCCCTTCTCGGAGCCGTCCCGGCGATCGTGATCGTCTGGATGTCGAAGCAGCCGCGCGAGCTGATCGTGGCGCTGAGCGTCACGTCGTTCACCTCGCTCGGTTACGGCGCGCTGCTGATGTGGGCGTTCGTGGGCTGACGCGCGGGGCGCGTCGAGCCCAGACGATCACGGCTCGTCGGTCTCGCCGCGCGCGGCGGCGTTGGCGGCATCCTCGACGTCGGCATCCAGCTCCGCACCGGTGGGCTTCGTGCGGTGGGCGCGACGCTCGGCGATGCCCTCGGAGACCGCGGCGCGCGGCTTCGTCAGGAACAGGATCGACAGGCTGAGGCCGATGAGGGCGGCGAAGACCGCGGCGAGGCCGATCAGCCAGCCGTTCTGGCGGAAGATCGGGAACAGCATGAGCAGGCCGAACGGCACGAGGAACGCCAGCAGGCGCAGCACCGAGTAGAGGATGACCGACCGAGCACGCATCCCTCAAGTCTACGAGGAGCCTGCTGTCAGACCGCCGCGAACGGCGACCGCGAGGGCCGGCAGATCTAAGATGGGGATCGTGGCGAGGCTGCTGATCATCTTGGCTCTGCTGGCCACCGGATTCTGGGTGTACAGCGTGGTCGACTGCGCCGTCCAGCCGCGGATCCGACACCGCGCCGTGCCGAAGGCCGTGTGGATGCTGATCGTCATCGTGTTCCCGGTGATCGGCGGGGTCCTCTGGTTCCTGCTCGGTCGCATCCCCGCGAGCGCCGCCCTGCGCGCCCCCGATGACGACCCCGCCTTCCTCAGCACGCTGCGCACCCGGTCCGCCCAGGACGACCGCATCCGGCAGCTCGAAGAGGAGCTCGCTCGCCTCGACAAAGACGCCGACGGTGACGATGACACGCCCCACGACGGTCGGACCGGGCGTGGCAGCCACTGACCCCGTGCACAGATCCCCGGCGACGGATGCCGCAGCAGCCCTGCTGACCCGACTCGTGGAGCGCGGCCTGCGACACGTGGTGCTCAGCCCCGGATCCCGTTCGCAGGCTCTCGCCCTCGTCGCCGCCGAGCTGGAGCGGCGCGGCGACATCCGCCTGCACGTCCGCATCGACGAGCGCGTCGGCGCGTTCACGGCGCTCGGCATCGGGCGGGAGAGCAGGATGCCGGCCGCCGTCGTCTGCACATCCGGCACCGCCGTCGCGAACCTGCTGCCCGCGGTGGCCGAGGCGCACCACTCCGGTGTGCCGCTGCTGCTGCTCACCGCCGACCGGCCGCCCGAGCTGCGCGGCGTCGGCGCGAACCAGACCACCACCCAGCCGGGCCTGTTCGCGATGTTCAGCCGTTGCGAGGCCGACGTGCCCGTGCCCGACGAGATCTGCGCGGACGGCACGGGGGAGCAGAGTCGGATGCTGCACAGCCTCGCCGACGAGGCGATGGATGCCGCGCTGGGCGTCGGCACCCGCCCCGGTGGCCCGGTGCATCTGAACCTGCCGTACCGCGAGCCCCTCGCCGGCCCGCTGCCCCCTTGGTTCACCGCCCGCCCGATCGCAGCCCCTCCGGTCGTCGAGCGAGCGCAGCGCGACGAGACGCATCTGCCCTCCGAGCACGACCTGCACGAGGACCTCTCCGGAGCCCTGTACCAGGGCGGCGGCGGCATCGGCGAGTCCGACGTGCCGGACGACCCGGACGCCGCGCCGCACGTGCTGGAACCCGGTCCGCGCACCGTCGTGATCGCCGGAGCGGATGCCGGCGCCGGGGCGGAGGATCTCGCCCACCGCGGCGGCTGGCCGCTCATCGCCGAGATCGTCAGCGGTGCACGCTTCGGCCGCGAGCTGGTGCACGGCTACCGGTCCCTGCTGCGCGACCCGTGGCTCGGCGGGCGGGTGCAGCGGGCGGTGGTGTTCGGGCATCCGACCCTCAGCCGCGAAGTCACGGCGCTGCTCTCCCGCACGGACGTCGACGTCATCGCCGTGCGCGGACCGGGCGAACCGCTGAACCTCAACGGCGTCACGGTCCCGGCCGATGCGGTCGTGGCAGGCCCGGGCGAGACCGACCGGGAGTGGCTCGGGGAGTGGATGCGGGCCTCCCGGGCGGCATCCGTCGACCTCGCCCCCGCGGCGCCCGACGCCGACGCGCTCTCGTCCGCCGAGCCGGAGGTGCGGCTCGGGGCGATCTCGGCCGAGCTCGCCGCCATCCGGGCGCCCCTGGATCGGGAGGCGCTCGCCGATGCCGTCTGGCGGGCGTCCTGGCCGCACGACCGGCTGGTGTTCGGGTCGTCGCGCCTGGTGCGCGTGGCCGACGCGGTGCTGCCGGGCAAGAAGGTGCCGGTGCACGCGAATCGCGGCCTCGCCGGGATCGACGGAACCGTGGCCACCGCCCTCGGCGTGGCGCTCGCGAGCCAGGACGATGCGGCGTCCGCCCCTCGCGCGGGCGTCGGCGTCACGCGCGTGCTGCTCGGCGACCTGACGATGCTGCACGACGTGGGCGCACTGCTGCTGCCGGCGGCCGAGCCGGCACCGCGCATCCAGGTGATCGTCGGCAACGACGGCGGCGGCACGATCTTCGACGATCTCGAGGTCGCACAGGTCGCGGGGGAGGCGGCGATGAGCCGCGTGCAGTACACCCCGCAGACCGCGGACCTGGCCCAGCTGGCCGCCGCGTACGGCTGGGGCTACCAGCGGGTCGAGACCCGGGCGGCCCTGGACCAGGCGCTCGTGGCGCAGGCGTCCGGCCCCCAACTCATCGAGGTGCCGCTGCCCCGCTGAGCCCGGTGCGCACGGCTCCTGGGTTTCGTCTCGCCCGCCGACGCCCGTCCCGCTCGGCGTCCGAGGTGATGTGATAAACAATTCTTCCTCGACGAGTACTTGACGTGATACAGTACTCGACATGAGCAAGGACGACGCGTTCGCGGCCGACCTGCTGCGGGGGCATACCGACACCATCGTGCTCGGGGTGCTGCGCCGGGGCGACAGGTACGGCTTCGAGATCTACAAGACGATCCGCGACGCCACCGGCGGCGACCACGAGATCAAGGAGGCGACGCTCTACGCCACCTACCGCCGGCTCGAGAAGGACGGACTCGTCGAGTCCTACTGGGGCGACGAGACCCAGGGCGGCCGTCGCAAGTACTACCGCATCACCGACGCGGGCCGTGCGGTCTACAGATCCAACGTCGCGGCCTGGGTCGCCACCCGCCGCATCATCGACTCCCTGCTCGACGTGAAGGAGAGCTGACATGAACACCGACATCCACCGCCTGCTCGACGAGGCATTCGCCGGCGTCGAGATGACCCCCGAGGCGCAGGACCTGAAAGAGGAGATCCGCGCCAACCTGGTGGCGCGCGTCGAGGAGCTCGAAGCATCCGGCATCCCGCCCGCCGATGCCGCAGCGTCTGCCATCGGCGAACTCGGCGACGTGCGCGAGCTGCTCGGCGACCCGGACGCGGGGGATGCCGGGTCACGGACGGATGCCGCCCCGCGCCGCACCGGTCACGACCTCGCGTTCGTCGCCGGCACGCGGGTGCGGCCGGAGCCCGCGTTCGTGGTGCGCACGGTGGTGCTGAGCATCGTCGCGGCAGCCGCCGTGGTGCTGTTCGTGCTGGCGCTGTTCGCGGTCGTGCCCGCCGGCCTCGGCGGTGCCCTCGGCATCGGGCTGGTGTTCAGCGCCGCGCTCGGTGTCGTGACCGGCGACGGCCTGCATCAGGAGACCACGGCGAACCACCCGCTGCCCGCCGCGCGGTCGACCTGGTTCGGGATCGCGACCTTCGGCGTGCTGACGGCCGCGGTGTGCGGTGCCGTGTTCGCCGCGAACCTGGCCCAGATCTGGCTCGTCGTCGTGGCATCCCTGCTGCTCGTGGCGTCGATCGCCCTCTTCTCGTGGCTCGGCGCCACGCAGACCAACCGGCACAAGGCCTGGACCCGCCGGATGCACGAGAACATGCCGCCGAACAGATTCGAGGAGCATCCCGAGGTCGCCGCCCGCTTCGGCATCTACGTCGCCGTCATCTGGGTGCTCACCTTCGCGGTCATGGCCGTGCTCGTGTTCACCGTCGGATGGTGGTGGGCGCCGGTCGCCTTCGTCGGCGGCTTCGCGATCATGCTGCTCGTGCTCGCCCGCATGCTGTTCGGCCACAGCGACTCCGGCCGCTGACCCCCGGGGCTCCGCCCCGTCGTCGCCCGCTCGAGGAGCGGGCAGTCCACCAGAACCCTCAACCGGAAGGGATGCTCGTCATGCCCGGAAACACCCCCGCGATCGTCGCCGAAGACCTGGTCAAGGTCTATCCCGGCCGTGGTCGCCGGCCCGCGGTGCGGGCCCTCGACGGACTCGGCTTCACCGTGCCGGCAGGCCGCGTCTACGGCCTGCTCGGACCGAACGGCGCCGGCAAGTCCACCACCACCAAGATCCTGACGACCCTGTCCCGGCCGACGTCGGGCCGGGCGCAGGTCGCCGGTCACGACGTGCAGCGCGACCCGGATGCCGTGCGCCAGGCGATCGGCTACGTCTCGCAGGGCGCGAGCACCGATCCCTTCCTCACGGCGGTCGAGAATCTCGAGATCGCCGGCCGCATGCGCGGCGTCGGCCCCGCGGAGGCCCGGCGCCGGGCGGCGCAGCTGCTCGACGAGTTCGGACTGGCCGAGGCATCCCGGCGACCCGTCAACACCTACTCGGGAGGCATGCGCCGCCGACTCGACGTCGCCACGGCGCTCGTGCACCGGCCCCGTGTGCTGTTCCTCGACGAGCCCACCACCGGACTCGACCCCGAGGCGCGGGCCGCCATGTGGGACGAGATCCGGCGCCTGTCCGCGGAGGACGAGCTCACCGTCATCCTCACCACCCACTACATGGAGGAGGCGGACCGGCTCGCCGACAACCTGCTCATCGTCACCAAGGGGCAGGCCGTCGTCGACGGCACGCCCGCCGAGCTGAAGGCCGCCCTGCACGGCGACTCGCTGCGGGTGTCGCTCGTCGAGCCCGACGCGGCGCGGGTGCGCGCCGCGGTCGCCGGCGTGCCGGGCTTGCGCGACCTGGTCGTGGAGGCATCCGGAGTGGACGGCGTGCTCGCCGCCCGCACCGACGACGCCTCCGCCGCGGTGGGCGCGGTCATCGCGGCGCTGGATGCCGCCGGCATCCGCTACGGGCAAGTCTCCGCCTCCCACCCCACCCTCGACGACGTGTACCTGCACTTCGTCGGCCACACCTACGCACAAGGAGTCGCAGCATGATGCCCACAGCCGTCGCCGTCCGCGCGACCGTCCACACGCCCGCCCGCGCGGGCTGGTTCACCCAGGCGGGTCAGGTGCTGCGGCGCTGGCTCACCGTCTCGGTGCGGCAGGCCTGGGGGCCGGTCATGTCGCTCATCCAGCCGGTCATCTGGATCGTGCTGTTCGGGCAGGTCTTCCGCTCCCTCGGCATGCTGCCCCAGTTCGCGCCGTCGGCCGGCCCGGGTGCCGGCTCGTACGTCGACTATCTGGTGCCGGGCATCCTCATGATGACGGTGCTCTACTCCGGGGCGTGGGCCGGCACCGGCTACATCGACGACATCGCCTCCGGGGTGATGGACCAGTACCTCACCTCGCCCATCCGCCGCTCGGCGATCATCACCGGGCAGCTCGCGCAGCAGCTCGTGATCAACCTCGCGCAGTCGCTCGTGGTGCTCGGCATCGGCTGGATCGCCGGCGCGCGGTACCCGGGCGGGATCGGCGGGATGCTGGCATCCCTCGGCGTCGCCACGCTGCTCGCCACCGTCTTCTGCTGCTGCTCCAGCGCGGTCGCACTCACCACGCGCAACCAGATCGCGCTCATCAGCCTGTCGCAGCTGATCGTGCTGCCGGCGACGTTCCTGTCGACCACGATGATGCCGGCATCCCTCATGCCCGAGTGGGTGCAGAACGTATCCCGCTGGAACCCGATGACCTGGGCCGTCGAGGTCGGCCGCGGCGGGCTCACCGGTGCGTTCCCGGATGCCGCCTGGTGGCAGGTCGGGGGCCTCGCCGTGCTCGCCGCGCTGGCGTTCACGTGGGCCGTCCGGTCCCTCCGGTCCTACCAGCGGTCGGTGTGACCCCCTCCCGGACACCCGCTCGACCGACAAGATCTGCGCTCCACGGCAGCAGATCTTGTCGGTCGAGTGGTCTTCGGGAGGGCGAAGCGCCACGCCGGGGGCGTACCGTCGGACCATGGGCACGTCCGCTCGAGGAGGCCGCAGCGCGGGGGCGCTCGCCGTGGGAGCCGTCCTGCTGCTCGCGATCGCCGCGTGCACCGGGATGCCGCGCCCCGGCCCGACGGCATCCCTTCCCGGGGCGACGGCATCCCCTCCCGAGCCGACGGCGTCCACCCCCGCCACTCCGGCGATCGCGCTCGCTCCCGTGCGGGTGGGGGTCGCGCCGGGCGCCGATGCGGGAGCTGCGCGAGGTCGGTCGCTGAACGTGCCGCGCGGCTGGACAGCGCAGGTGTGGGCCGACGTCC
>NZ_DATEJS010000036.1:0-16247 GCF_035277845.1 Microbacterium sp.
CGACGTCCAGGTCGACCGGGTCGCCGGATGCCTCGAGCTCGCGGACGAGCCGGCCCGAGGCGACCGCGACCGCGGCATCCGGGTCGAAGAACGCCGCGGCGATCGTCTGCCGCACGGCTTCGAGCGTCGACGGGCTCACCCTCCCGCCGCGCGCGGATGCCAGCTCGCCCGCCTCATGCGCGAGCTGGCTCGTGAGCGCCCGGCGCCGCCGTCCGAGCTCCGCGAGGGTCGCCGCGTCGAGCTGGTCCTGCGCCTCCCGCAGTTCCGCGGCGAGCTGCAGCGCCTGGCCGAGGCGGTCGGCCCGTTCGTGCGCGAAGACGTTCACCACCCAGGCGGCGACCGAGGGCTTCTTGAGGGCGCGGATGCGCGCCGCGTCCTCGCGGTCGGCGGCATCCGCGGCACGGGCGTTCCGGGCCGCCACGAACTCCTCCGGTGCAGCGGAGTACAGCTCGGCGGCGATCTCCGTCAGCGACGTGTCGGACATGGTGCCCTGGGAGGTCAGCGTGGTCGCACGGCGTAGGTGAGGTGGGTCGCGCGCTTCGTCGGCAGGGATCGGACGGGCTCCAGCTTGATCCGGGCGGCGTCGATGCCCTCGAACAGGCGGATGCCGTTCCCGAAGAGCACCGGCGACAGCGAGATCGTGAACTCGTCGACGAGGCCGGCGTTGAGGTATTCCAGGATCGTCGCGCCGCCGCCCGCGATGCGCACGTCACGGTCGCCCGCGGATTCCCGGGCCCGCTCGAGTGCGGTCTCGATGCCGTCGTCGATGAAGTGGAAGGTGGTCCCGCCCGCTCGCTCCCACGGTGCGCGGGACTCGTGCGTCACGACGAACACCGGGTGGTGGAACGGCGCATCCTCGGGCCACGAGTGCTCGCCGGCCTCGAACATGCGCTTGCCCATGATGCTCGCGCCGGTGCGCTCGGACGTCTCGCGCGCCACGTCGTCGTCCGGCCCCTCCTCGCCGCCCTCGCCGAGTCCGAGGTTGTGCCGGAAGAACCGCGTCGGGAAGACCCAGTGCTGCAGCTCCATCCACTGCTGCCCCATCAGCTCCTCGGGGGACTGCGGCGCGACGAACCCGTCGAGCGACATCGACACGCTGAAGAACACTTTCCCGGCCATCCACGGCTCCCATCAGGTCGTGTTCACACCGTACCGGTGCGGGCCCGCCGATGCGGCGCGGCGTCGGAATACCGAGGGCCCCCGCCGGGGTTGCACCCTGACGTGGCGAGTGACGTGGGTCTGAGGTCGGAGCGAGGCAGCATCCTGCTCGCGATGATGGTGTCGACGGGGCTCGTCGCGATCGACTCGACGATCATCGCCACGGCGGTGCCGTCGATCGTGCGGGACCTCGGGTCGTTCTCGTCGTTCCCGTGGCTGTTCTCGATCTACCTGCTCGCATCCGCCGTGACGGTGCCGGTCTACTCGAAGCTCGCCGACACGATCGGCCGCAAGCCGCTGCTGCTCTTCGGGATCGCCGTGTTCCTGCTCGGGTCGGTGCTGGCCGGGGTCGCGTGGAGCATGCCGGTGCTGATCGTCGCGCGCGCGGTGCAGGGTCTCGGTGCGGGGGCGATCGGGCCCATCGCGCTCACCGTGATCGGCGACATCTACACGCTCGAGGAGCGCGCCCGCGTGCAGGGCTACATGGCGAGCGTCTGGGCGATCTCGGCGGTGGCCGGCCCGACCCTCGGCGGCCTGTTCGCGCAGTTCGGCATCTGGCGCGGCATCTTCTGGGTGAACCTCCCGCTCGGGATCGCAGCCGGCTGGCTGCTGATGCGCCACTTCCACGAGAACGTGCAGAGGCGCACCCACCGCATCGACTACGCCGGCGCCGCGATGCTGACCGGTGCGACCACGCTGCTCATGCTCGGCATCCTCGAGGGCGGGGACGCCTGGGCGTGGAACTCCCCCGCATCCTTCGCGATCTTCGGCGTGGGCGCCGCACTGCTCGTCGCGTTCGTGTTCATCGAGCTGCGCGCCGCCGAGCCCGTGCTGCCCCTCAGCCTTTTCCGGCGACGCATCGTCACCTCGACGACGCTGCTCGGCTTCGGCGTCGGCATGGGCATCGCCGGTCTCACGGCGTTCATCCCCACCTACCTCGAGGTCGGCACCGGCGCGCCCCCGGTCGTCGCCGGACTGGCCCTCGCCACCTTCACCATCGGCTGGCCGCTCGCCGCCGCGACCGCCGGTCGCCTGTACCTGCGCTGGGGCTTCCGGCGGATCTCGATCCTCGGCGGCATCGTGCTCGTCGGCGGGGGCACCGTGCTGGCCCTGCTCGGCCACAGCCCGTCGGTCGTCTCGGTCGCCGTGGTCTGCTTCTTCATCGGCATGGGCTTCGGGTACGCCGCGGTTCCGAGCCTCGTCGCGGTGCAGTCGAGCGTCGACTGGTCCGAGCGCGGGGTCGTCACCGGATCCAACATGTTCGCCCGCTCGATGGGGCAGTCGCTCGGGGCTGCTGTGCTCGGCGCGATCGCGAACGCGATCATCTTCGACCTGGGCGGCGACGCGCACGACCCGCACACGATCGTGGTGGCGTCGACGGCGGTCTTCGCGGCGGTGGCCGTGATCGCCGTCGGCATCCTCGCGGCCGCGATCGTGATGCCGCGTCGCGTCGAACTCGCCGTCGCCAGGTCGGGCTCCGGCGGGAATCCGGAGAACCTTCCCGACGCGGCTTGACCGCGTCCGGCCGGTGACGGTGCCTACTCGCTCGCGGTGAGCACGCCGACGGCCCAGCGCCGCGTCACCCGCAGAGCCTGCCGGCGCGGCTCCGGGCTCGACAGGAACACGTCGTGGATCGCCCCGTCGATGCGCGCGACCGTGACGAGGTCGCCCAGCTTGAGGGATGCCCGGGCGATCTCGTCGACCACCAGCACGGCGTCAGCGGAGGTCATCGCCTCGCTCCAGACGAGGGGCGACACGCTGCGCGCCGACAGCAGCACCAGCACCGGACAGGTCAGCTTGAGGCCGGCCTCGACCTCGCGGTGCCCGGTCATGATCGCGTGCAGCCATCCGGGATGCGTCGAGAAGGCCCGGTCCGGCCGCCATTTCTGCACGAATCCCGCCGTCGTCGGGATGGAGCCGATCTCGCGCTGCGCCCGTGAGTAGAACCCGTAGTCGGTGCCCATCTGGCCGCCGCGCGGGTCGAAGCGGGCCCGCGCGCTGACGAGCGGCTGGATGGCGCGGCGGCCCACGGCGCCGAGCTGGAACTCGAGCCACGGACTGTTCAGGATGAGCGCGGCGGCGGCATCCGGATGACGGTGCGCCCACAGCGACAGCACCAGTCCGCCGGTGGAGTGCCCGAGCAGCACCAGCCGGCGGCCGGCACGCGATCCCATCGCGGTGAGCGCGGCCGCGATGTCCTCGTCGTACTTCGTGAGGTCGTGCACGTAACCCGGCGTCTGCCCCTCGCGCAGGCTGCGGCCGTACTTGCGCAGATCGAGCGCGAAGAACCGCGCGCCGAGATCGGCCCACATGCCCGCCAGGTCGGACTGGAAGAAGTAGTCCGACCAGCCGTGCACGTACAGCACGTCGACGTCGCGGAGCGGGCCGGTGAGCCGGGCCCAGAGCGTCGGCAGCCGGCGCACGAGGGTGGCGACCACCTGGCCCTCGTCGTCGGTGCCGAGATGGAGGGTCAGCTGGGCGAACGGATGCCCGAGGATGTCCGGGGCCCAGGCATCCGTCATCGCCGTCGCCTACGCGTCGTCGCGGGACACACGCACCATCTCGTCGCGGTCGACGACCTTGATGCGCGCCCGCCCGTGCGGCTCGCCGAGTCCGATCTCGTGGGAGTCGAGGCGGTGCCAGCCGTCGAGGTCGGTCCATTCCACACCGCGCGACTCGAGCAGAGCCGGGATGGACGCCTCCTGCGGATGCGCCGGCTGCCACCACGTGCCCTGATCGTTGATGAGGTTGCGGATGGTCTCCATCGCGTCGGACTTGGTGTGCCCGATGAGACCCACCGGCCCGCGCTTGATCCAGCCGGTGGCGTACACGCCGGGCACGCGTTCGTTGCTGTTCGCCGCGAGCACACGGCCCTCGCGGTTCGGGATGACGCCGTGCTTCTTGTCGAACGGGACGCCCGGCAGCGGCGACCCGAAGTAGCCGATGGCACGGTACAGCGCCTGCACCGGCACCTCGCGCACCTCGCCGGTGCCGACCACGCCGCCCTCGCCGTCGGAGCGGGTGCGCTCGTAGACGAACGCCGAGACGCGGCCCTCGTCGTCGGTGCGCACCTCGATCGGCTTCGCGTAGAAGTGCAGGTGCAGGCGGCGGGACGCCTCACCGCCGGAGTTGTTCACCCCGGGGCGCTTGCGCCACGACTGCAGCACCCGGTCGATCACCATGACCTGCTTGTTGCTGGCGACGGCATCCTTGGACGCCTCGTCGTAGTCGAAGTCCTCGTCGTACACGACCATGTCGACGTCGCGCAGCTCGCCGAGCTCGCGCAGCTCGAGCGGGGTGAACTTGACGTTCGCGGGCCCGCGGCGGCCGAACACGTGCACGTCGGTGACCTTCGAGGCCGAGAGTCCCTCGTACACGTTCGCGGGCACCTCGGTGGGCAGCAGGTCTTCGGCGTGCTTGGCGAGCAGGCGCGCCACGTCGAGCGCCACGTTGCCGTTGCCGATGACCGCGACCGATTCGGCATCCAGCGGCCACTCGCGCGGGAAGTCGGGGTGCCCGTCGTACCAGCTCACGTAGTCCGCGGCGCCATACGAGCCGACGGCGTCGATGCCGGGCACGTCGAGGGACGCGTCGCGGATCGCGCCGGTCGCGAAGATCACGGCGTTGTAGTGCTGCTTGAGGTCCTCGAGCGTGATGTCCTCGCCGAAGCGGACGTTGCCGAAGATGCGGATGTCGCCGCGGTCGAGCACCTCGCGCAGGGCGGTGATGATGCCCTTGATGCGCGGGTGGTCGGGCGCGACGCCGTAGCGGACCAGGCCGTACGGGGCGGGGAGGTGATCGAAGAGGTCGATCGAGACGTCGAACTTCCGCTCGGCCTTCAGCAGGATGTCGGCGGCGTAGATGCCTGCGGGGCCGGCCCCGACGATGGCCAGTCTGAGCTTGGTCAATGTTCCTCCGGGACGGGTCAGCTGCTGCGGTCGGCGACGGCCCGGGCGAACCGGGTCAAGGCATCCTTCACCGCGCCGTCGGGCAGCGGTTCGATCGCGTCGATCGCGTCGTGCGACCACTGGTTGGCGAGGGTCACGGTCTGCGCGGTGGCGTCGTGGTCGCGCAGGGCGGCGAGCGCGTCGTCGAGGATGCCGGGGTCGGCGCCCTCCGCGATGCGGGCGACGCCCTCGTCGATGCGGGCGTGCAGGGCGCGCGACGCGTCGTCGGTGCGGGCGCCGAGCAGCAGGTACGGCATGGTGGGCACGCCGGCGCGCAGGTCGGTGCCGGGCACCTTGCCGGTCTCGTTCGGGTCGGCCGACAGGTCGATGACGTCGTCGAGCAGCTGGAAGGCGACGCCGGCCTTCTCGCCGAACACGCGGACGGGCTCGGCGTAGTCCTCGGGGGCGCCCGAGAAGATCACCCCCGCCTGGGCGGATGCCGCGATGAGGGAGCCGGTCTTGTCGGCGAGCACCTGCAGGTAGAACGCCACCGGGTCGTCCGTCTCGGCGGGCCCCACGGTCTCGTGCAGCTGGCCGAGCACGAGGCGCTCGAACGTGTCGGCCTGCAGGCGGATCGCCCGCTCGCCGTAGCGCGCCATGATCTGGCTCGCGCGCGAGAACAGCAGGTCGCCGGTGAGGATCGCGACGTTGTTGCCCCACACCGTCTGGGCGCTGGGGACGCCGCGGCGCACGGCCGCCCCGTCCATCACGTCATCGTGGTACAGCGAGCCGAGGTGGGTCAGTTCGAGGGCCGCGGCCGCTTCGACGACCGCCTCCGTCGCGCCCTCGCCGAGCTGGGCCGTGAGCAGCGTCAGCATCGGCCGCACCCGCTTGCCGCCCGCCTCGTAGAGGTAGCGTGCGGTGACGTCGGCGAGCGCATCGCCCATCTTCAGCTCGACGGCGAGGGCCTTCTCGACGTCGTCGAGACCGGATTCGACGGTGCGCAGGAGGCGCCGGGACTTGGGGCCGGCGAAGACGCGCTCGGTCAGGCCGAGGTTGCTCGCCAGGCGCGAGCCGGGAGCTGCGGGGCTCGAAGTCACCGTCCCAGCCTACCCGCGGCCGTCTTGCCCGGCATGTCCATGACGGCGATCAGCCGGCCGGTTTGACGCCGCGGTGGAGCGCGACGATGCCGAAGGTGAGGTTGCGGTGCGCGACCTGCGTCCAGCCCGCCTCGTACATCCAGCCGGCGAGGGTGCGCTGGTCGGGCCATGCCGCGATCGACTCGTTGAGGTAGTCGTACGCGTCGCCGTTCGTGCCGGCGAGCCGGGCGGTGCGGGGCAGGATCTGTGCGTTGTAGAACCGGTAGAGACGGCGGAAGACGGGGTTCGGCGGGGTGGAGAACTCGTTGATCACCACGCGGCCGCCCGGCTTGGTCACCCGCAGCAGCTCGGCGAGCGCCTTCTTCGGGTCGTGCACGTTGCGCAGGGAGTACGACATCGTCACGGCGTCGAACTCGTCGTCGCCGAACGGCAGGGCCATGGCGTCCGCCTCGACGAAACTGAGGTTCGGCAGGTGTCCGTGGCGGCGGCGGCCCTCGGCCAGCATCCCGGACGAGAAGTCGGCGGCGACGACGTCCGCGCCGGACGCGGCGAGGGATGCCGACGACGACGCGGTGCCGGCCCCGAGGTCGAGCACGCGCTCCCCCCTGCGCGGGGCGACCGCGCGGGTGGTGGCGCGGCGCCACAGCACGTCGTTGCCGAACGTCATGACCGTGTTGGTGCGGTCGTAGCCGTCGGCGACCTGGTCGAACATGCCGCTGACCTCGCGCGGGTCCTTGCCCAGGTCGGCGCGGTTGTGCTCGGAGGGCGTGCTGTCGGCGGTCACCCGTCGAGTCTAGGCGGCGAGTTCCGCGAGCCGGGCGAGCCAGCCGCCCGGCACGGACTCATCGAACGGCGGCATGTCGCCGGCGACCCGGTCGCGCAGATCCTGGGCGAGGGCCTCGAGGTGCGCGACCACCTGCACGGGGTAGCCGTACTGTTCGCGGTGCTCGTCCCACTCGTCGCGGTCGTCGATGAACACCCCCTCGCCGGCGGGCCGGTCGACCACGTCGAGGTCCATGTCGATGCCCGTGGGCACGCCGTCCTTCCAGCGCAGGTCCCAGGCCAGATCGATGTACGTGCGGGTTCGGTGCCCGGGCACGTGCCGGGTGAACGCGAAGTCGCCGGTGGCCGACATGAGGGTCACGTTGCCCCATTCGGTGAGGAAGTCGCGGCCCGGGCGGTGGCTGCGTGATCCGGCGTGCTGCCCGAACCAGTCCCCCCACTCGTCGCGCCCGAGGTAGACGCACTCGTGCCGCCAGTGCTGCGAGCCGTCCCACTTGCGCCAGTGGAACTGGAGCGGGGTCCCCGGAGCAGGCAGGTCGAGAGCGGTCATGATGCACAGTGTACGAGCGGGTCCCCGAGCGGCACGGTGCGCCCAGGCGGCACCTGCCGGCGTGTCCTAGGCTGGAGGGATGACCTCGTCCGTGCGGCCGCACCTGATCGCCACCACCCGCGAGATCGATCCGGCGGATGCCGCCGGCGCCGCGGATCTGCTGCCGTTCACCGACCCGCACCACCCGCTCGCGTGGCTCCGCCGCGGCGACGGCATCGTCGGTGCCGGCGGGGTGCTGCGCTCCTGCTCGTTCCCCGGGGCGACGGATGCCGCGGACGCCTGGCGGGAGCTGACCGCCGACGCCGAGATCGACGACCCGGTGCGGCTGCCGGGCACCGGGCTCGTGGCGTTCGGCGCGTTCGCCTTCGACACCCCGTCGGCGTGGCCGAGCACCCTCATCGTCCCGCGCGCCGTCGTCGGCCGGCACGGCGACCGCACGTGGGTGACCCGCATCGCCTGGAGCGCCGACCGGCACGACGGGCAGGATGCCGCATCCCTTCCCGCCACCGTGCCGTACGGGCCGTACTGGCCGGCCACCGTGGGACCGGGAGTGCAGGGGCCGGAGGGCTACCAGGAGTCGGTGCGCGCCGGTCTCGGCGCGATCGCCGCGGGCCGGGTCAGCAAGGTGGTGCTCGCCCGCGATCTCGTCGGCAGCGTGCCCGCCCACTCCGACCTGCGGCGCCTCGCCCGGGCGCTCGCGACCGAGTACCCGGACACGTGGATGTACGCGGTCGACGGGCTCATCGGCGCAAGCCCGGAGACGCTCGTCACCGTCGCGTCCGGCGCCGTCACAGCTCGGGTGCTGGCCGGCACCGCCGCGCGCGGCGCCGACCCGGAGGAGGACGCCGCCGCCGAGGCCGGGCTCGCGGCATCCCGCAAGGACATCGACGAGCACGCGTTCGCAGTGCAGAGCGTGGTCGACGTGCTGCGTCCGCACACCGCCGGACTCACCACGCCGCCGGCCTTCACGCTGCAGCTGCCGAACGTGTGGCACCTGGCCACGGACATCGCCGGCGACCTCGCCGACTCGGCCTCCGCCCTCGACCTCGTCGCGGTGCTGCATCCGACCGCCGCAGTGGCGGGCACCCCGACGGACGCCGCCCGGCAACTCATCCGGCAGCTGGAGCCGTTCGACCGCGGCCGTTACGCCGGACCGGTCGGCTGGGTGGATGCCGACGGCAACGGCGAGTGGGCGATCGCACTGCGCGGTGCCCAGTTCGGCGCGCCGGACGACGTCGAACCGGCCTCCGACGCGCCGATCCCCGTGGTCGCACACGCCGGCGCCGGCATCGTCGCCGCCAGCGACCCGGAGTCGGAGATGCTCGAGACACGGGTCAAATTCCGGCCCATCGTCGACGCGCTGGCGTGATCACGCCGGCGGCGCGGGAGACGCCTCCGGCTCCGCCGATGCGACCCGCGAGCGCAGCGCGGACTCCTCGTGGCGGCCGTCGTAGCGCACCAGTGCGGGCACGGCCAGCGCGATGACGACCACGCTCACGGCGAGCATCGACGCACTCGCGAACGTCGTGGCCGGCACGCCGATCAGCTGGGCCAGCGCGCCGAGCCCCAGTGCCGCGACGGGCATCGTCCCGATCGCGAGCTCCTGCAGGCCGAGCGCCGTGCCGTGCACGCGGGAGGGCGTCGCCAGAAGCACGAGGGTCGTCTGCAGCACGCCGAACGGCGCGGAGGCGAGGCCGACCGCCACCATGAGCGGGAACGAGAGCGACGTGGACGTCGACAGGGCGAACCCCGCCCACAGGGCGCCCCAGCAGGCGGTGCCGACGACGA
The DNA here is from genome assembly GCF_035277845.1 of Microbacterium sp. Lineage (GTDB taxonomy): Bacteria > Actinomycetota > Actinomycetes > Actinomycetales > Microbacteriaceae > Microbacterium. The sequence goes on from NZ_DATEJS010000036.1 coordinate 9,267, forward strand.
ACACCGCGCCCTTGCGCGGGAAGTCGCCGAACGACGCGATCACGAGCGAGCTGACCGTGCCGCCGAGGCCGGCGCAGGTCATGAGCGTGCCGAGGCCCGCGGCATCCAGATGCAGCACTTCACCGGCGAAGACGGGCATGAACGTCTGGTAGATCGGCCAGATCAGGATGTTGGCGCACAGCGTCACGGTGAGGGCGGCGACAGCCACCCGGCGCCGTCGGATCGTGCCCAGCCCGCTCACGAGCATCCGCCGCACCGAGGTCTCATGGACGACCCGTCCGCGCCCGATGCCGCGCACCGGCAGCAGCGCCAGCAGCGACAGGACGAACCAGGATGCCGAGACGGCCAGCGCCCAGGGAGCACCGATGACGCCGATCATGGCGCCGCCGACGGCCGGTCCGATCATCTGGGTCATGTTCATGGCGAAGGCGTTCAGGGCGTTCGCATTGCTGAGGTTCCTGCGGGAGACGGCCTCGACCACCAGGGAGGCCCGCGCGGGCTGCGACGGCGACTGGGCCAGTCCGATGATGAGCCCGCCCACCAGCAGCACGGGATACGGCGCCGCCCCGACCATGGCGAGCACCGCGACGCCGAGGACGGCGACGAACGCCCAGAGGTTCGCGATCACGAGCATCCGGTACCGGTCGAACCGGTCGGCGATCACGCCGGCGAACGGGCCGAGCAGCAGGGGCGCGAGCCGGCAGGCCGTGAACACCGCGATCAAGAACGCCGATCCGGTGACCTCGTAGACCATCCAGCCGAGCACCAGGGTCTGCGTCCAGATGCCGCCGAAGAACAGCACGTTCGACGTCCACAGGTACCGGAAGGGCCGACTGGAGCGCAGGGACGCGATCGGGCCGCCCTGGCTGCGGCGCGATCGGGATCCCATTCGACAAATGGTATACCGAAGAGCATTCCGCCGTCGACGAGGATCTCGGGTCAGGACCCCAGCAGCGCCTCGACGATCGGCATGGTCTCGTACCGCGAGCGCTCGACGTGCGCCAGGGCGAGGGCGGCCGCCAGTTCTGTCTGGCCGTTGACGATCGCGGTGCACAGCGCCTCGTGCTCGCGGTGCAGCGCGACCTCGTCGCGCTGGGTGACGAAGTGGAAGAGGCGACGGATGCGCCCCTCGATCGGCACCATCAGCGTCTGCAGCAGCCGGCTGTTCGACAGCGCGAGGATCTCGTCGTGCAGCTCCGAGGTGCGCGCGGCGATGTCCGCGCCGTCGCCGCCCCGCACCGCGCGCTCCGCCTCGGCGAGCGCGGCGAGCAGTTGCTCGCCGGATGCCCCGTGCGCGCACGCGTCTGCCGCGAGGCGCGCGGCCAGCACTTCCAGTGAGGAGCGCACCTGGAACAGCTCGCGGACATCCTGCACGGTCATCTCCGCGACCACGGCGCCGCGCCGATGGAGGGTCTTGATGTACCCCTCGGACTCCAGCCGCGGGAACGCCTCGCGGATGGGGATCCGCGACACCTGCAGCTCCTCGGCGAGATTCCGCTCGCGGATCCGCTCCCCCGGCTTGAACGTCCCGTCGATGACCCGCTCGCGCACCCACTCGTACACGAGGAGGTCGAGCGCCTCTCCGGACTGACCGGGATGCAGCTGCACGGTCGTCTCGTCGTTCTGCGACACGGTCGCCCCCTCGTCCGGCACCGGCACGGGCGGTCGCGATCCGCCGCCACAGCTCGGTGATCCCGCATCCGGCGCGCGGGCTGGCTGTCATTGTAGGGGCCCGCACGCGGGTGACCCGTGGCCACCGCGATCATTCGCAGAACTGGAATGCCAAAAGATCGAATTTCCTCGATTCGGGGGTGACTTCGTGATCGAAGAGGGTCACGCCTTCGCGTTCGAGCCGAACGCCCTCCGTGACGGCCAGCGCGTCTGCGTCGGCGGCACGGTGCTGCTCGGCACGAACGGCGTCGAAGAGCTGAACACGATCCCGAACCGCCTCGTCGTCGTCTGATCGGCTCTCCGCCCCGAGGAGGGTGCTCCGGCGACGGCCGGGGCATCCTCCTCTCTCTTTGCGCCGAGGGATGCCGCGGCGTCAGCCGAGCTCGTCGGCGGATGCCACCACGACGGCGTAGACGTCGCCGATGGTGGCCAGGGCCGCCCGGTGCAGGTCGGCGGCGGGCACGTCGCCTGCAGCGGACGGCAGCGACCGGGTCGCACAGGCATCCGCCACGACCGTCGGCGCGTTGCCACGCAGGAACGCGCCCTCGGACGTGTAGTTGACGCACATGTGGGTCATGAAGCCGGCGATCACCAGGGACTCGTTGCCGGCGGCGTCGACGAGCTCGCCGAGGTTCGTGTCGACGAAGGCGTTCGGCGCCTGCTTCGTGACGATCTGCTCCCCCGGGATCGGCGCGACGCGCTCGTGGATGGCGCCGAGGTCGCCGCTGTAGTCGTACAGGGATCCCGGGCCGTCGTCGTGGGCGACGTGGATGACCGTGGCCCCGGCGGCGCGCGCCCGGTCGAGCAGGTCGGCGGCGCGGTCGAGCGCGGCATCCCACCCCTCCAGCTCCATCACGCCGCGCGTGTAGGTGTTCTGGTAGTCGATGAGGATCACCGTCGAATCGGCGAGCACGGCGGGCGCCGCCGGCAGGTCGGACACGGCGCGCAGGGTCTGGCTGGGCATGGGCCCATTCTTCCGTGCCGGAACGCCCGCCATGCCGCGAACCCTCACCCGAATACGCGAACCCTCACCGACACACCCGGGAAGGGCGTATTTCAGTGAGGGTTCGCGTAATTGGATGAGGGTTCGCGGGCAGGGGGGCGGCGGGCCGGGCCGGGGCCGGGGGCGGCTCAGACCTGCTTGGGCTTGACGTTCTCCAGCAGGAGGTAGGCGATGAGGCCCACGATGAGGCCGGTGACCGCGTCCGACCAGGCCGGGGCGAACAGGTGCACGGCGAGGGCCGCAGCCGCGCCGACGCCCCACGCGATGAACGCCGTCGGGCGGAAGCGCTGCTCGCGACGGCCCGGCAGGCGGCGGGCCAGCACGATCTGGTCGCCGATGAGCACGGCGCCGAGCGGCGGCACGATCACGCCGAGGAACACGAGCCAGTTCACGAACAGGCTCCACACGCCGACGACGGCGAGGACCACGCCGATGACGCCGAGCACCAGGGTCAGCACGCGCATCCTGCCGCGCACCAGGTGCGACCAGCCCAGTGCGCCGTTGTAGAGGCAGTGCGTGCAGACCGAGCCGAGGTTCACCACGACGAAGATGAGCACCAGGATGTCCAGCAGCGGGTTGCCCGGACCGGTGAGGATCGGGGTGAAGTTGCCGCCGTTGCTGGTCGCGCCTGCGATGGCGCCGGCCGCGACCAGGATGCCGCCGGACAGCTGCGCGATGAGGCTCGCGACCGGGAACGCGGTGGCGGTGGCCAGCACGGCCTGCTTGCCGTTCTTGGACCAGCGCGTGAAGTCGGCGGTCATCGTGCCGGAGTCGGCGAAGGTCGCCATGATCGCGGTCACCGCGACGCCGAAGGTCATCCCGCCGGCACCCGCGAAGTGGGCGATCTGGCCGAAGTCCGCGGTCTTGGCGGCGATCACGATCGCGATGACGACCGCGATGATGAACAGCGGCGCGGCGATGGCGCCGATCACCGACAGGGCCTTGATGCCGAGGTACGTGACGGCGATGAACAGGATGCCGGCGAGCGCCGCGACGAGCATCTGGTTCCAGCCGAATGCGGCCGACAGGCTGGCGCCGGTGGCGCCGGTGTTGAAGGCGAACCAGCCGACGACGACCGTCGCGAGGAATCCGGAGGCGATCGCGTAACCGACCGTACCGAAGGTCTCGGTGGCCTGCAGCGCGAAGCTCTTGCCGGTCTGCCCGGCGCGGTAGCTCAGCAGGCTGACGTAGACGAACATGATCGCGTTCGCCACGAGGATCGCGGCCAGGCCCTGCCAGAAGCCGAGCATCGCGACCACGAGGCCGCCGGGCACGGCGTTGGTCAGGATCATCGGGAAGCCGAACCAGACCGCCGAGACGGTCAGCAGCGACTTGCGGTGCGACTGGGGGACGGGGCTGTGCTCGAACTCGGATTCGAGTTTGGACGTGGCTTCGACAGCCGTGTCGGTTGTTGCCATCAGGGGGTTCTCCTCGGGTATCAGGCGGGGTCTCGGGGTGCGAGGGATGCGGCGGGGGTCACGGCATCTCTCTCAGCTGGTGCTCCAGCTGGATGCCGGCGGCGAGGCCGGCCACGATGTCGGCGCCGGAGCAGCGGGATACCATGTCGGCGCCAGGACGGGTACCCGCTGCTGCGCGGCGGCGAGGCCGACCTCGCCCGCGCCGAACCGGATGCCGGACGCGTCGGGGTGCACGTGATCGCCGGGGTCGATCGCCCCGTCGCCCCGGTCGGGCACCGCGCCCCGCACAGCCCAGGGCGCGTCGTCGGATGCCGCCGCATAAAGGCTGATCAGGCTGCCATTCTTAAGCAGGAGGCTCACGACCTGACGGGACGCCGAATGGGCGTGTGCGGTGCAGGGTCTGCGCAGCGGCACGGCGAGTTCGGCATCGAGCGAGGCGACCGAAGCCAGTCGCTCGCACGTCGACATCGACAATGGGACCTCCGGGTGGATCTGAGTAGATCCTAGACGTCGGTATACCAAAGAGTCCAGCCCGAGTCTTCTCCGGCATCCGTCGGCACCCGGAGCAGCTGTCTGACGCCCCCGGCGGCGAGCGCGCGGTCGGCCCCGTCGTCACGGCGCTCGCGGACATGACGCGGCCGGACCCTCCCGAGGGAGGATCCGGCCGGTTCGCGGTCTGCGGTCAGGACCCGGAGAGCTGAGGGTCCTCGTCGCGCCAGGTCGGGTCGTCGAGGTAGCGGATGTTGCCCATGTGGGCGAGGATCAGCGTGCTGGCCCGTGCGATGTCGCGCTGGGCGATCGCCTCGTACAGGGCTTCGTGCTCGACGGCGACCTGCCCGGTGTCCTCGTGCTGCACGAGCAGCCAGCGGATGCGGCTGCGCAGCAGGCCGTCGATCTCGAAGAGCAGGTCGTTGCCGGCGATCGACGTGACGACCTCGTGGAAGTCGGCCGCGGCGTGCCGCGCGGCGACGACATCCCCGCGACGGGATGCTTCGATCTCCTCGTCGAGCACCGCCCGCAGGCGCTGCAGCCCGTCGCGGCTGCGGCGGTTGGCAGCCAGACGGAAGGTGAGCACCTCGAGCGCCGAGCGCACCTCGTTGAGGTCGGCGACGTCGGCCGGGGTGAACTCGCGCACGACCGCCCACGACCGCGGGCGCGGGGTGACGAGTCCCTCGGCCACGAGCGCCTTGAGCGCGTCGCGCACGGGGATGCGGCTGACCCCCAGATCGGCGGCGAGCTCCCGTTCGACGAGCCGGCTGCCCGGCGCGCGGACGCCGTCGAGGATCTCGTCGCGGAGCGTGTGCGTGACGCGTTCCACTTCGGATTCGAACGCAGCGGCGACCTCTGTCATGCGCCCATTCTGGCATCCCCGGCCCGCGATCAGCCGCTCTCCCACCCGTGCCGCGGGACGTGGCGCCGGGATACGGCGCACACCGCGCGGTCAGGAAATTGGTATACCATTTCACCACGCCGAAGGAGGACCCATGCCCCGATTCCGCCTGATCGCCCACATGCGGGCCGTGCAGCTGCTGCTCGCCGGCGGCGCCGACCCGTCGATCCGCGACGGTGACGGCGCACTCCCCCGCGACCTCGCCGCGGGCCGCGGATTCACCGAGATCGTCGCGGCGATCGACGCGGCCTGACGCCGCGTCCCGAGCCCCGAGGCTCCCCCACAACTCGCTCGTTCGTCACGATCCCGTTTGTCCGACGCGAATCGTGACGAACGAGCTGAGCCACCTCCGGCAACCTCGCTCCTTCTGCCCTTCCCCCTTCCCCCCCATCGGTCGTTGAGCGAGCGAAGCGAGCCGAAACGCAGAGCCGAAACGCAGAGCCGAAACGCAGAGAGCCGCACCGCCGGCCTCGCTCACCCGGGCGGAGACAGCCGGTACACGAGCCCCGCGGCATCGTCCGTCACGTACACCGATCCGTCCGGCCCGGGGACGGCATCCACCGAACGCCCCCAGCGCGTGCCGTCCGGGTTCTGGAATCCCGTGACGAGCGGCACCGACGGTCCGAGCGTGCCGGATGCGGCATCCCACCGGCTGAACAGCACCGACGGCGCGCGGGGCGGATCCCGATCCCACGACCCGTGCACGGCGATCAGCGCCCCGTCGCCCAGGGCGGGCTGCAGCGCGGAGCCGTGGGTGAACGCGATCCCGAGCGGGGCGCTGTGCGCGGGCAGTCCCAGCATCGTCGGAGCGAGTGCGCCGCAGTCCAGCGCGCGCCCGTCCGGGTTGGTGTCCACGTCGTCGACGTACGGGAGGTCCGTGATGCCGTGCCGGCTGTCGGGAACGCAGAACGGCCAGCCGAGGTCGGTGCCGGTCGTCAGCCGCGCCACCTGGTCGACCGGGTTCTCGTTGACGTAGCCGCGTTCGATGCGCCCGTACCGCCCGGTGCCGTCGTGGAACGGGTACGGCTGGTCGTCGGCCTGGTTCACGGCGGTGAACAGCGTGCCGTCGGGCGCGACCGCGAGGCCGAAGCCGTTGCGCACGCCGGTCGCGACGATCCTGTTGCCGCTCCCGTCGAGCCCGACCTGCCACACGGTGGCACGCTGCGGGGACGCGGTGCGGTCGGCGGGAACCCGGTTGCCGGACGAGCCGATGCTGTAGAACACGGTGTCGCCGTGCGCGGCCACCGCCTTGGCGCCGTGTCCGGCATCCGGCAGCCCGTCCACGAGCACGCGGCGACCCGTCGCGCGTCCGTCCGCGTAGTCCCACGCGACGATCCGGGTGCCCTCGCCGACGACCAGGACGGCGTGCCCGTCGTGCTCGGCGAACGCGAGTCCCTGCGGGTCGTCGAGGCCCGAGAGGAGGGCGGAGCGGGCCGGCGCCCGACCCGCCGGCGCCGGCGTGAGCGCCACGACCGTGCCCCCGCCCCCGGTCGAGACGA
>NZ_DATEJS010000037.1:0-7175 GCF_035277845.1 Microbacterium sp.
CGCCACCCCGCCCACCGACGGCGGCGTACTGCCCGCGGACGAGGTGGAGACCTCGCTCGAACCGGCCGACGAAGACGAGCGCCTGGCCGACGAAGTGCCCGTCGACGCACCGATCCCGCCCTCCATCGTGCCGCCGCAGCGCCCGCAGCCGCCGCAGCCCGAGGCTTCCGCGGCATCCCGCGACACGGCCTCCCGGCGTCCGGCGACGAACGGCATCCAGCGCTACGGGGAGGCCGTCGTGCGACAGATGCTCGGCGCCACGTTCGTGCGCGAAGAGCCCTATGAGACGGGCACGAGGTTCAGCTGATGTACGACGGCATCGTCCAAGACCTGATCGACGAGTTCGGGCGCCTGCCCGGGATCGGGCCGAAGTCCGCGCAGCGCATCACGTTCCACATCCTGCAGACGCCGAACTTCGACGTCTCGCGGCTGTCCGACCTGCTGCACGACGTGCGCGAGAAGGTGCGGTTCTGCGAGGTGTGCGGCAACGTGTCCGAGCAGGACCGCTGCGCCATCTGCCGCGACCCGCGCCGCGACCAGACCTTCATCTGCGTGGTCGAGGACGCGAAGGACGTCGCCGCCATCGAGCGCACGCGCGAATTCCGCGGGCTGTACCACGTGCTCGGCGGCTCGATCAGCCCGATCGCGGGCATCGGCCCCGACGACCTGCGCATCGCCCAGCTCATGCAGCGGCTCGCCGACGGCACCGTGCAGGAGGTCATCCTCGCCACCAACCCCAACCTGGAGGGGGAGGCGACCGCGACCTACCTCAGCCGGCTGCTGACGACCCTCGAGATCACCGTCACGCGCCTCGCCTCCGGCCTGCCGGTCGGCGGGGACCTCGAGTACGCCGACGAGGTCACCCTCGGCCGCGCGTTCGAGGGCCGGCGGTCGGTGTGAACAAGACCACGCACGCCGTCTCGGTGCGCGCCTGGTGGCTGTACGCCGGCATGGCGCTGCTGTGGGGCATCCCGTACCTGTTCATCAAAGAGGCCGTCGCCACCATCTCGCCGGCAGGCGTCGTGGCGGGACGCACGCTGCTGGGCGCGCTGATCCTGCTGCCGTTCGCGCTGCGCGCCAGAGCGCTCGGGCCGGCTCTGAAGAAGTGGCCGTGGGTACTGCTGTTCGGCGCGATCGAGATGGCGGGGCCGTTCCTGCTGCTGAGTCGTGCGGAGACCGTGCTCCCGTCCGGGCTCACCGGGCTGCTCGTGTCCACCGTGCCGCTGTTCGCGGCGATCATCGCGATGCTCGCCGGCGACCGCGGGATGCTGAAGCCGCTGCGGGCCGCCGGTCTCGTGCTGGGGTTCGTCGGCGTCGCCGTGATCGTCGCCGGACCGTCGCTCGTGGCATCCGGCCCCGGCGCGCTCATCGCGGTCGGCGAGGTGCTGCTCACGGCGATCCTGTACGCGACGGCGCCGTTCGTCGTGGCGCACAAGCTGCACGACGTCCCGTCGCTCGGCACCATGACCCTGTCGCTCGGCGCGGTGGGCCTCGTCTATCTGCCGATCGGGCTGCTCACCCAGCACGGGGTGCCGACGGTGCGCAGCAGCATGTCGCTGCTGGCCCTCGCCGTGCTGTGCACCGCGGTCGCGTTCATCGTCTTCTTCGCCCTCATCGCGGAGGTGGGGCCGGCTCGGGCCGGCCTTTTCACTTACGTCAATCCGGTCGTGGCGCTCGCGCTCGGTGCGGTGCTTCTCGGTGAGCCGATCACGCCGGGACTGCTCATCGGATTCCCGCTCGTCATCGTCGGCTGCTGGCTCGCCGCGACCGGCGGCCGGTTCCGCGCCCCGAAAGCGGCGGCCGAGGTGCCCGAGAGCGACCTGCCTCCCGTCGCCTCCGGCTGACGAGCGGTGCCGCGGGACGTCATCCGGCGGGAGAGGATGTCGCGGCATCCGTAGAATCGATGCAGCGGCGCTCTGCCGCGTGAACCCCGGGAGTCGCACAGTGGCATTGATCGTGCAGAAGTACGGCGGGTCGTCCGTCGCCGACGCGGCGAGCATCAAGCGCGTCGCCAAGCGGATCGTGGACACCCGTCGGGCCGGGCACGAGGTCGTCGTGGCCGTCAGTGCCATGGGCGACACCACCGACGAACTGCTCGACCTCGCCGACCAGGTCGCGCCCATCCCGGCGCCGCGCGAGCTCGACATGCTGCTGTCGTCCGGGGAGCGCATCTCGATGGCCCTGCTGGCCATGGCGATCCACTCGATGGGCTTCGAGGCCCGTTCGTTCACCGGCAGTCAGGCCGGCATGATCACGGATGCCACGCACGGCGCCGCCCGCATCGTCGACGTCACGCCGATCCGCCTGCGCGAGGCCCTCGACGAGGGCGCCATCGTGATCGTCGCCGGTTTCCAGGGCTTCAACCGCGACACCCGCGACATCACGACCCTCGGCCGCGGCGGCTCGGACACCACCGCCGTCGCCCTCGCAGCGGCGCTGAACGCCGACGTCTGCGAGATCTACTCCGACGTCGACGGCATCTTCTCCGCCGACCCGCGCGTCGTGCCCAAGGCGCACAAGCTCGACCACATCTCCAGCGAGGAGATGCTCGAACTCGCCGCCAACGGCGCCAAGGTCCTCTACATCCGGGCCGTCGAGTACGCCCGCCGCCACGGCGTGCTCATCCACGCCCGGTCCACATTCAGCTCGGGCGAGGGCACCCTGGTGCTCAACCAAGCCCGTCGCGAAGCACTCGCAGCCCAAGGAGAGCACATGGAAGAGCCCGTCGTCGCCGGAGTCGCGACCGACCTCAGCCAGGCCAAGGTCACCGTCATCGGCGTTCCCGACGTTCCCGGCAAGGCCGCCGAGATCTTCAAGATCGTCGCCAAGTCCGGTGCGAACGTCGACATGATCGTGCAGAACGTGTCGGCCGCCACCACCGGCCGCACCGACATCTCGTTCACCCTGCCCAAGACGGATGCCGCCACCGCGCTGAAGGCGCTCGCCGGCGACCAGAACGAGGTCGGGTTCGAGAGCCTCGTGCACGACGACCAGGTCGGCAAGCTGTCCGTGGTCGGCGCCGGTATGCGCACCCACTCGGGCGTCTCCGCGACGCTGTTCGAGGCGCTGTCCACCGCCGGCATCAACATCGAGATGATCTCGACCTCCGAGATCCGCATCTCGGTCGTGCTGCGCGCCGACGACATCGCCGAAGCCGCCCGCGTGGTGCACACCGCGTACGGGCTCGACGGCGACACCGAGGCCGTCGTCTACGCCGGCTCCGGTCGCTGAGGCGGGTGCGCACGAGCATCTCCGCGGCGGACTTCTTCGCCGCGAAGCTGATCTTCGAGACCGATCCCTCCGACCTGGCGGCGGAGCGTGCGTCCGGCACGCCGCCGCTGGTCATCGACACGCGCAACGACGCGGCCTGGGGGCAGGGACGCATCCCCGGCGCGATCCACCTCCCGAACGCAGAGCTGGCATCCCGCATCCCTGAGGTCGCCCCCGACCTCGACACCGCGATCGTGGTCTACTGCTGGGGTCCGGGCTGCAACGGCAGCACGCGGGCCGCCCTCACCCTGGTGCAGCTCGGCTACACGGACGTCCGCGAACTCATCGGCGGCTTCGAGTACTGGGCGAGGGAGGGCCTCGCGGTCGTCACCGATGACGGCCGCACGCGCCGCGACCCGGACCCGCTCACGGCGCCCGTCGGCTGACCGGTCCCGAACGCCGCCGGCTCACCGACCGCGTGGGCCGACACATGGGGACCCGGGAATACAGGCGCCGGTAGAATGACCCAAACCCCTGAAACGAGCCGTGGAGGCACCATGACCCGCATCTCTGACTCCGGATACTCCGTCGCCGTCGTCGGCGCCACCGGCCAGGTCGGCACGGTCATGCGCGAGATCCTCGCCCAGCGCGACTTCCCGATCGGGGAGCTGCGCTTGTTCTCCACCGCGCGGTCCGCCGGTCGCGCGGTCGACTTCGGCGGCCACACCATCATCGTCGAGGATGTCGCCACCGCCGACCCCGCCGGCATCCAGATCGCCCTCTTCTCCGCGGGAGCCACCGGCAGCCGCGCCCACGCACCGCGCTTCGCCGCGGCCGGCGCCGTCGTCATCGACAACTCCAGCGCCTGGCGCATGGACCCCGAGGTTCCGCTCGTGGTCAGCGAGGTCAACCCGCACGCGATCGACCAGGCCGTCAAGGGCATCATCGCGAACCCGAACTGCACCACGATGGCCGCGATGCCGGTGCTGAAGCCGCTGGATGCCGCTGCCGGCCTCGAGCGTCTCATCGTCAGCACCTACCAGGCCGTCTCCGGCTCCGGCCTCGCCGGCGCGCAGGAACTGCTCGGCCAGGTCGAGGGCGTGCTGGCGCAGAACAACACGCTGGCGCTCGTGCACGACGGCTCCGCGGTCGACTTCCCGCAGCCCGAGAAGTACGTCGCGCCCATCGCGTTCGACGTGATCCCGTTCGCCGGCAACCTCGTCGACGACGGCGACAACGAGACCGACGAAGAGAAGAAGCTGCGCAACGAGAGCCGCAAGATCCTCGAGCTGCCGAACCTGCGCGTCGCCGGCACCTGCGTGCGCGTGCCCGTGTTCACGGGTCACTCGCTGACGATCCACGCCGAGTTCGCCGACGACATCACCCCCGACCGGGCCCGCGAGATCCTGGCATCCGCTCCCGGCGTGGTGCTCGACGAGGTGCCCACCCCGCTGCAGGCGGCCGGCAAGGACCCGAGCTTCGTGGGCCGCATCCGCGCCGACCAGTCCGCACCCGAGGGCAAGGGACTCGTGCTGTTCATCAGCAACGACAACCTGCGCAAGGGCGCGGCCCTGAACGCCGTGCAGATCGCCGAGCTCGTCGCCGAGCGGCTCGGCCAGACCGTCCCGGCCTGACCAGCCCTCCCGGGCGCACCTCGGCGGGGAATCGCCGCCGATGCGCCGGATGGGCGACGCCGTGTACAGCGGGGGCATCCTCACTGGCCGTGACGGCGCGTCAGGGCGCCTTCGGCCGAGCCTAGGATGGAGCCGTGACTGAAAACGTCGACGTGCTCCTGATCGGCGGTGGCATCATGAGTGCCACCCTCGGAACGTTCCTCCAAGAGGTTCAGCCGGACTGGAAGATCGCGCTCTTCGAGCGTCTTCCGGAGGTCGCGCTCGAGAGTTCGAACGCGTGGAACAACGCCGGAACCGGTCACGCCGCCCTGTGCGAGCTGAATTACATGCCGGACGGCCCCAGCGGTCTCGACCCCGCCAAGGCGATCTCGATCAACGAGCAGTATCAGCTCAGCCGCCAGTTCTGGGCGACGCTGGTGGAGCGCGGGGTTCTCGACGAGCCGACGACGTTCATCAACTCCACCCCGCACATGACGTTCGTGCACGGCGAGAAGGGCGTCGACTTCCTCCGCCGCCGCTACGAGGTGCTCAAGCAGCAGCCGCTGTTCGCCGGCATGGAGTACTCCGAGGACTCGCGCGTCATCAACAAGTGGGCGCCGCTGCTGACCGCCAAGCGCCTTGCCGGTGAGCCCATCGCCGCCACGCGCGTCGAGACCGGCACCGACGTCGACTTCGGTGCGCTCACCGTGCAGCTGGTCGACAACCTCCGCACCGGCGGTGCCGACGTGCGCACCAACACCGAGGTCCGCTCCCTCAAGCGCCTGGCCGACGGCACCTGGAAGGTCAAGTACCGCCGTTCCGTGGGAAACGCGCCCGGCGAGATCCGCGCGAAGTTCGTCTTCGTCGGCGCCGGCGGCTGGGCCCTGCGCCTGCTGCAGAACTCCGGCATCCCCGAGATCAAGGGCTACGGCTGCTTCCCGATCGGCGGCCAGTGGCTGCACACCTCCGACCCGAAGCTCGTCGCCCAGCACAAGGCGAAGGTGTACTCGCAGGCATCCGTCGGCGCCCCGCCGATGTCGGTGCCGCACCTCGACGCCCGCATCGTCGACGGCGAGGAGTCGCTGCTGTTCGGCCCGTTCGCCACGTTCAGCCCCAAGTTCCTCAAGAACGGCTCGATGTGGGACATCGTGCGGCAGGTGCGCCCGTCGAACCTCGGCAGCATGCTCAAGGTCGCGGTCACCAACCTCGACCTCATCAAATACCTCATCAGCGAGCTCGCGAAGAACCACCACCGCAAGGTGGAGGCGCTGCGCGAGTACGTGCCCACCGCGAAGGACGAGGACTGGACCCTGCTGCAGGCGGGCCAGCGCGCCCAGGTGATGGTCGGCGGCAAGCTGCAGTTCGGCACCGAGGTCGTCAACGCGAAGGACGGTTCCATCGCGGGCCTGCTCGGGGCCTCGCCGGGTGCTTCGACGGCCGTGCCGATCATGCTCGAGCTCATGGAGAAGTGCTTCCCGGAGCAGTTCCCGGCCTGGAAGCCCACGCTCACCGAACTCATCCCGACCTACGGCCAGAAGCTCAACGGACAGCCTGAGCTGGCGCACGAGACCGAAGCGGAGACGGCCGAGGTGCTCGACCTCACCGGTCCCGTTCCGTTCGCCCTCCCCGCCTCCGTCTGAGGCCGCGCAGGGCGGTGCCGGCCCGCCAGTAGACTCGCCGGGTGGCAAAACTGTACTTCCGCTACGGCGCGATGAACTCCGGTAAGTCCACCGCGCTGCTGCAGGCCGCGTACAACTACGAGGAGCGCGGCCAGCACGTGCTGCTGGCCAAGCCCACCATCGACACCAAGGATGCCGACCGCATCTCCAGCCGCCTCGGCGTGAGCCGCGAGGTGGACTTCCTGGTGGATGCCGACGCCGACATCCGCGCCCTGTTCCAGGAGCACCGCGCGCGCGTGCAGCGGCGGGCCCGCGAGGCACTCGTTCCCGAGGCGGATGCCGCCCGCGCGGATGTGGCGTGCCTGCTGATCGACGAGGCCCAGTTCCTGACCCGCGAGCAGGTGGACGACCTGCTGCGCATCGTCGTGCTCGACGGCATCCCGGTGCTGGCGTACGGCATCCGCACCGACTTCCAGACGCAGGCGTTCCCCGGCTCGCGCCGGCTCATGGAACTCGCCCACAGCCTCGAGGAGCTGAAGACCATCTGCCGCTGCGGCCGCAAGGCGCTCTTCAACGCGCGGCTCGTCGGCGGCCGATTCGTGTTCGACGGCGACCAGGTGGCGATCGACCAGTTCAGCGCCGACCGCGTCACCTACGAGTCCATGTGCGCCGAGTGCTACCTCACCGAATCCGGCGGTCGCCTCGGCTGAGGCATCCTCCCCGCCCGACCCGA
>NZ_DATEJS010000038.1:0-5514 GCF_035277845.1 Microbacterium sp.
GGGTGCCCGCGGTGGCGAGCTGCGCGCCACGGCGCGTTCGCACCGCCCGCTCAGCGCCGTGGACGGACAGGGGGTTCTCTTCAGTCAAGCGTGACCTCCGCGGCCTCTACCCCTCCGTCGGTATCGGGGGCGACGGGGGCAGGCTCGTCGGAATCTGCTCGGGTGCGATCCGTTCGGCGTACCGGATCACTCTTGCGTCACCGCGCCGATGACGAGCTGGGAAGACCTCAGCGCGGGGTCCGTCGGCGGGGGTTTCGCCTGTGGACGCCCCCACGCTACCGGAATGTAACGGAATTGTCACGCTCCTGGGAGCGCGGTCACGCCAGCAGGAAGATGTGCGACGCCACCTCGGGGGGCAGCTCGAGCCCGCCGTCGGCGCCGTCGATCTGCACCAGGACGTAGCCCTCGCTGTACCGGAAATCCCCGGTCGCGCCGGGCACGACGCCCGCGTCGCGCAGCTGGCGCAGCAGTTCCGGATCCACCTGCACGACCTCGGCGAGGCGTCGCACGGTGCCGCGCACGGGCCCGCCTTCGGCGTCGAGCTTGCGGACGAGGCCGACGACACCCTGGTCGAACGTGACCGGAGACGTCGCCGAGTCGCCGAGCTGGGCGAGACCGGGGATCGGGTTGCCGTACGGCGACTCGGTCGGATGCCCCAGCAGGTCCACCAGGCGCCGCTCGACGAGCTCGCTCATCACGTGCTCCCAGCGGCACGCCTCTTCGTGCACGTAGGCCCAGTCGAGCCCGATCACGTCGCTGAGCAGACGTTCGGCGAGGCGGTGCTTGCGCATGACGTCGACGGCCTTGTGGCGGCCGGAGTCGGTCAGCAGCAGGCGACGGTCCTCCGAGACCACGACGAGCCCGTCGCGCTCCATGCGGCCGACGGTCTGCGACACGGTGGGCCCGGAGTGCCCGAGCCGCTCCGAGATGCGCGCACGCAGCGGGGGGATGCCCTCCTCCTCGAGCTCCAAGATCGTTCGCAGGTACATCTCGGTGGTGTCGATGAGGTCGGTCATGTGCTCGTCTCGTGTGCTCGGCGATCTCTGCGGCGGTCCGGATGCCGCACGCCGTGGTGGTCAGGCCAGCCTATCCTGCGCAGGCGCCCGGTCGCCGGACGGGCGGGAGCCCACGCGCGCCTGGAACCGGAACCTGTCGCCCCGGAACACGGACCGCGTCCACTCGACGATGCGACCGGACTCGTCCCAGGCCGTGCGATGCACCACCAGAAGGGGCTGCCCCACCTCGGTGCCGAGCAGGCGAGCCTCCTCCGGTGACGCGAGCGCCGTCTCCACCTCGTCGTCGGCGCCGACGATCGACACCCCGTGACGCTCGCGCAGGGTGCGGTAGAGCGACCCGTGCTCGCCCAGCTCCTCCGCGGCGACCGCGAGCGCACCCGGGAGCCGGGCCGTCTCATGCGCGAGCGGCTCGTCGCCCACCCAGCGCACCCGCTCGATGCACTGCACGGCTGCCCCGGCCTCGAGCCCCAGATGCGCGGCCGTGGCGGCATCCGCGTCATCCTCGCCCAAAGCGATCAGCTCACTGCGGGTGTCCCGGTCGCCGAGGTCCTCGCTGAAGGAGGTGAGCTGGCGCACGTGGACGACCTTGGGCTCGGCGACGAAGGTGCCGCGTCCCTGCACGCGGTCGAGCCGCCCCTCCGAGACGAGTTCGGTCAGAGCCTGCCGCACGGTGGTGCGGGACGTCTCGAACCGCTCTGCGAGCTCACGCTCGGTGGGCAGCATCGTTCCGGCCGCCGCGCCGTCGATCAGCGCCAGCAGGCGGAGTTTGCAGGTGTAGTACTTGGGCACTCGCATGGCCGCTCCGTATTTTGCTCACCCTCTTGACAAACCAAATTGGTCTATGCCAATCTTAGGGCAACGAATTGGTCTAGACCATATCTGGACCAACCGGACACCAACGACGGACCACCACAGAAGGAGCCAACGTGGGCATTCTGAAAGACTTCCGCCACTCGTCGAGGCTTGCCGTCCTCGTCGCGGTGGCCGCCGCGATGGTCGGCATCATCTACGGGTACGACTCGTCGAACATCGGCGGCGCCCTGGACTTCATCGCGAAGGACTTCCACATCACCTCGGCGGCGGACAAGGGCCTGCTCACCTCGTACGTGATCTTCGGCGAGATCGCCGGCGCCCTCGCCGGCGGATGGCTCGCCAACCGCTTCGGCCGTCAGCGGATGATGGTGACGGTCGCCGCCCTCTTCACCGTCTTCTCGCTGCTGTCCGGCCTCGCCTGGGACGTGCCTTCGCTCGCCGTCTTCCGCGTGCTGCTCGGCCTCGCGGTCGGCATCTCGATCGTGGTCGTGCCGATGTTCGTGGCGGAGTCCTCGCCGATCAACATCCGCGGCGCCCTGCTGGTGCTCTACCAGGTCGCCACCGTCACCGGCATCATCTTCGGCTACATCGTGGCGTGGGCCCTCTCCAGCACCGGCAGCTGGCGCCTGATGCTGGGCGCCGCGGCGATCCCCGGCGTCATCATCACGATCCTGCTGGTGCGCCTGCCGGACACCCCGCGCTGGTACATGATGCGCGGCCGCCGCGCCGACGCCGCCCGCGTGCTGGAGCGCATCGATCCCGCCGCCGACACCCACGTCGAGCTCAACAGCATGGAGCAGGACCTCGCCGAGGCCGCCACCTCGAAGAAGACCGGCGCCTCCATCCTCAAGCAGATGGTGACCCGCCCCTACCGCCGCGCCACGATCTTCGTGATCCTCCTCGGCTTCGCGGTGCAGATCACCGGCATCAACGCGATCGTCTACTACAGCCCGCAGATCATCAAGGCGATGGGCTTCCCTCCCACCGACACCGCGGCGATCTTCGGCATCCCCGTCCTCGTGCAGGTCGCCGGCCTCATCGCCGTGTTCGTCTCGATGTCCGTGGTCGACCGGTTCGGCCGCCGCCCCGTGCTGCTCACCGGCATCGGCATCATGATCGTCGCGGGCGCCCTCATGGTGTACACCTTCGCCGCCGGCGCCGCGGGACAGACCGACCCCACGAACGTCCACCTCACCGGCGTGTACGCGATGCTCGGCTTCATCGGGCTGATGCTCTTCAACATCGGGTTCACGTGCGGCTTCGGCGCCCTGGTGTGGGTGTACGCCGGCGAGACCTTCCCGTCGCACCTGCGCGGCGCGGGCTCGTCCACGATGCTCACCAGCGACCTGGTCGCCAACTACGTCATCGGCGTCGCGTTCCTGCCGATGCTGCAGGTGCTCGGCGGCGGCGGGACCTTCGCGGTGCTCGGCGGATTCGCGATCCTCGCCTTCCTCTTCGTGCTCAAGTTCGCCCCCGAGACCAAGGGTCGCCCGCTCGACGACATCCGCCTCTTCTGGGAGAACGGCGGCACGTGGCCCACCCCGGCCGAGGCGACCGCTCCCGCCGCGCCCCAGGGCGACGACTGATGCAGGATCACGGATCCGCGACGGGGCCGGCGGCCGCCGGCTCCGTCGCCCCGGGCCTGGTCCTCGGCATCGACGTCGGCGGCTCGAAGACCCACGCGGTGCTGAGCGACGGCCGCACGGTGATCGCCGACATCCTGGCAGGCTCCGCCAACCCGGCCTCGGTCGGCGTCGAGGAGGCGTCCCGGCAGCTCGGCATCGTGTTCGCACAGCTGGGCTCCGCGCCGATCTCGGCGATCTGCGCCGGAGTGGCCGGGGCGGACTCCCCCGGCGGCGAGGAGCGGTTCCGGACCCTGCTCACCCTGCGGGCGCCGAATGCGGCCATCCGGGTGGTGCACGACTCCGAGCTGCTGCTGGCCGCGGCCGGCCGCACCACCGGCGTCGCCGTGATCTCCGGCACCGGATCGGCCGGCTGGGGGCGGGATGCCACGGGCCGCACCGCCCGCGCCGGGGGCTGGGGTTACCTGCTCGGCGATGAGGGCAGCGGCTACTGGGTCACCCGGCAGGCCGTTCGCCACGCGCTCGAGCGCGTCGACCTGGGCGAACCGGCCGACCGGCTCTCGCAGCAGCTCGCGGCCGACTGCGGCCTGCAGGACCCGGCAGACATCCTCGACCACTTCTACGCGAACCCGGAGCGTCGCTACTGGGCCGGACGTGCGCGCATCGTCTTCGAGCTCGCCGCCGACCGGGAGCCCGTGAGCGCGGCGATCGTGGCCTCCGCCGCGGACGCCCTCACGCACCTGGCCACCAGCGTCGCCTTGCGGCTCGGACTGCCGGGACCGGTCGTGCTCGCCGGCGGACAGGCGGTGCACCAGCCGCTGCTGCAGCAAGCCGTGCGCGAGCGACTCGCCGCCCGCGGCATCGACGAACTCGAGATCCTCACCGCCGCCCCGGTCGAAGGCGCCGTGCGCCTCGCGACCGAACTGCTCACCCTCTCCGTCTGAATCCACACAGGAAGCGATCCCATGCAGGTTGTCATCGTCCCCACCGCAGAACAGGTCGGCCGCGTCGCCGCCGCGAAGGTCGCCAAGGTCGTCCGCGACAAAGCCGACGCCGTGCTCGGCGTCGCCACCGGCTCGTCGCCCCTCGCCATCTACGCCGAGCTGGAACGGCGTGCGACGGCCGGCGAACTCGACTTCTCCGCCGTGCGCGCCTTCGCCCTCGACGAGTACGTCGGCATCGACTACGCCCACGAGCAGAGCTACCACGCCGTCATCCGGCGCGAGGTCACCGAGCGCCTGGGTCTGAACCCCGCACTCGTGCACGTGCCGGACGGCGCGGCGAGCGACATCGCACGCGCCTGCGCCGACTACGAGCGCATGATCAGGGAGGCCGGCGGAGTCGACATCCAGATCCTCGGCATCGGGGCGAACGGGCACATCGGCTTCAACGAGCCGACGTCATCGTTCGCGTCGCGCACCCGCATCAAGACGCTCGCCCCGCGCACCCGAGCGGACAACGCCCGCTTCTTCGACGACGACCTCGACCAGGTGCCCACCCACTGCCTCACGCAGGGCCTCGCCACCATCCTCGACGCGCACCGGCTCGTGCTGGTCGCCACCGGCGCGGGCAAGGCCGACGCGGTCGCGGCGATGGTCGAGGGGCCGTTGTCCAGCATGTGCCCCGGCAGCGCGCTGCAGCTGCACCCGGACGCCACCGTCGTCGTCGACGAGGATGCCGCCGCCCGCCTGCAGCTCGCCGACTACTACCGGCACACATACGCCCACCTGCCCGCCTGGCAGCGCTACGAGGACTGAGCGGATGCCGGTGATAGCCGCCGGGCGCGTGGCCACCGCGACGGCGGTGCACTGCCCCGGCTGGATCGAGACGGATGCCCGTGGCAGCGTCGTGGCGGTGGGCTCCGGCCGGCCGCCGCGACCCGCCGACATCGCGTACGACGACGGCATCGTCGTCCCGGGGTTCGTCGACATGCACGTGCACGGCGGCGGGGGCGGCGACTACACCGACCTCGACGAGGAGTCCGTGCGGCGCGCCCGTGAGGTGCACTTCGCGCACGGCACCACCACCAGCATGGCGAGCCTCGTCACCGCGGACCCGCAGCGACTGCGCGCGCAGGTCGACCTGCTGACGCGCCTCGTGGA
>NZ_DATEJS010000039.1:0-14896 GCF_035277845.1 Microbacterium sp.
CCTTCGTCAGCGGGAGCCGCCTCGGCAGGCGCGCCCTCTTCAGCCGGGGCAGGCTCTTCAGCCGGGGCAGGCTCTTCAGCCGGGGCAACCGCGTCACCGGTGTCCGCGTCCTCGGCGGAGACGGCATCCGACCCCGCGGCGGGCGCATCGGTCGCCTCCCCGACGGGCGTCAGATCGACGTCCGTGCTCGGCTGCTCGTCTCGGTTCGTGGGGTTCTCATCAACCGTCACCGGTGCTCTTCCTGCGGGCGACACCGTGCGTCGCCCGGCGAAATCTCGTGCGGTGCGCCTCGCGCTGCGGGGCGGCTCCGCGAATTCTCACGGTTCTGCAGTCGGCGGGTTCGCTCGGACTGCAGTGGGCGTCCAGCGCCCGAAAGTCTGTCGACGCGGCCCCGGCGTCGCCGGGGATGCATCCGGTCCATTATCGCACCAAGAACGGACGATCCGCGAAGCGCGACCTTCGGGCGAGTCACAGCCACAGCACCGGATGCCATAATCCGAGGCATGGCCGACATCCGGAACGACGCATCCGCGCCCGCCCCCGCCGCCCGGCGCCCGATCGTGATGGCGGTGTGGCTCGTCATCGCCGGCGTCATCGGCTGGTGGGCCGCGTTCCAGCTGACCATCGAGAAGTTCGCCGCACTGGAGCATCCCGGCACCAAGGCGGCCTGCGACTTCAGCGTCCTGGTGCAGTGCACGGCCAACCTGGACTCATGGCAGGGCCGGGCGTTCGGCTTCCCGAACCCGATCATCGGGCTCGCCTGCTGGATCGCGCCGATCGTGGTGGGCATGGCGATCCTCGCCGGAGCCCGGTTCGCGAAGTGGTTCTGGTTCCTCTTCTGGTGCGGGTTCGTGTTCGCGTTCGGATTCATCATCTGGCTGATGACCCAGAGCATCTACGCGCCGAACCTGCACACGCTGTGCCCGTGGTGCATGACCACGTGGGCCGTGGTGATCCCCTCGTTCTACGTCGTGACCCTGCACCTGTTCCGCATCGGCGTGTTCCCGGTCGGCGAGAAGGGCCGACACATCGCAGACCGCCTCATGGCGTGGGTGCCGCTGGCCACGTTCGTCAGCTACGTGATCATCCTGCTGCTCGCGCAGTTCGAGCTGAACGCCATCGTCAACATCCTCCAGACGATCGGGAACTCGTTCCGCTGAGCTGTCGCGACGACGAGAAGAAGCCCGGCAGCACCGCTCATGCGCGTGCTGCCGGGCTCCGGTGTTCGGGGTGATCCGATCAGCCGAACCAGATCTCGAGCTCGCGCGCGGCCGACTCCGGGCTGTCCGAGCCGTGCACGAGGTTCTGCTGCACGGCGAGGCCCCAGTCGCGGCCGAAGTCGCCGCGGACGGTGCCGGGCGCGGCCGTGGTCGGGTCGGTGGTGCCGGCGAGCGAACGGAAGCCCTCGATGACCCGGTTCCCGGCCAGGCGGATGGCGACCGAGGGCCCCGACATCATGAACTCGACGAGCGGCTCGTAGAACGGCTTGCCGGCGTGCTCGGCGTAGTGCAGCTCGAGGATGTCGCGGTCGGGCTCGACCAGTTTGATGTCGACGAGGGCGTAGCCCTTCGCCTCGATGCGGGCGAGGATCGCGCCGGTGAGTCCGCGCGCCACACCGTCGGGCTTGACGAGGACGAGGGTCTGTTCGGTGGCCATGGCAGTCAGTCTCCGTTCGCGGATTCGCGCATGATTCGGGCATTGCGCCGGTCGAGGGACGCCCCCTTGATGGTGGCATACCCGTACATGCCGCCGAAAATCAGCGCCACGATGAGCATCGCCGGCACGAGGAAGGCGCAGAGCGCCACCAGCACCTGCAGCGCCCAGCCGACGACGATGCCCCAGCGATGGCGGGTGAGGCCGGACGCCACCAGCATGAGCACGGCCAGGACGATGCCCACGACGATCCCCCACCACGGCGCGATGCCGAACGGCAGCGCCTTCAGGCCGTAGATCACGAGGCCTGCGAGGAACATGATGAGCGCCTCCGCGCCGAGCACGACCTGGCCGAGCGATTCGGCCGCGCCACGCTGCCGGCGAGGCCTGCGCGGCGGGGTCGCGTCGGGTGCGGGCGTCTCGCCGGGACGAGAAGCCTCGTCGGGCGCGGGTGTCTCCTCGCTCACGACTCGTACCCTCCCTTCCAATCCTCGGACGCCGACAGGGCGACGGCTTCGCCGGCGAGCACCACCGAACCGGCGATGATCACGGCGCGCCGGTGCGGGGCCTCGATCCCCTGCGCCGCCCACGCCCGTGCGGCCTCGGCCGCATCGGCGAGATCCCGGTGCACGGTGACCGGCAGCTCCGCCGCCTCGGCGAGATCGGCGATGCGGTCGGCGTCGTTCGCGCGCTCCGAGTCCGGCGCGGTCGCGAAGACGTGGGCCGCGACGGGTGCGAGCTCGCGCAGGATGCCGGCGGCATCCTTGTCCGCCAGCACGCCCAGCACGACGCCCCACTCGTCGAAGTCGAACGACTCGCGCAGGGCCGTGACCAGCGCGTGGGCGCCGTGCGGGTTGTGCGCGGCGTCGACGAGCACGGTGGGCTCGGTGCCGAGCAGCTGCAGGCGTCCCGGGGAGAGCACCTGGCCGAGCCCTTCGGCGAGCACATCCCCCGTGATCGGCTGGGTCGCGCCGCCGATGAGCGACTCGACCGCCGCGATCGCGAGGGCCGCGTTGAAGCCCTGGTGCGCGCCGTACAGCGGCAGATACACGTCGTCGTAGGCGCCGGCGAGTCCGCGCACGCGCAGCTGCTGGCCCCCGACGGCGAGGCGCTGCTCGGCGAGGGCGAACTCGTCGCCCTCGAACGAGATGCTCGCGCCGTGTGCGGCCGCCGCCTCGCGCAGCACCGCCTCGGCCGCGGCATCCTGACGCGACGAGACCACGGCAGCACCGTCCTTGATGATGCCGGCCTTCACGCCCGCGATCTCGGCGACCGTGTCGCCGAGGCGGTCCGCGTGGTCGATGTCGATCGGCGCGAACACCGCGACGTCGCCGTCGGCCGTGTTCGTGGAGTCCCACGCCCCGCCCATCCCCACTTCGAGCACGAGCACGTCGACCGGGGCGTCCGCCGCGACGACGAACGCGAGCACGGTGAGCACCTCGAAGAAGGTGAGTCGCGCGTCGCCCGCGGCGGCGAGCTCGGCGTCGACCAGTTCGACGAACGGCAGGATCTCGTCCCAGGCGTCCGCGACCGCGGCATCCGCGACCGGCGCGCCGTCGATCATGATGCGCTCGGTGAAACGCTGCAGGTGCGGGCTCGTGAACAGGCCGGTGCGCAGGCCGTGCGCGCGCACCAGGCTCTCGATCATGCGGCTCGTCGACGTCTTGCCGTTCGTGCCGGTGATGTGCACGACGCGGTACGTGCGCTGGGGGTCGTCCAGCAGTTCGAGCACGCGCCGGGTGCGCTCGACGCGCGGCTGAACCCACTGCTCGCCCTGACGCTCCAGCAGCGCCGCGTAGACGGCATCCGCCCGTTCGCGGTCGTTCATCAGACGGCCTCCGTCTCGCGCACGAGCATCCTGGTGACGCCGACGCGGAATGCGCCGCGATTGGCGAACTCTCCGGCGCCGAACTCGCCGGTGTGGCCGGGGTCGACGGCGGCGTCGAAGGTGGACCCGGTCAGCACCCCGCCGTTGACGGTTGCGACCAGGGCCAGCGTCTCGCCGGCGACGTCCGCCGTGGCGAACGCGTCGCGGACGGCCGCGGCATCCTGCTCGTCGTCGAACGAGAGGGCCAGCGCGATGCGGTCGCTCACCTCGAATCCGGCCGCCTTGCGGGTGTCCTGCACGGCGCGGACGACGTCACGCGCCAGCCCCTCGGCCTCGAGCTCGGCGGTCGTCGTGGTGTCCAGCAGCACGAACCCGCCGGACGGAAGCAGTGCCAGCGCCTCTCCCTCGGGACGACCGGAGGTCTCGAGCACCAGTTCGTACTCCGCCTCGACGAGCGGGATGCCGCCGGCGACGACGCCCTCGGAGGTCTGCTGCCAGTCCCCCGCCTTGGCGGCCTGGATCACCTGCTGCACCTGCTTGCCCAGGCGCGGTCCCGCCGCGCGGGCGTTCACCTGCAGACGATGCGTGATGCCGTACTCGGCGGCGCTGTCGTCGGCGAGTTCGACGAGCTCGACGCCCTTGACGTTGAGCTCCTCGCGCAGGATGTCGGTGAACAGTCCGAGCCCCGCCGACCCCGCCGTCGCGACCGTCAGACGCGGCAGCGGCAGGCGCACGCGCTTGCCCTCGCGCTTTCGCAGGGCGTTGGCGACGCTGGAGACCTCTCGGGCGGCATCCATCGCCTGGCGGATGTCCTCGGCCGGCGCGAAGGACGCGGCATCCGGCCAGTCGGTCAGGTGCACGCTGCGGCCGCCGGTGAGCCCCTGCCAGACGCGCTCGGAGACGAGCGGCATGAGCGGTGCCGCCACCCGGCAGAGCGTCTCGAGCACGGTGTAGAGCGTGTCGAACGCCGCAGTGCTGCTCTCGTACTCCGGGCTTCGCGGGTCGTCGGCGACGCCCAGCCAGAAGCGGTCGCGGGAGCGGCGGATGTACCAGTTGGTGAGCACCTCGGCGAAGTCGCGCAGCTTGGCGGCCGCCATCGTCGAGTCCAGGCCGTCGAGATCATGCGCGACGTCCCGCACGAGGTCGCCGGTGAGCGCCAGGATGTAGCGGTCGAGCACGTCGGTCGAGTCGGTGCGCCACCGGGCCTCGTACCCGCCGGGGGCGGCGGCGTTGGCATAGGTGGAGAAGAAGTACCACGCGTTCCACACCGGGAGCATGAACTCGCGCACGCCGGCGCGGATGCCCTCCTCGGTGACGACGAGGTTGCCGCCGCGCAGCACCGAGCTCGACATCAGGAACCAGCGCATCGCGTCCGAGCCGTCGCGGTCGAACACCTCGTTGACGTCCGGATAGTTGCGCAGCGACTTCGACATCTTCTGCCCGTCGCTGCCGAGCACGATGCCGTGGCACGCCACACCGCTGAACGCGGGCCGGTCGAAGAGCGCCGTCGACAGCACGTGCATGAGGTAGAACCAGCCGCGCGTCTGCCCGATGTACTCGACGATGAAGTCGGCCGGAGCGTGCGTGTCGAACCACTCGCGGTTCTCGAACGGGTAGTGCACCTGCGCGTACGGCATCGAGCCGGAGTCGAACCAGACGTCGAAGACGTCCTCGATGCGGCGCATCGTCGACGTGCCGGTCGGGTCGTCCGGGTTCGGGCGGGTCAGGTCGTCGATGTAGGGACGGTGGAGATCGACCTCGCCCTCGGGGTTGCGCGGCAGACGGCCGAAGTCGCGCTCGAGCTCCTCGAGCGAACCATACGCGTCGACGCGGGGGTGGGCCGGGTCGTCGCTCTTCCAGATCGGGATGGGCGAGCCCCAGTACCGGTTGCGGCTGATCGACCAGTCGCGCGCCCCCTCCAGCCACTTGCCGAACTGGCCGTGCTGCACGTTGCCGGGAACCCACGTGATCTGCTCGTTGTTCGCGAGCATGCGGTCCTTGAAGTCCGTGACGCGCACGAACCAGCTGGACACCGCGCGGTAGATGAGGGGGTTGCGGCAGCGCCAGCAGTGCGGATACGAGTGCTCGTAGGATGCCTCGCGCAGCAGCCGCCCCTCGGCCTTCAGCACGCGGATGAGCGGGCGGTTGGCATCCATCCAGAGCTCGCCGGCGACGTCGGTCACCTGCGGCAGGAACCGTCCGCCGTCGTCGAGGCTCATGATGAGCGGGATGCCGTGCGCCTCGGTGACGCGCTGGTCGTCCTCACCGTAGGCGGGAGCCTGGTGGACGATGCCGGTGCCGTCGGTGGTGGTGACGTAGTCGTCGACGAGGATGCGCCACGCGCTGCCGGTGCCCCACACGTCCGCGTCGGCGTAGTAGTCGAAGAGCCGGTCGTAGGTGACGTCGGCGAGGTCCTTGCCGAGCAGGGTCTGATCGACAGCCGCGCGCGCGGCCTCCGGTGACTCGTAGCCGAGGTCCTTCGCGTAGCCGCCGAGAAGGTCGGATGCCAGCAGGTAGCGGTGCGCCGTGGCTTCGAGGGCGTCATCCCCCGGGTGCACGTCGGCGGCGCCGGCCGGGCCGCCGGGCACCACGACGTATTCGATCTCGGGACCGACCACGAGGGCCAGGTTCGTCGGCAGCGTCCACGGCGTCGTCGTCCACGCGAGGGCGCGCACGGCGGTGAGCCCCAGCGTCTCGGCCTTCACGCCGGTGAGCGGGAACGTCACCGTCACGGACGGGTCCTGGCGCATCTTGTAGACGTCGTCGTCCATGCGCAGCTCGTGGTTGGAGAGCGGCGTCTCGTCGCGCCAGCAATACGGCAGCACGCGGTACCCCTCGTACGCCAGGCCCTTGTCCCACAGGGTCTTGAAGGCCCAGAGCACCGACTCCATGTAATCGACGTCGAGCGTCTTGTAGCCGCGCTCGAAGTCCACCCAGCGCGCCTGACGGGTGACGTAGTCCTCCCAGTCGCGCGTGTACTTCAGCACCGACGCGCGGGCCTTGGCGTTGAACGTGTCGATGCCCATCGCCTCGATCTCGCTCTTCTCGGTGAGGCCGAGCTGCTTCATGGCCTCGAGCTCGGCGGGAAGCCCGTGGGTGTCCCAGCCGAAGACGCGGTCGACCTTCTTGCCGCGCATGGTCTGGAAGCGCGGGAAGAGGTCCTTCGCGTAGCCGGTGAGCAGGTGCCCGTAGTGCGGAAGCCCGTTGGCGAACGGCGGGCCGTCGTAGAACACCCACTCCTCGGCGCCGTCGCGGTTCGCGATCGAGGCGCGGAAGGTGTCATCGTGCTCCCAGAACGCGAGGGTCTCCCGCTCGATGTCGGGGAAGCGCGGGCTCGGCACGACCGTCTGGTCGGCGGCGGGGCCAAAGGAGGATGTCTTCGGGTAGGTCATCGTCTCTCGCAGCAGCTCGGTTTGTCTCTTGCTGCCGGGACGATCCTGGGACCGCGGTACCACCCTGCGTTGCGCCCGCTCGTGCGGGGCCACTTTCACTGCGGCTGTGACGGGCCTGCCCCGCTCGGTTCTAGTGGGGGCCGCGAGGCCCTGTTCTTCCGAGTGCTCCCCGGTGATGCCGGATCGATGCGCGTGGGTCGATTCTACCGGATCCGCGCGCGCCGGCTCTGTGCGCGATTCGGTAGGTTGAAGCGATCTGTGTCCGGACACGGCATCCCGAGAGGCCCGCGTGAGCATCATCCAGGACTACGCCCGCACCGCGAGCACGGGCGACGGCTCCGGCGCCTACGACGAGGTCGTGGATGCCGACGGCCTGCTGCGCCCGGCCTGGCGGGAGTTCGCGGCGGTCGCCCTCGACCTCGAGCCGGCCGAGGTCACCCGGGTCGCCGACGAGGTCAGCCGGTTCCTGGCCGACGACGGGGTCACCTGGACCGCACCCGTCGGCGAATCGCTGCCCTGGCGCCTGGACCCGATGCCGTTCGTGCTCGACCCGGAGGCGTGGGCGCACCTGGATGCCGGTCTCGCGCAGCGCGCCGAGCTCTGGAACGCGGTGCTCGCCGATCTCTACGGCGAGCGCACGCTGCTGCGGCACGGCATCCTGCCCGCCGCCGCCGTCTTCGGGCACAGCGGATACCTCCGCCCGCTGGTCCGTCCGTCCGCGCCCGCAGCCCAGTCGCTCGTGCTCACCGCAGCCGATCTCGGCCGCACCCCGGACGGCACGTGGCAGGTGCTCGCCGACCGGCTGCAGGCCCCGTCGGGGCTCGGCTACGTGATGGAGAACCGGCGGGTCATCTCGCAGGTGATCCCCGAGCTCTACCAGCTCGGCGCCCCGCACCGGATGGCGCCCTACTTCGCCGCGCTCCGCGCCGCCCTGCTCGGCAGCGCCGCCGACGGGATCGCGGACCCGCGCGTCGTGGTGCTGTCTCCCGGTCCCCACTCGGAGACGGCGTTCGATCAGGCCCACATCGCGACGGTGCTCGGATTCCCCCTGGTGCAGGGCGAGGACCTGCTGATGCGGGACGGCTGGGTGTGGCTCAAGCCCCCGGGCTGGCCCAAGCGCCCGGCGACCGAGCGGGTCGACGTCATCCTGCGCCGCGTGGATCCGCTGTGGAGCGACCCGCTCGAACTGCGCGGCGACTCGCGTCTCGGCGTCGCAGGGCTGACCGAGGCCGTCCGGCGCGGGCGCGTGCAGGTGGTGAACGGCCTCGGCGCGGGGGTTCTGGAGAACCCCGCGCTGGCGGCGTTCCTGCCGGATGCCTGCCAGGCCCTGCTCGGCGAACCGCTGCGACTCGCTCAGGCGCCCACCTGGTGGTGCGGGGACGACGAGGCCCGCGCCTTCGTGCTGCGCCGGCTCGCCGATCCGGACTTCGAGGTGCTGCGGATCGACGAGCCCGCGCAGCCCGGCACCCCCGTGCCGGCCACCGCTCCCGACGCGCTGCGCGCCCGCATCCTGGCCGCCCCGCACCTGTACGTCGGACGCGAGCGGCCGCTGTTGTCGCGTGCGCCGGTGTGGACGGATGCCGGCGGCGCGAGCCCGCACCCGGTGTCGCTGCGCATGTTCACGCTGCGGTACGGCACCGCGTACCGCCCGCTCGCCGGGGGGCTCGCGACCGCGTACGACCGAACCGGCACCCGCATCGCGAAGGACGTGTGGGTGCGCAAGACCGACGCGTCCGAGCCCGACCAGGGACTCGCCGACCTCGACGGCGACGTCGTGGCGCGCCTGGACACGGTGCTCTCGCCGCGCAGCCTCGAGAACCTGTTCTGGGCCGGCCGCTACTCCGAACGCGCGGAGGACGTGCTGCGGATGATCCTCGCCGTCGACCCGGAGCTCGACGAGCTCGCGGCGACGGATCCCGAGGCGCCGGGCGCCGGCGCCCGGTCGCTGCTCGTGCCCCTGCACCGCCTCGCCGGTCCGCCGCCCGGTCGTGCGGCGGCCTCCCCGGTCGCCGACATCCGGTCCCTGCTGCTGGACCCGCAGCGCATCGGGGGCGCCGCGCACTCCCTGGGGTGCCTGCGGGACGCGCTCGAGGAGGTGCGCGACCAGCTCTCCGGCGACACGTGGCGCGTGCTCGCCGGGATGACGCGCGCCCAGCGCTCCCTGCGGATCAACCGCCACGAGCACCAGATCGCGGAGTCCGCCGGGCAGATGCTCGGCGCGCTGCTCTCCTTGCAGGGCGTCACCGCGAACATGATCCGGGATGCGGGCTGGCACCTGATCGAGGCGGGACGCAGCCTCGAGCGCGGCCTGCAGGTGTGCCGGCTGCTGCGCGCAACGGTCGTCACGACCCGCCCGGTGCGCATCGAGCGGGAAGTGCGCGATGCGCTCGTCACCTGCACGGAGAGCGCGGTGACGTTCCGCCGCCGCTACCGGGGCACGGCGCGCGTCGGCGCCCTGGTGGAGCTTCTGGTCGCCGACCGGCAGAATCCGCGCTCGGTCGCGTTCGCCGTCGACCGCCTCATGGAGCACGTCGCGTCGCTGCCGGCATCCACCGGCTCGACCCGGGCGGAACGGCTGATCCGCGATCTCGCCGACCGGCTCCGCGATCTCGACGCGCCCGCGCTCGCCGCCTCGCACAACGGTCGCCGAGCCGCACTGGAGGAGCTTCTCACGGACCTCGTCACGCAACTGGAGCAGGTCGCGGACGCCACCGCCGAGCTGCACTTCGCGGGCGGCCTGCCCCCGGTCGCGCTCACCGACCTGTCGCTCATCGAGGAGGTCGGCTGATGCGCTACCGCGTGTTCCACCGCACCACGTACACGTACGACGACGACGTCCGCGACAGCCTCGGGGTCTACCACCTCACCCCGCGACCCCTCCCCTGGCAGGAGGTCACGACGACGTCGGCCACCGTCGACCCGGATCCCGTCGACCTCCGTCCCGACGTCGACGTCTACGGCAATTCCGTGACCTACTTCCAGGTCACCGCGAAGCACCGGCGCCTGCAGATCGAGGCGAACAGCGACGTGACCGTCGCCCATCCCGAGTACGACGACGCCGCCCTGGCCCGTCCGTGGGAGCAGTCCCGGCCGCACGACAGCAGCGCCGGCGATGCGTGGCTCGCGACGGAGTTCGCACTGGAGTCCGCCCGCGCCGCTCACGCGGACGGCGTGTTCGAGTACGCGGCGGCGTCCCTCACCCCCGGCCGGCCCGTCGGCGAGGCGGCCGACGACCTCATGCACCGGATCTTCCGCGATTTCCGCTACGACAGCACCGCCACGACGGTCACCAGCACCGTGGCGCACGTGCTCGAGCAGCGCGCCGGCGTGTGCCAGGACTTCGCCCACCTCGCCCTCGCGTGCCTGCGCAGCCACGGTGTGGCCGCACGCTACGTGAGCGGGTATCTGGCGACCCAGCCTCCGCCCGGCAAGGAGCGCGTGTTCGGCGCGGATGCCTCACATGCGTGGCTCGCGGTGTGGCTCCCCGGTCAGGAGTCGTGGCTGGCCATCGATCCCACCAACGACCAGCGCGCGAACGACCGGTACGTGACGGTCGCCTGGGGCCGCGACTACGCGGACGTCTCGCCGATGCGCGGCATCATCTTCACCGACGCCCGGTCATCGACGCTGCGGGTCTCGGTCGATGTCGCACCCTGGACGGAGGCATCCGCTCCCCCGGCCTGACGTGCATTCCCACATGAACCAACATCAGATTCTTTTTTTCTGTTGTTCTCTGTTGGTTTGTGTGGCATAGTGGTTCCACGCCCACCGATCCACAGGGCGCAGACGGCGAAGGAGCCCCGATGTACGCAGCAGAGCGGCAGCAGCGCATCCTCGAACGCGCGCAGCTCGACGGTCGCGTCGAAGTCACCCTCCTCGCCGACCACCTCGACGTCACGACCGAGACCGTCCGCCGCGACCTCGCCGTCCTCGAACAGCAGGGGCTCGTCCGCCGCGTGCACGGCGGCGCCCTTCCCACGGAACGGTCGGTCCCCGAGCTCACGCTCACCTCCCGCATCGGACAGCAGGCCGATGCCAAGATGCGGATCGCCACGCGCGCCCTCGACGAACTCCCGGACGGCGGCACCGTGCTGCTGGACTCCGGGTCGACCACCCTCGCGCTCGCCGGTCTCATCCCGGTCGATGCCCGCCTCACCGTCGTCACCAACAACGCGAGCATCGTCTCGGCGCTGGCCGGCTACGAGAACCTCACCCTGCTGCTGATCGGCGGGCGCGTGCGCACCGTCACCGCCGCCGCGGTCGGCCCATGGGCCACCGCGGCGCTCGCCGGCCTCGCGGTGGACGTCGCCTACCTGGGGACGAACGGCTTCGATGCCGACCACGGGCTCTCCACGCCCGACCAGGACGAAGCCGCCGTCAAGCGCGCCATGCTCGACGCCGCCCGCACCCGCATCCTGCTCGCGGATTCCAGCAAGCTCGGCGCAGTGCACCTGCAGCGGTTCGCCCGTGCCGACGAGCTGCACACGATCATCACCGACAGCGATGCGGACGCGGATGCCGTCGAGGCCCTCCGCGCCGCCGGACCGAAGGTCGTGACCGCATGATCGTCACCCTGACCCCGAACCCCAGCATCGACCGCGCGGTGGGCATCGACGTCCTCGCCCGCGGCGAGGTGCTGCGGGCGACCTCCAGCCGGATCGACCCCGGCGGCAAGGGCCTGAACGTCTCCCGCGCCGTCGTCGCGATGGGCGGCGCCACCCGCGCCGTGCTCCCCTCCGGCGGCGTCGAGGGCGGCGTGCTGGAGTCGCTGTGCGCCGCGGCATCCGTGCCGGTCGACGTCGTGCCCATCCGCGGCACCGTGCGCATGAACATCAGCGTGCTCGAGCCCGACGGCACCACCACCAAGCTCAACGAGCCCGGGCCGGAACTCAGCGACGACGAGATCGACGCCCTCATCGACACCACGCTCGGCGACGTGCCCGCCGGCGCCTGGCTCTCCGGCGGCGGCAGCCTGCCGCCCGGTGCTCCGGTCGACTTCTACGCCCGCCTCGTGCACGCGGCCCGGGGCCGCGGCATCCCGATCGCGGTCGACACGTCCGGCGACCCGCTCGCAGCGGCCGTGGCCGCGGGCCCCACGCTCATCAAGCCCAACCGCGAGGAGCTCAGCGAACTCGTCGGGCGCGACCTGTGCACCCTCGGGGCCGTGATCGACGCCGCCACCGATCTCCACCGCGGCGGCGTGACCGTCGTCGCCGTGAGCCTCGGCGGAGACGGCGCGGTCATCGTCAACGGCACCGGCATCTGGCACGCCACCGCCCGCGTGAGCGGCGTCGTGTCGACCGTCGCCGCCGGCGACTGCATGCTCGCCGGGCTCCTGTTCGCCCTCGACGCGGGGCACACCGCGGCCGACGCGCTCGCCGAGGGGGTGCGCTGGGGCTCCGCCGCGGTGCGCCTGCCCGGCAGCGAGGTCCCGACCCCCGCCGACATCCGGGACATCCACGTCTCGGTGACCTCCATCCCCGACCGCGAGCTCGCACTCGCCGACTGAACCACCCCTGGAAGGACAACTGCCATGCCCCTGATCAATGAAGAGCAGGTGGTGCTCGACCTCACCGGCACCGACCGGCACGAGGCGACCGACACCCTCGCCGCCCGGCTCGTGGCCACCGGCCGCTGCACGGACCTCGACCAGTTCCTCGCCGACGTGCGGGACCGCGAGACGAAGATGGCCACCGGGCTCCCCGGCGGCATCGGAATCCCGCACGCCCGCAGCGCCGCCATCACCGAGCCCTCCCTCGTCTTCGGGCGCACCACGGAGGGCATCGACTGGGGAGCCAAGGACGGTCCCGCGCACCTGGTGTTCCTCATCGCGGCCCCGGAAGGCGGCGGTGACGCGCACATGCAGATGCTGCCGAAGCTCGCCCGCGCCCTGATGCGCACCGAGTTCCGCGAGGCGCTCCAGGGTGCCACGACCGCCGCCGAGGTGGTCGCCGTGGTCAACGCGAACGTGCAGCTCGACGACGCTCCGAAGCCCGCCCCCGCGGCATCCGCGGACCCCGCGGCGGAGACCACCGCCAGCGACGTCCCCGCCGCCCGCTCCCTGAAGCTCGTCGGCGTCACCTCCTGCCCGACCGGCATCGCGCACACCTACATGGCGGCCGAGGCTCTCGAGCGCGCAGCCGTCGAGGCCGGTCACACCATCAAGGTGGAGACGCAGGGCTCCGCGGGCTCGACCCCGCTGAGCCGCGCCGAGATCGCCGAAGCCGACGCCGTCGTGTTCGCGCACGACCTCGCCGTGAAGGACATCGGCCGGTTCGCCGGCAAGCCCACGGTCGACGTCGGCGTGAAGAAGGCCATCTCCGACGGCCCCGAGCTGATCGCCCGTGCGGCGACGCTCGCCGCGGAATGGCAGGCCGACCCGGCCAAGGCCGCGCAGGCAGCCGCAGCGAGCGCCGCGAGCGGCCTCACCACCAAGGTCGACAACGAGGCCCGGGTGGGCACGAAGATCCGCCAGTGGCTGATGACCGGTGTCTCGTACATGATCCCGTTCGTCGCCGCGGGCGGCATCCTGATCGCCCTGTCGTTCATGGTCGCCCAGATCGCGCTCGGCGCGAACGGCGCGATCCAGATCGTCAAGTTCAACCTGACCTCGCCGGACGCCTTCAACATCGCACAGCACTTCAACCCGGTGAGCCTCACCTCGTGGGCTGCCCTGCTGTTCGTGATGGGCTCGGCCTCGTTCGGCTTCCTCGTGCCGATCCTGTCCGGGTTCATCGCCTTCGCGATCGCCGACCGGCCGGGACTCGTCCCCGGCATCGTCGGCGGCGCGATCGCGGCGTCCATGAACGCGGGCTTCCTCGGCGGCCTCGTCACCGGTTTCGTGGCCGGGTTCGTCGCCCGCTGGATCGCGCACTGGAGGGTGCACAAGGGCGTCCGCGGCGTCATGCCCGTCGTCGTCATCCCGCTGCTGTCCACCCTCATCACCGCGGGCCTGTTCATCACGATCCTCGGTCGCCCCATCGTCTGGCTGATGACCCAGCTCAACGGGTGGCTGAACAGCATGAGCGGTGCGGGCGCCCTCATCCTGGGCCTCATCCTCGGCGCCATGATGGGCTTCGACCTCGGCGGACCGGTCAACAAGACCGCCTACACCTTCGCGACGACCGGCCTGCTCGCCGCCGGCACCCTGACGAACGCGCCGCAGCTGAAGATCATGGCCGCGGTGATGGCCGCCGGCATGGTCGCGCCCCTCGCGATGGCACTCGCCACCGCCGTGCGCCCCCGGCTGTTCACCGAGCCCGAGCGCGAGAACGGCAAGGCGGCGTGGCTGCTCGGGTTCTCGTTCATCTCGGAGGGCGCGATCCCCTTCGCGGCCGCCGACCCGATCCGCATCATCGTCTCCTCCGTCATCGGCTCGGCCGTCACCGGCGGGCTGTCGATGATCCTCGGTGCGACCCTGCGCGCCCCGCACGGCGGCATCTGGGTGCTGCCGCTCATCGGCCAGCCGCTGCTGTTCCTGCTCGCCCTCGCCGTGGGCGTCGCGGTCATGGCGCTGATCGTCATCATCCTGAAGACTGTGGCTCAGAACCGGGCCATCGCCGCCGGCGTGGAACCGGTCACCGAGTCGGTCGCCGTCTGACACCCATCCGCCTCTTTTCGAAGGAGAACATCATGGCCACCCGCACCGTCACCATCGCCTCGTCCGTCGGCCTGCACGCCCGCCCCGCGGCCCTGTTCGTCGAAGCCGCGGCCGGTTCCGGCCTCGACGTCGAGATCGGCCGCCCGGGTCAGGATGCCGTGGACGCCACCAGCATCCTCGGGGTGATGGCGCTCGGCGCCACCCATGGCGAGGAGGTCGTGCTCACCGCTTCGGGCGACGGAGCCGACGCCGTGCTCGACCAGCTCGTCACGCTGCTGGCGACCGACCTGGACGCCGAGTGACATGACCACCACCAACCCCGGCGAGATCCGGCAGGGAATCGGGGTCAGCCCCGGCACGGCGTACGGCCCGGTGGTGCAGGTCGCGCCGCCGGTCGCGCCGCCGGTCGCCGAGCCCGCCCCG
>NZ_DATEJS010000040.1:0-19314 GCF_035277845.1 Microbacterium sp.
CGCGGAGGCCGGCTTCGAGTTCTCGCAGGCGAAGCTGCGCGGCGGGATCGGAGGCGATGTCGGCCGCGGGACCGTAGGCGCGGGTCCGGAGCGCATCCAGCTCGTGGCGGGTGGCGTCATCCATGTCCGCATCGTCCCACAGGCGTGCATTGCGGGCGACGGTGCGGTTTCGTCGTGCATCCGGTCGTGTGCGGCGTGCCCCGGCGAAGCTCCCAGCGCCGTCGGTCAGACTGGGACGACAGCACGCCGGACTCAGGGAGGACTCGTGAGCACGATCCGCGGATACGACCCCGAAACGCTGCGGGAGATCGTCGATCAGCGCGAATGCCGCGAGCGTCTCGACGCGCTCGGCGAGCAGCGGAGCCTCCCCGCCCTGCTGGAACGCGTCTGGCTGCTGAAGGTGCTCGGGGACCTCGATCCCGCGCTGTCCTACGCCGAGCTCGCGGTGCGCCAGGCCCGCATGGCCGGCACCCGCAAAGACCTGCTGCGCGCCCGGGTGCTGCACGCCACCGTGCTGCAGGTGCGGGGGTCCTTCGGTGCGGCCATCGCCGAGCTGGACACGTGCGCGGACGAGGCCCAGGGCCAGGGCTGGCCGAACGTCGGCGCGTTCGCCCTGCAGCACCGCGGCAAGGTCTACTACGACATGGGCCGCTTCGACGAAGCCCGGTCGGACTTCAAGCAGGCTCTGTTCCTCCGCCAGGAGGCGGGCGCCCCCGAGGAGGCCCTGCAGACGACGCTGCAGGCGGTGGATGCCGCCGAGCGCCGCCGGGCCAAGGTCGCCGTCTCGGCCTGACCCCTCGATGTCGTAGGTTCGTTCTAGTGTTCCGGCATGTCTGATCTGCAGGATGTGCGCGACTGGGCCGACGCGCTGATCTCCGCCCACCTGGGTGCACCGTGGACCTTCGGGTTCGACAGCGCCAAGCGCCGGGCGGGCGCGTGCAACTACACGCACCATCGGATCACCGTGTCGAAGTACCTCGCCGCGCGGTACGACGACGAGACCAACCGGCAGACCCTCCTGCACGAGGTCGCGCATGCGCTGGCGGGCACGGAGGCCGGCCACGGCCCCCGCTGGAGACGCATCGCAGCGGGACTCGGCTACCGCGGCGGCGTCACCCACCACGGCGAGACCGCGGTGGAGCTCGCGCCCTGGGTGGGGGTGTGCCCGTCCGGGCACACCGTGTACCGACACCGACGCCCCACCCGGGCGCTGTCGTGCGCCAAGTGCGCGCGGCGCTTCGACGAGCGGTTCGCCTTCCGCTGGACGCGGCGCGAGATCAGCGCGGCCACCCGACGCGAGGCGATGACGCCGCGCTGATCCGGCCGCACGATCCCGACACGCGCGACCGTCCGCGGCGTACCGTTGGTCGGAAGAGGAGGTCGAGATGCGAGCGACAGTGGGAGACCGCATCCGCGTTCACGGCCGGGTGGTCGGAATGGCGGACCATCTGGGCGAGGTGATCGAGATCCGGGGAACGGACGACGACCAGCTGCTCGTGATCCGGTACGACGACGGACACGAGGGCGTGCTGTCCCCGGGTGCGGACTGCGAGGTGCTGCACCGCGCCGGATGATCGGGGCGGGGGATGCGGTGACGCATTCCACCGCGTGACGAGGGGCGTGGCGCGGCCGGGTCAGAGGCGGACGACGGCTCCGTTCCGCAGCACCGGCACCATGTCCGTGTCATCGATGCGCGCCTGGGCGAGCACGGCTTCACGCCGGCCCTCGTCGACGAGGAACTGCCCGGTGCCGGCTGCCGTGATCATGTGCCGCACGGCGCTGCGCAGCGCCCGGAACGCCTCGCACGCGACGGCCGCCTCGGGAGAACTGTGGTCGATGCCGCGAGCCGCGAGGGCGTCGACGATCGCGCCGGCCGCGAGCTGATTCTCCGCCGCGAACCGCCCGCCCGGTGTGGAGGCCACGAGCGCGACGCTCGTGCGCTCGGCGCGACGCTCCTGCTCCGCCAGGATCGCGGCGGCGATCGCGGACGCGTTGCGCAGGCCGCCGAAGAGCAGCACGGGAGCCTGCGTCGCGGCGATGATGGTCTGCGCGCCGTCGCTGAGGTCCGTCACGGCGAGGTCGGCATCGGCCGTGGCGGCGTCGATCGC
The DNA here is from genome assembly GCF_035277845.1 of Microbacterium sp. Classification (GTDB taxonomy): domain Bacteria; phylum Actinomycetota; class Actinomycetes; order Actinomycetales; family Microbacteriaceae; genus Microbacterium. The sequence goes on from NZ_DATEJS010000040.1 coordinate 2,109, forward strand.
CTGCACGGAGGCATCCAGCACGTCGACGATCACGATCACGTCGGAGGGTGCGAGGCGCCGCAGGCCGTCGGGGCCGTGTTCGAGACGCACCTGGTAGCGGGACTGATCGAAGGGCGACGGCATCCCACCAGCATCCCTCATCCTGCAGGCGTCTGACGGCGTGTCGCGCGGCGGCGGCGATGTCGGAGGCCCGTGCGAGAGTGCGACCATGAGCACCTTCACCTCCATCGAGCAGCACTTGACCGTGTTGCACTCGTTGCTCGGCGACACCTCGGCGGCCGGCGTGCGCACCGTGATGGCGGACATGAGCGACGACGACCTCGCCACGGTCCTGACGGAAGCGGCCGGGGTGATCCGCGCCCTCGAGCCCGTGCGGCGGGCATCGGCGAGCATCGTGACCGAGCGGTCGCTGGGGCGGTCGCACCCGGGTGCGTCGTACGGCCTGCCGACCATCGTGACGTCGTGACAGGTTGCAGCGTATCGAGGGCAGATTCGAATGTCGGAGGTCGGTGAGTCCGAAAGGTCAGGCGCGTGGGATGACGGTCAGCACCCGAAGCGTGAACTCGAGGAACTTCTCCATCACCATCGACAGGAACTCCCGCGTCGATTCCACGGTGACGTTCCCGTCGTCGTCGACGAGTCCGGGCGTATAGGTGACGTATGCCTCCGGCGACGTCATCTGCCGCGCGTTGAGGAAGCTCAGCGTCGAACGCAGCGACTGCTGCCCGACCGCAGTGCCGATCGCGCCCGGCGAGGCGCCGACGACCCCGGTCGGCTTGTCCGCCCACGCGTTCTGCCCCCACGGCCGGCTGCCCCAGTCGATCGCGTTCTTCAGCGCGCCCGGCAGGGAGCGGTTGTACTCGGGCGTGACGAACAGGATGGCATCCGCGCTCTGGATCTGCGCCTTGAACTCGAGGGCCTCCGCCGGGTAGTCGGCGTCGTAGTCCCGGTTGTACAGCGGCAGCCGACTGTAGTCGATCTCGAAGAACTCGAACTCGGCGGGTGCCAGCTTCTCCAGGGCCCCGGCGAGACGCCTGTTGATGGACTCCTTCGAGAGGCTGCCGATGATCACGCCGACGCGGTAGGGCGGCTCATGCTCCAGAATGTCGATCTGCATGGCACCAAGCATGCCCCCGTCTGCTCCCACCCGACAGGGGCATGCCGGGCGTGTCAGACCGCGAGCGCCTCGACCGGCGAGACCCGCGTGGCGAGCCGTGTCGGCACCGCGGCGGCGACGAGGGTCAGGATCCCGGTCGCCGCCACGATCACGAGCACCGGCACCAGCGGCACCGTCGGCGCGATGAGACCCGCTCCGACCGTGCCGCCCGCATGCACGGACACCGATCCGAGCAGCGATTGCGCGGCGACCCAGCCGTACAGGGTGCCCAGCGCGAGGCCCGAGATCAGCGCGGTGATCGTGATGTGCGCGGCCTCCAGCAACACCATCCGGCGGATCTGCCCCGACGACAGGCCGAGCGCCCGCAGCAGGCCGAGTTCGCGGCGCCGCTGTACGATGCCGATCGTCAGAAGGTTCACCAGCCCGACGGCGGCGATCACCGCGGACACCCCGACGAGCCCCATCATGATGTTCCCGAACGAATCCATGACGCTCGCCATGGGCGGAGGCATCCGGCCCCCGGCCGCCGCCGCCAGGATCGCCTTCATGCACGCCGTCGCGACCGCGAACATCGTCACGAGCGTCACGCCCATCACCACGCCGATCGTCATGCGGCTCGACCGCTCCGGATACCGCAGCGCGTTCTCGGACGCCATGGTCGCCGCCGCGGACCCGCCGAACAGCCGGCCGACGAGCCGCAGCACCGGCGGCATCACGAGCGTCGATCCGAGCGCGAGCCCCGTGAACGACAGGATGCCGCCGAAGAACGCCACCACGACCCCGAGCGGCGAGAACAATCCGACCGCCACACCGAGCGCGAGCAGCATCCCGCCGATGACGAACAGCACGATCGCGGCGACGTGGCGGCCGCGCCGACGGACGACCTCCTCCCGCGAAGCCGACACCGAGCCGCCGATCGCCTCCAGAGGGGTGACGGTCAGCACCCGGCGGGACCCCGCCCACGCGGCTGCCCACGTGGTCAGCGCCACCGCGGCGGCGGGCAGCAACAGCAGCGGCTGCACCAGGGCGAACGACACATCGCCGAGCTGCAGCATCCGCTCCGCCAACTGCGTGCCGAGAGCACCCACGCCGGTTCCGGCGAGCAGGCCGGCCACGGCCCCGATCGCCCCGACGACGAGGCCCTGCGACGCGACCTCGCGACGCTGCGATCGCGCGGTCGCGCCGATGAGGCGCATCAAGGCGATGCGCCGGGTGCGGCCGGCGACGATCGTCGCGAACGTGTTCGCCGTGACGATCGCCCCCACGTACACGGCGACGCCGGCGAGCACGAACCCGATGAAGCTCAGCACGAACGCCAGCGTGTGGCTGTCCCCGAGGAACGGGTTCGCCCGCAGCATGGCGCCCAGGAAGGTGATGGTGATGATCAGCACCGCGCCGAACGCCGACGAGATCGCGGCCACCAGGATGCTGGCGCCCATGCCGCGCTCGCGGAGGAACCCCCCGCTCACGCCGCCACCCCCGCCGCATCGGCGGCGAGCATGTGCGCCGAGATCTGCTCCGCGGTCTGGCGCGGCATGTCGGCCGTGATGCGCCCGTCGCCGAGGAACAGCACCCGGTCGGCATGCGATGCCGCGACCGGGTCGTGGGTCACCATCGCGATCGACTGCCCGTGCTCGGAGGATGCCGCGCGCAGCAGCGCGAGCACCTCCCGGCCCGAGCGCGAATCCAGATTCCCGGTGGGCTCGTCCGCGAAGACGAGGTCGGGCGCCGTCGCCAACGCGCGGGCGATCGCAACCCGCTGCTGCTGCCCGCCGGAGAGCTCGTGCGGGCGGTGCCGCAGCCGCTCGCCGAGCCCGAGCGTGTCGACGAGGCCGTCGATGCGGGCCTTCTCGAGTGCGGACGGGCGACGTCCGTCGAGGTCGAACGGCAGCAGGATGTTGCCCGTGACGTCGAGGGTCGGCACCAGGTTGAACGCCTGGAACACGAACCCCACCCGCCGGCGGCGCAGCAGCGTCAGCTCCCGGTCTCCGAGCCCGGTGATCTCGGTGTCGCCGATCCACGCGTGGCCGGAGCTCGCCGAATCGAGCCCCGCCATCACGTGCATGAGCGTCGACTTGCCCGACCCCGACGGGCCCATGATCGCGGTGAACTCCCCGCGCCGGATGCCGACGGACACGCCGTCGAGCGCGCGCACCGCGCCGTCCCCCGAGCCGAACGTCTTGCTGAGGTGCTGCACCCGGGCGGCGAGCCCGAGCTCCGTGGTTGTGATCTCCATGCCCTCGACGCTACGAACGGACCGATGCCGAGCGCGTCGGCCCGTCGGATGATCCGCGTACATCGCAAGGACGACGCCCACCCTCCCGCTCCGATACGGCGTGCTGGTGCCGATCACCGATCTCACCGGCCACGAGGGCGGTCTGACCGAGCAGTGGCTGCGGCAGACGCGCTCGCTCGCCGAGCGACTCTGAGCGCTCAGGTGCGCGGTGCGGGTGCCGTGCTGCCGCGCACCACGAGCCGGGCGGGCATGTGCACGTGGTTCTGGTCGGGCTCGCCCCTGCGCAGCATCTCGAGCACCATCTGCAGCGCCTGCGCGCCCATGTCGTGCAGCGGTTGCGCGACAGTCGTCAGCTGCGGAGTCGACGCCGCGGATTCGGGGATGTCGTCGAACCCGACGATCGAGAGGTCTTCGGGGACGCGGATGCCGAGCTCCTGGGCGACCTCCAGCACGCGGAGGGCGGACAGGTCGTTCGCCGCGAAGATCGCGGTGGGCCGGTCGGGGCGGTTCAGCAGCTCCTGCGCGGCCCCGGTGGTGGGCTTGCCCCAGTACGCGCCCTCCCGCACCAGGTCGGGATCGAACGGGATGCCGGCCTCGGCCAGCGACTCCCGGTACCCGCGTTCGCGCAGCACCGCCGACTGGAGGTCGCCGCGCCCGCGCACGTGCGCGATGCGCCGGTGCCCGAGCGAGATCAGGTGACGGGTCGCGATCCGGGCACCCTCGACGTTGTCGGCGTCGACGGACGGGATGTCGCCGCGGCCGGTGTGCGGGTCGATCGCGACGACCGGGATCGACGCGGCGGGCAGACGCACCGAGGGCGTCACGATGATCGCGGCATCCACCAGCGTCCCGGCCAGTCGCGACAACGACCGACGCTCCCACCCGACGAACGAGTCATCCGTCAGCGCGCCCGCGTACGCGAGCAGCTCGTACCCCGACCCCACCGCCGCCGCCGAGATGCCCTTGAGCAGCTCGGTCGAGAACGGCTCGAACCCCGCGATGAGGATGCCGATCACGTTCGTGCGCCGGCTGCGCAGGCTGCGCGCCACGAGCGACGTCTCGTACCCGAGCTCCTCGATCACCGCGGAGACATGCTCCACCGTGCGCTGCGCGACGCCGTACCGGCCGTTGGCGACCTTGGACACCGTCGCCACCGAGACGCCCGCCGCTCGGGCGACGTCGTGGATGGTGGCCCGGCCGAAGCCGGGCGGACGGGGGTCGGCTGTCACGACGATCAGGCTACCCCACCGAAACCCCTTTCGAGGCGCGGAACGGCGGCGAAGATAACGTTTTCGACGCGGATCTCGAAAACGTTATCGAAAACGTTTGACATCGAGTGCCGGGACATGGCACTCTCGCTGAGGACGCCCAGTCGGCCCGCGCTCCTCCCGCGGCAGAGACCTGAGGCATCGACGAGACGAAGGAGTTTCCATGAAGAGCAAGATGCGCGGTGCGACGGCGATCGCCCTCGCCGCGGGCGTCGCCCTGGTGGCCGCCGGCTGTGCCGGTGGCGGCGGCAGCTCGTCCGGCGGGCCGGTGACCCTGACCGTCTGGCAGAACAGCACGACCGGACCCGGCCAGCAGTACTGGATGGACGCCGCGAGCGCGTTCCACAAGCTGCACCCCGACATCACGGTCAAGGTGCAGTCGATCCAGAACGAGCAGCTCGACGGCAAGCTGCAGACGGCGCTGAACTCCGGCAACGGGCCGGACGTGTTCCTGCAGCGCGGCGGCGGCAAGATGGCCGCGATGGTGAAGGCGGGGCAGGTGCTCGACCTCACCGGGTCGCTCTCCGCCGAGACCCGCACGTCGGTGGGCGCGGGCGCGATCAAGGCCGAATCGATCGACGGCAAGGTCTACGCCATGCCGCTGGACGTGCTGCCCGAGGGCATCTTCTACAGCAAGAACCTCTTCAGCAAGGCGGGGATCACCCAGACCCCGACCACCATGGATGAGCTGAACACGGCGAACGCGGCTCTGAAGAAGTCCGGCGTGACCCCGGTGGCCGTGGGCGCGAAGGATGCCTGGCCCGCCGCCCACTGGTACTACAACTTCGCCCTGCGCCTGTGCAGCGAGAAGACCCTGGACGACACCGCGAAGACCCTGAACTTCTCGGACCCCTGCTGGACGGCCGCCGGCGAGCAGCTCAAGCAGTTCGCCGCCACCCAGCCGTTCCAGCCCGGATTCCTCACCACGTCCGCCCAGCAGGGCGCCGGCAGCTCGGCAGGACTGGTCGCGAACCACAAGGCCTCGATGGAGCTCATGGGCGGCTGGGACCCGGGAGTGATCGCGTCCCTGACCCCCGACCAGAAGCCCCTCGCCGACCTCGCGTGGTTCCCGTTCCCGACGGTCTCCGGCGGACAGGGCGACCCCGCCGCGATCATGGGCGGCGTCGACGGCTACTCCTGCTCGGCCACGGCTCCGAAGAAGGAGTGCGCGGAGTTCCTGAACTTCCTGGTGACCACGCCGCAGCAGGAGGCCTACTACAAGGCCTTCAACTCGCCGCCCGTCAACCTCGACGCGCAGAAGGTCGTCACCGAGCCCTACCTGCAGCAGCTGCTGGCCGCCTACAACAAGGCGCCCTACGTGTCGCAGTACCTCGACACCCTGTACGGGCAGAACGTCGGCAACGCGCTGAACGTCGCCATCGTGAACCTGCTGGCGGGCAAGGGCACCGTCGCCGACATCATCACCTCGGTCAACCAGGCCGCCGCCAAGGGGTGAGTCTCCGATGAGCAGAGTCCTCAGCGCACCGGCTGAGACCGACCAGGCGGCGGGCGACCTGTCGCAGACCGGGGGCATCGCGCGCGCCGCGGTGTCCCCGGACCGGAGGCACGCCCGTCGTGCCGCCGCCTGGCGCACCCGGATGGAGATCACGGTGCTCAGCGGCCCGGCGATCATCATGTTCGTCGGGTTCGTGATCTTCCCCGTCGTGATGGCCGGCTACTACGGCTTCTTCGACTGGAAGGGCTACGGGCCGGCGACCGACTTCGTCGGCCTGAAGAACTACGCGGTCATCTTCACCGACCCGACCTTCCTCCAGGCGCTCTGGCACAACGGCGTCATCCTCGTGCTGTCGCTCGTGCTGCAGGGGCCGCTGGCGATCCTGCTCGCGCTGCTGCTGAACCAGAAGATGCGCGGGCGCACGGCGATCCGGGTGCTCATCTTCGTGCCCTACGTCATCTCCGAGGTCATCGTCGGCACCGGCTTCAGCCTGATGCTGCAGACCAACGGAGCCCTGAACGCCCTGCTCGGTCGGATCGGGCTGGGATTCCTCGAGACGGACTGGCTCGCCGATCCGGGCGTCGCGATCTGGACCCTGGTGTTCATCCTCACCTGGAAGTACATCGGATTCGCAGTCATCCTCTTCCTCGCCGGCCTGCAGGGCATCCCGTCCGAGCTGTTCGAAGCCGCGGCCATCGACGGCGCGTCGTACTGGCAGATCCAGCGCCACATCACGCTTCCGCTGCTCGGGCCCACCGTCCGCATCTGGGCGTTCCTGTCGATCATCGGCTCGCTGCAGCTGTTCGACCTCGTCTACATCGTCTGGGGCCAGTACGTGGCATCCGTCGCCGGCACGTCGACGATGGCGACGTACATGGTCACCAACGGCCGGGATGCCGGCAACTTCGGCTACGGCAACGCGGTGGCCGTGGTGATCTTCTTCATCTCGCTGGTCATCGCGCTCGTGTATCAGCGCTTCGTGCTGCGCCGCGACACCGCGGGCGCACTCACCGAAAGGAGCAGGTGATGGCGGTCACCGCTGCGATCGTCGCACCTCGGCGACGGGACCGCGAACGGCTGAAGTGGGGCAGCCCGGTCGTGTACTTCGTCGCCCTGGTGCTGGTGGCGGTCTGCATCGCCCCCGTGCTGTACATCGTGATCGGCGGATTCCGCACGAATGCGCAGATCACGACCGACCCGGCCGGTCTGCCGCATCCGTGGCGCTTCGGCAACTACGCGACGGTGCTCGGCAGCGGTACGTTCTGGGTCGAGGTCGGCAACTCCCTGATCGCCGCGTCCTGCACGACGATCGGCGTGGTGGTGCTCGGCCTCATGGTCAGCTACGTGCTCGCGCGTTACCGGTTCCGCGGTCGCGGCGCGATGTACGCGCTCTTCGCGGCGGGGCTGATGTTCCCGATCACCGTGGCGATCACCCCGCTGTACATCCTGGTGAAGGACCTGGGACTGATGAACAGCCTCGCGGGCGTCATCCTCCCCCAGATCGCCTTCGCCCTGCCGACGACCGTCATCATCCTCGTGCCGTTCCTGCGCGCGATCCCCGATGAGATCGAAGAGGCCGCCGCGATCGACGGTGCCGGCCGCCTCGCGTTCTTCTTCCGGATGGTGCTCAGGCTGGCCGTCCCCGGTGTGGTCACGGTCGGCATCCTCGCGTTCATCGGCAGCTGGAACAGCTACCTGCTGCCGCTGTTCATCCTGAGCGACGAGTCGACCTACACGCTGCCGCTCGGCGTCCAGGCGTTCAGCACGCAGTACTCGGTGGACACCGCCCAGGTGCTCGCCTTCACCTCCCTCGCGATGCTTCCCGCGCTGCTCTTCTTCCTCGTCTTCCAGCGCCGCATCGTCGGCGGGCTCACCGGCGCGGTCAAAGGCTGACGCGTGCGCGATTCGACCACGACAGGACCATCCATGCCCGAGATCCCCGCCTTCCCCGAGGTGTCCGAGCGCGTGCGCTCGCTGCATGCGCAGATGACGCTCGACGAGAAGCTCGCCCAGCTGGTGGGCTACTGGCTCGACCAGAACGGCACGGTCGCCCCCATGCAGGAGGAGATGACCTCCGGCGGAAGCGGTGCGGACGAACTCGCCGCGGCCACCCGCGACGGCATCGGCCACTACACGCGCGTCTACGGCACCCGCCCGGTCGATCCCACCCAGCGGGCGCGGTGGCTGTGGGCCGAGCAGCGCCGGCTGAAGCGCGAGACCAGGCTCGGCATCCCCGCGATCGTGCACGAGGAGTGCCTGACCGGCCTCGCCGCCTGGCAGGCGGCCGTGTTCCCCACGCCGCTCGCGTGGGGGGCCTCGTTCGATCCGGACCTCGTGCGGGATGCCGCGGAGGCGATCGGGGAGTCGATGCGGCAGCTCGGCATCCACCAGGGGCTCGCTCCGGTTCTGGACGTGATCCAGGATCCGCGCTGGGGCCGCGTCGACGAATGCATCGGCGAAGACCCCTACCTCGTCGGGACGGTCGGCACCGCCTACGTGCAGGGGCTGCAGCGCGCGGGCATCCACGCGACCCTCAAGCACTTCGTCGGCTACTCCGCCTCGCAGGCCGGCCGCAACCACGCGCCCGTGCACGCCGGACCGCGCGAGATCGCCGACGTGTTCCTCCCGCCGTTCGAGATGGCACTGGCCGAGGGCGCCGCGATGTCGGTGATGAACGCGTACACCGCGCTCGACGGCATCCCGGCGGCGGCGGACACCGAACTGCTCACCACACTTCTCCATGAGGAGCTCGGCTTCGACGGCGTCGTGGTGTCGGACTACTTCTCCGTCGCCTTCCTCGACGTCATGCAAGGCCTCGCGACCGACCGCGGGCACGCCGCCGCCCTGGCCCTCGAAGCCGGGATCGACGTCGAGCTGCCGACCGGCGACGCCTACCTCGCGCCCCTGCGCGAGCGGATCCGCGCGGGCGAGGTGGACGAGCGCTATGTCGACCGCGCCGTGCTCCGGGTGCTGCGGCAGAAGGAGCAGCTCGGGCTGCTCGACGCCGACGCGTACGAGGCGGAGCCTCCCGCGCACATCGACCTGGACACGCCCCGCCACCGGGACCTGGCGCGGCGACTCGCCGAGGAGTCGATCGTGCTGCTGTCGAACGACGGCATCCTGCCCCTGCCGGCCGCCTCCCGGATCGCGGTCATCGGACCGAACGCCGACCGCTCGGAGGCGCTGCAGGGCTGCTACTCGTTCGCGAACCACGTGCTGGCGCATCATCCCGGGGTGCCGGTCGGCGTCGACATCCCCACCGTCGCCGATGCCCTGCGCGACACCGGCTGCACGATCACCGTCACGCCGGGCTGCGCCGTCGAGGGAGACGACACGACAGGATTCGCGGCGGCGGTCGCCGCGGCGCGCGAGGCGGATGTCGCGGTCGTCGTCGTCGGCGACCAGGCCGGGCTCTTCGGACGCGGCAGCGTCGGCGAGGGCAACGACTCCGAGTCGCTCGCACTTCCCGGAGTGCAGCGCGAACTGGTCGAGGCGGTCTCCGCGACGGGCACCCCCGTGGTCATGGTGCTGCTGACCGGGCGCCCGTACGTGCTGGATTGGGCGCTCGACGGCGGTCCGGACGCGCCGGGCGCCGTGCTGCAGGCCTTCTTCCCCGGAGAAGAGGGCGGCAGCGCACTCGCCGACCTGCTGCTCGGCGCCTCGGCGCCGTCCGGACGGCTGCCGGTGTCGCTCCCCCGGTCGGACGGCGCGCAGCCGTACGGCTACCTGCATCCCATCCTCGGCGGGGACTCGGAGGTCACGGCGACGTCCTCGGCACCGGTGCGCCCGTTCGGATTCGGTCTGTCGTACACGTCGTTCGAGCACAGCGACCTCGTCGTCGAGGAGTCGTGCGCCGCGGGCGGAGAGTTCGACGCCGAGATCACCGTCACCAACGTGGGCGACCGCGACGGCGTGGAGGTGGTGCAGCTGTACGGACGCGACGTCCAGGCATCCGTCACGCGACCGGTGGCGCAGCTGCTCGGCTACGCCCGGGTTCCCCTCGCCGCCGGCGAATCGGCACGCCTCCGGTTCCGCGTGCCCACTGCCCGGTTCGCGCTGATCGACCGACGCATGGTCAAGGTGGTCGAACCGGGTGACGTGCAGGTGTGGGTCGGCGCGCATGCCGAAGACCCCGTCGAGCGCTCGACAGTCAGGATCGTCGGCCCCGTCCATGACGTCGGCCGCGACGACCGCCGCACGGTGGTCTGGGAGCGGGCCGTGGTGAGCGCCGGTCGGTGAACCCGGCCCGGCTCACGCCAGCCCGTGCTCGAAAGCGAACACCACCAGCTGCACCCGGTCGCGCAGGGCGAGCTTGGTGAGGATGCGGCTGATGTGCGTCTTCACCGTCGCCTCGGACAGGAACTCCCGCGCCGCGATCTCGGCGTTGGAGAGCCCGCGGGCGGCGAGCGCGAAGATCTCCCGCTCGCGGTCGGTGAGGTCGGCGAAGGATGCCGGCACCGGCCGCGTCCGCGGGGTCGTCTGCGCGAACAGCTCCCGCGTGGCGGAGGCGGCGATCACCGCCGAGCCGGCGTGCACGGTGCGGATCGCTGCCAGCAGGAACTCAGGGTCGGCGTCCTTCAGCAGGAACCCCGACGCGCCCTGCCGGATCGCCCGCGCGGCCGCCTCGTCGAGATCGAACGTGGTGAGCATCACGATGCGCGGGGCGGGCACGGCGGCATCCGCCGGGTCGCGCAGCAGCTCGGCCGTCGCGGCGAGCCCGTCGAGCACCGGCATCCGGATGTCCATCAGCACCACGTCAGGGGCCTCGCGCCGCACCACGTCGATGCCGTCCTGCCCGTTGCCCGCCTCGCCGACCACCCGCAGGTCGGGCTGGGAGTCGATGACCATGCGGATGCCCGCGCGGAACAGCGCCTGGTCGTCGACGAGCACCACCCGGATGACGCCCGGGGCGCTCATCGCAGCTCATCCTGTCCGCCCGGCGCGTCGTCGGCAGCCCGCATCGGGATGCGCGCCCGGACCGCGAACGCGGCCCGCTCGACTCCGGCATCCAGCGTGCCGCCGGCCAGCTGCGCGCGCTCGCGCATGCCGATGAGTCCGTGGCCGCCGCTTGCGGACACGGCGTCCTCCGGCATCGGATTGCGCACCGTCAGCGCGACGGCATCCGCCATCCACTCCAGCCGGACGTCCACGGCTGCACCGTCGCCGTGGCGGATCGCATTGGTGAGGGCCTCCTGCAGGATGCGGAACACCGCGAGCTGCACGGCCGCGGACGGGTCGGCACGCGGGGTCGGATCGACCGTGACCCGCAGCTCCAGCCCGGCGGCGCGCACCTGGGCGTAGAGCCCTTCCAGGTCCGCGAGGGTCGGCTGCGGCCCGTCGCCCTGGCTGTGGCGCAGCTGACCGAGCAGCAGCCGCACGTCGGCGAGCGCGGCCCGGGCCGTGGTCGAGATGGTGCCGAGCGCCTCCGACATGCCGCGTGCGGAGGCCGCGGCATCCGGACCGGCGGCCGCGGCGTACCGGGCGCCGTCGGCCTGCGCGATCACCACGGCGAGGGAATGGGCGACGACGTCGTGCATGTCGCGGGCGATCCGCACCCGCTCCTGCTCCGCGGCGGCATCCGACTCGGCCTGCACCTGCGCGATCCGGGAGGCGCGCGATCGCAGCACGGCCCGGACGAGGGCGCCGACGGTCCAGGCGAGCAGCAGGGCGAAGGATGCCGCCATCCACGCGAACCCCGCCGTGACGAGCGCGCCCATGTCGCCGAGCCGGATCATCTCGATGAGACGTCCGAGCTGCAGGTACAGCGTGGCGACGAGCGCGCCGACGAGCGCGGACGAGAATCCGAGCCAGAAGACGAGCCGCGACCCGTAGGCCGCCGTCGCGTACAGCACGCCGAAGATCGCGAGGTCGTACATCGCCGGCTGGAGCCCGGCCAGCATCTGCGCGACCGCCACGAACCACGCGACCGTGAGCGCGACCGCGGGCGCGTACCGCCGCACCGCGAGCGCCCCGGCCAGCACGGCCGACAGCCCGACCGCCAGGACGACCTGCCGCCCGCTGGAGTAGAAGGCCGTCTGCAGGCCGAAGTATCCCGCCAGCGCGAAGTACAGCACCGCCAGGACGGCGTCGAACGTCCACTGGCGGGCGGTCATCGGGCGGAACACGCTCTTCACGCTACGGGAGCGGCCGGCGCGGGGCATCCGCCGAGCGATGTATCCCGGACGGGCGGCGCTCAGCGCGCGGGGACGATCGGACGGTGCTCGTAGAAGGTCTGCAGCACGACCGTGGTGCGGGTCGAGACGGATGCCGCGAGCCGGATGTCGCGGATCAGCCGCTCCAGCTCGCGTGGTGACGCGACCCGCACGAACAGCATGTAGCTGGCCTCACCGGCGATCGAATAGCAGCCCTCGATCTCGGGCAGGTGCTCGAGCAGCTCGGGGGCGTCGTCGGGCTGGTCGAGCCGCAGCGGCGTGATCTCGATGAACGCGGACAGCGGCTTGCCGACCGCCTCCGCATCGAGGATCGGGCGGTACCCGGCGATCACCCCGCGGGTCTCGAGCCGCCGCAACCGCGCCTGCACGGCCGAGATCGACAGCCCGACCGCCTCGGACAGCTGTGCGAGGGTCGCGCGGGCATCCTGCGAGATCTCGGCCACGATCCTCAGGTCGGTGTCATCGAGCGCGGGGGCGAGAGTGGCGACAGCATCCGTCATGCCTGTAAGATTAACGCCATCACAGTCGATATGCCGGAATATTTCCGGCTGAACTCCAGGATCGGAGGTTTCCCCATGCCCCTTACCTATGCCCACGACGCGAAGGCCATCATCGGAGAGCCCGAGGTCCTCGAAGACGGCACCACCGCCGCGACCGTCGAGAACTCCGCTGCGTGGCACGCGCTGAAGGATGCCGCCACCGCCCTGCAGCCGCTGCAGATCAAGGACGGCTCGGTGCCCGAGGCATCCGACCACGCCGCCGCCCGCGCGCTCGTCGACACGATCGTCGCGTCGATCCGCGCCCTCGCGCCGCTCTTCCCCCACGACGCCGCGTACCTCGACGCCCTTCCCGCCGACTTCGCGAAGTGGGTCGCCGGCGGCTTCGGCGTGCCGGACTTCCTCGACTCGCTGCAGGCGTTCCAGCCGCAGCAGCACCGCGTGGACGGCATCCGCCACCTCGTCGTGTTCCCGATGTACACGCAGAACGGCTCGTCGGAGCGCCACGTCGAGGCTCTCATCGTCGAGACCATCTGGCCGGAGTTCATCGCGCAGCTCGAGACGCAGTACACGAACAAGCTGTTCGTGTCGCTGCGTCTGGTCGACTTCACCCCCGGTTACGACACGAACTCGGCCGTGCTGTTCCCCGAGACCGTCGCGATGCGCGAGATCCCGAGCTTCACGTGGGGCGCGATCTTCCAGGACCGCGAGGCCGCGCGCTACCGCCGGGTCGTGCGCGCCGCCGCCGAGATCACCAAGCTCGAGCTGCCCGACGACCTGGCCGGCCTGCTCGACGACCAGGCTCAGGCCGAGCGCATGTTCGTGATGTGGGACATCATCCACGACCGCACCCACATGCGCGGCGACCTGCCCTTCGACCCGTTCATGATCAAGCAGCGGATGCCGTTCTTCCTGTACTCGCTCGAGGAGCTGCGCTGCGACCTGACCGCGTTCCGCGAGTCGGTCAAGATCGAGCGCTCGCTCGCCGCGCGCAAGGCCGCCGGCGAGGAGCTGACCGCGGTCGAGGAGCAGCTGCTGAAGCACGGCAAGCTCGTGCAGTACGGCGTCATCTTCGACCGCATCTTCCGCTTCGCCATCACCGGCACCCGCGTGCGCAACTACGACGGGCTCGGCGGCCAGCTGCTGTTCGCGTGGCTGCACCAGAAGCACGTGCTGGAGTGGCGAGACGTGTCGCTCAGCTTCGAGTGGGACAAGGTCGCGGATGCCGTCGTGGAGCTCGGCGACGCGATCGACCACCTGTACTGGGAGTCGATCGACCGCCCCAAGACCGTGCACTGGCTGAAGGCGTACGAGCTGGTGAGCTCGGTCGTCACGCCGAACCCGGCCTCGCTGTGGGCGGAGGGCCTCCCCCGCGAGATCCTCGCCGGCGCCCCCAAGGGCTACACGGATGCCGTGATGGACGACGAGTTCCCGCTGTCGATGTTCTACGAAGCCCTCGACAAGAAGATGAAGGATGTCATCGCCTCCACCGCCGGCATCCGCGGCTGGGCCCCCGCGTCGGAGGCTCCGCGCGGCGCCTAGCGCCGTGTGGAGGGAGGCGGGGAGGATGCCTGACGACCAGCGGTCGCCCCGCGAGCGAAGCGAGGCGACACGCGATGCCGGCTCCGTCGCCGGTCGCACCGTGCTCATCGCCGGTGCGACCAGTGACGCGGGGCGTGCCGTCGCCGGCACGCTGATCGCGGCCGGTGCGCGCGTCATCGCCACCGGCCGCGACGCCGCGCGCCTGGAGCCGCTCGTCGAGCTCGGCGCCGAACCCGAGGTGTGCGACGTCACGGATGAGCAGCAGGTCACCGAGCTCGCCGCCCGGCTGCGGGAGCGCGGCATCCGGCTCGACGGCATCCTGCCGCTCGTGGGCGGATGGCGCGGCGGCGGCGGCCTCGCCGGCCAGTCCGACGCGGACTACCGCGTGCTCGAGGCATCCCTCACCGCGCTGCGGCACGTGTCGCGCGCGTTCGACGCGGATCTGCGGGACTCGGATGCCGGACGCCTCGCGATCGTCTCGTCGGTCGCCGTCGCCCGGCCCCTCGCCGGCAGTGCCAACTACGCCGCGGTCAAAGCAGGCGCCGAGGCCTGGACCCGCGCGGTCGCGCAGGGCTACGCGAAGGCGGCCCGGGATGCGGGGCATCCGCTGCGGTCGGCCGCGGTGATCTTCCGCGTGAAGTCCCTCGCCGGCGCCGAGGCATCCCTCGCCGCCGCCTTCGCCGCCCTGTGGCAGCAGGATGCCGCCGCGCTCAACGACACCGTCATCGACCTGTCCTGAGCCGGCTGTCCTGAGCCGCACCTGTCCTGAGCCGGCCCCGCCTTCCTCTGTTCAAGGGTCACATTCTGCGGGTCGCACCCACACAACGTGACCCTTGAACACCGGAAGGACGCCACCCCCTCAGCCCAAGGGTCACGATCTGCGGGTCGCACCCACAATTCGTGACCCCCGAACGCGGAGGGGCGGGCGTTCCACGGGTCGAGGGCCGCCTTCTGCCTCGCACCCACCCGAACTAGATTGGATCCTCGTGACCTCCCTCCACGACACCGCCGTGCGCGGCTTCGCCTCCGACAACTACTCCGGCGTGCACCCCGAGGTGCTCGCGGCGATCGCGGCGGCCAACGGCGGCCACCAGGTCGCGTACGGGGAGGATGCCTACACCGAACGCCTGCAGCAGGTGTTCGCGCACCACTTCGGCGACCCGGTCGAGGCGTTCCCGGTGTTCAACGGCACCGGGGCGAACGTCACCGCGATCCAGTCGCTGCTGCCCCGCTGGGGCGCCGTGATCGCCGCGAAGACCGCGCACATCAACACCGACGAAGGCGGCGCGCCCGAGCGGGTCGCCGGCATCAAGATCCTGCAGGTGGAGACCCCCGACGGCAAGCTGACCCCGGAACTCATCGACCGCGAGGCCTGGGGCTGGGGCGACGAACACCGCGCCCAGCCGCTCGCGGTCTCGATCACCCAGTCCACGGAGCTCGGCACCCTGTACACGCCCGACGAGCTGCGTGCGATCGCCGACCACGCCCACGCCGTCGGCATGCACGTGCACCTGGACGGCGCTCGGCTCGCGAATGCGGCCGCGGCGCTCGACCTGCCCCTGCGCGCCTTCACGCGGGATGCCGGCATCGACATCCTGAGCGTCGGCGGCACCAAGAACGGCGCCCTCGGCGCCGAGGCGATCGTGGTGCTGAACCCGGAGGCGTCCCGCGGCCTGAAGTTCCTGCGCAAGCTGAACATGCAACTCGCCTCGAAGATGCGGTTCGTCTCGGCGCAGCTGATCGCGCTGTACGAGGGCGACCTCTGGATGCGCAACGCCGGCCACGCCAACGCGATGGCCGCGCGCCTGCGCACCGGCATCGAGGCGGGCCTCGCCGACGGCAGCATCCGCGGCGTCGGCTTCTCGCAGAAGACGCAGGTCAACGGCGTGTTCGCGACCCTGCCCGACGGCGTCGCCGATCGCCTGCGCGAGCGCTTCCGCTTCTACGACTGGGATGCCGCCCGCAACGAGGTGCGCTGGATGTGCTCGTTCGACACCTCCGAGGACGACATCGACGCGTTCCTGGCCGCGATCGCGCGCGAGACCGGCCGCTGATCCCGCGCCCCTGACAGTCGAGCAGGATCCGAGAAGCATCCGGATCGCCGCGTTCCTAGAGTCGAGACATCACTCGACGAAAGGATGCCGACATGGCTGAGAACGGACTGTCCCTGCAGGAGCGCGAAGCGGTCAAGGCGCGCGCCAAGGAGCTGCGCGCGCAGGAGAAGGCGGGCAAGGACCGCGAGGCGGGAGTCGCGGCCGTGCGGGAGGCGATCGGCAAGCTCGGCGACTCGGACCGCGCGACCGCGGAGGGCCTGTACCGGATCGTGACGGCCGTCGCTCCACATTTGATGCCGAAGACGTACTACGGGATGCCGGCGTTCGCGAACGAGGCCGGCAAGCCGGTGGTGTTCCTGCGGCCGGCCGACAAGTTCGGCGAGCGCTACGCGACGATCGGCTTCGAGGACCGCGCGACGTTCGACGACGGCGAGATGTGGCCGGTCGCCTACGCCGTGCCGGTGTGGACGGCGGCCCTCGAGGCGCGGCTCACCGACATCATCCGGGCCGCGACCTCCTGACGCCGCACTCCGGTCCGGGCGGCTCGTCTGCTAGAGCCGCTCGGGCCGGAACCCGTAGCCGACGAGCCGCGCCAGCACGGGCTTCAGCAGCGGCAGCGCGAAGCGCAGGAACGCCCGTTGCCCGCGTGTCGGCGGGTTCGCGAGCACGTCCGGCAGCTGCCCGGAGGCGATGCGGCGGTGCACGACGCGCTGCACGGCCTGCATCGCGGCCGTCGGCCATTCCCGCCGCCGCTGCACGGCAGCGCAGGCGCGGTCGACGGCGTCGTGGTCCTGCTCGCGCAGCGCCGGCACGAGCAGACGGGCGGATGCCACGGCATCCTGCACCGCGTAGTTGATGCCGAC